>JAMOMH010000032.1 GCA_027068675.1 Sedimenticola sp.
GATCGAAGGCTTTGGTTTCTCCACCATGCTCTTCTGCCATAACGCGGGTGATCGCCGCGGTTAATGTGGTCTTGCCGTGATCGACGTGACCAATCGTACCCACGTTTACATGCGGTTTCGTACGTTCAAATTTTTCCTTGGACACCGTCGTTACCTCTATCTCTTAATGATCGCATCGACAACATTTGCCGGCACTTCGTTATATTTTAAAAATTCCATACTGTAGGTCGCTCTACCTTGCGTTGCTGATCTAAGATCAGTTGCATACCCGAACATTTCGGAGAGCGGAACCTCAGCGGCGATACTTTTTCCTGCGGGGACATCCTCCATCCCCTGCACAATTCCGCGACGTCGATTCAGATCACCCATCACGTCGCCCATATAATCTTCTGGCGTTAAAACATCAACCTTCATAACCGGTTCAAGAAGTACCGGCTTCGCCTTTTCTACGCCCTGCCTGAAACAGATCGAGCCGGCTATTTTAAACGCCATTTCAGAAGAGTCAACATCATGATACGAACCATCGTACAAAGTGACCTTCACATCGACCACTGGATAACCAGCAATCACCCCATTTTTCATCTGTTCTTGTACACCCTTATCAACCGCTGGAATGTACTCTCGGGGAACAGACCCACCTACAATTTCATTAACAAATTCGTAACCAGCCCCTACTTCTTGCGGCTCGATCCGAAGGTAGACATGGCCATACTGCCCTCGCCCACCTGTTTGTCGTATAAACTTCTCTTCCTGCTCAACCGATACGCGTATGGTCTCTCGATAGGAGACCTGAGGCGCACCGACGTTCGCCTCGACGCAAAACTCGCGTTTCATACGATCTACAATAATCTCAAGGTGAAGCTCACCCATTCCAGAGATGATTGTCTGTCCAGACTCTTCATCCGTATGAACTCGAAAGGATGGATCTTCTTGCGCTAACTTAGTCAGCGCAATACCCATCTTCTCTTGATCACCTGCTGTTCTCGGCTCAACAGCAACCGATATGACAGGATCTGGAAAATCCATTCTCTCAAGGGTGATCTTATTTTTCAGATCACAGAGCGTATCACCCGTCGTTGTATCCTTAAGACCAACAGCAGCGGCGATATCACCCGCCCTAACCTCACTAACCTCTTCTCTTGAGTTAGCGTGCATCTGTAGGATGCGTCCAACTCTTTCACGCTTACCTTTAACCGGATTAAAGACTGCATCACCACTCGTCAAAACACCCGAGTAGACCCGAAAAAACGTAAGCGTACCGACAAACGGGTCGGTTGCTATTTTAAAAGCCAGCGCAGCAAAAGACTCACTGTCATCCGCCTTGCGCTCTATTCTCTCCTCACCATCCTTATCAAGGAGACCTTTGATTGATGGGACATCAACTGGCGATGGTAAATACTCAATCACCGCATCCAACACTGCTTGGACACCTTTATTTTTAAAGGCGGTACCGCATAACGCCGGAACAATTTCATTAGCCAATGTTCTTATACGCAGACCTTCGCGAATCTCTTCAGCAGAGAGCTCACTATCCTCTAGGTACTTCTCCATCAGCTCGTCATTGGCCTCAGCTGCCGCCTCAACCATTGACTCTCGCCACTCTTCACACTCAGCGACAAGACCAGCAGGAATCTCCTGCTCTTCAAACTCCATGCCGCGTGATGACTCATCCCAGATGATCGCTTTCATCTTAATGAGATCCACCACACCACTGAACCCCTCCTCAGCGCCAATTGGCAACTGAACGGGCACTGGGTTCGCACCCAAACGATCTCTCACCTGCTCTATAACACGTAAGAAGTCCGCACCTGTGCGATCCATCTTATTTACAAACGCTATCCGCGGCACACCGTACTTATCAGCTTGCCGCCAGACCGTTTCTGATTGAGGCTCTACACCACCTACTGCACAGAAGACTGCACACGCACCATCCAAGACGCGTAGCGAGCGTTCCACCTCAATCGTAAAATCAACATGTCCAGGCGTATCAATTATATTGATACGATGCCGCTCATATTGATTGGCCATTCCAGACCAAAAGCAGGTTGTTGCAGCGGAGGTTATCGTGATCCCGCGCTCCTGCTCTTGCTCCATCCAGTCCATAGTAGCAGCGCCATCATGAACCTCACCAATTTTGTGCGAAACCCCAGTATAAAAGAGTATTCGCTCAGTCGTTGTCGTCTTACCTGCATCAATATGCGCCATGATGCCTAAATTGCGATAACGATCTATTGGCGTACTACGTGCCACAAGTTTGCCCTACTTTCGAACCGCCTTTACCAGCGGTAGTGAGAGAAGGCTTTATTCGCTTCAGCCATGCGATGCGTATCTTCTTTCTTCTTAACAGCAGAACCCTTGCTGTCAGCCGCATCCATCAACTCACCGGCAAGACGCAATGCCATTGATTTTTCACTGCGCTTACGTGCTGCATCAATTAACCAACGCATCGCCAATGAGTTGCGACGACTGGGACGAACTTCAATGGGCACCTGATAGGTTGCACCACCCACTCGGCGAGACTTAACCTCAACGGACGGACGGACATTTTCTAGCGCACTCTCAAGAAGATCCAGAGGCTCTACATCCTTACGGCGCTCGACAACCTGATCTAATGCACCATAGAGAATCTTCTCAGCAATCGATTTCTTGCCACTCTCCATCACCATATTGATGAATTTTGAGAGCAACTGACTTCCATGCTTAGGATCCGGAAGAATCTCACGCTTGGCAACAACTCGTCTTCTAGGCATAACTCTTTCTCAACCTTCTCGTTAGCTCTTAGGACGCTTAGCGCCATATTTTGAGCGACCTTGGCGGCGACTCTCGACTCCGGACGTATCCAGACTGCCACGTACAACGTGATAGCGCACACCAGGCAAATCCTTCACACGACCACCACGGATAAGAACAACTGAATGCTCTTGAAGGTTATGACCTTCACCACCGATATACGAGGTCACTTCAAAACCGTTTGTGAGGCGAACTCGCGCTACCTTTCTAAGTGCGGAATTCGGCTTTTTAGGCGTTGTTGTATATACGCGAGTACATACACCGCGCTTTTGCGGGCACGCCTCAAGGGCGGGCACGTTACTTTTTTCGATCTTACGTTTCCTGGGCTTACGCACCAGCTGGTTTATTGTTGCCATTCAAGCCGTCTCCACGGACTCATCCAATCAGACACGTTGCATAAAGCAAAGGTCACCCGTGGCAACTGAATTATTCAGACGCCAGGGCCTTTCGGCTATTGAGATTGAAATACCTTCTCCCAGGCTCTTACGAGCTGGAATACTATAAATAGAATCAACCGAAAACAAGTGCCGGCCAATCGAAGAGGGCGCATTCTATGCCCCAACAGAGGCATCGTCAAGCAAAAATATCACCGATCTACATAATGATTAGACTGAATTGGAAAATATTCACATATATTCCTTAGTAATAGCGTAATTTTATTAACAACCATTACCATTTCCGGTTAAACTACCGCTCCTTTAAAATAAGCTGACCACTCCTAACATGGAATCAGGCTATTTGTTTTAATCACTGAACATCTGAGAGACGCTCTTTCCTCATACCGTATAGGCTACTGAGGCATCAAGAGGCTTAAGCTGCCTTCCATTGATATTGAGTGACTTGGTAAATGTTTTATACCTGTATATAGAGTGCAAAAATGAAAGACTTAACACATTACCGCAACATCGGCATCTTTGCTCATGTTGACGCTGGAAAGACTACAACCACAGAACGTATCCTAAAACTGACAGGTAAGATTCATAAAATTGGTGAGGTACATGATGGTGCTGCCACCACAGATTTCATGGATCAAGAGCAGGAACGTGGAATTACCATTCAGTCAGCTGCAACTACCTGTCAGTGGAAAGATCACCAGCTGAATATCATCGACACCCCCGGACACGTAGATTTCACAATCGAAGTTTACCGCTCTCTGAAGGTGCTTGATGGCGGTGTGGGTGTTTTCTGTGCATCGGGTGGTGTGGAGCCACAATCTGAGACTAACTGGCGTTATGCTAATGACTCTGAGGTTGCTCGTATAATTTATATCAACAAAATGGATCGCCTTGGTGCAGATTTCTACCGTGTGGTTGGCCAGGTTGAGAAGGTGCTTGGTGCAAATGCACTTGTCATGACACTGCCTATCGGTACTGAAGATGACTTTATAGGTGTCGTTGACATTCTTACCCGTAAAGCGTGGATATGGGATGACTCTGGTGATCCATTGAAATATCACATCGAGGATGTTCCTGCTGACATGACAGAGGCCGTTGAAGAGTGGCGTGAGAAGCTGATCGAAACAGCAGTAGAGCAAGATGATGATCTGATGGAAACCTACCTTGAAGGCGAAGAGCCATCTCTAGAAGCACTTCATAAGTGTATTCGCAAAGGTACCATTAACCTCGATTTCTTCCCAACCTACTGTGGTTCATCATTCAAAAATAAGGGTGTACAGTTGGTTCTTGATGCGGTCATTGATTATCTGCCTAACCCAACTGAGATCAAACCTCAGCCAGAGGTTGATATGGAAGGCAACGAGACCGGCGAGTTTGCAACTGTTGACCCAGACAAACCTCTTCGTGCTTTGGCATTCAAAATCATGGATGACCGTTACGGCGCACTAACCTTTATCCGTATCTACTCAGGTAAAATTGAGAAGGGCACAACAGTCCTCAATACATTTACCGGTAAAACAGAACGAATTGGCCGTATTGTTGAGATGCATGCTGATTCACGTGAAGAGATCAGTTCTGCTCAGGCTGGAGATATCGTTGCTGTTCTTGGTATGAAGAATGTTCAGACCGGACACACACTGTGTGATCCGAAAAAACCAGCCACACTTGAGCCAATGGTCTTCCCTGCCCCTGTTATCTCAATTGCTGTCTCACCTAAAGATAAAGGTGGTTCAGAGAAGATGGGCATCGCTCTTGGTAAAATGATCCAAGAAGATCCATCTTTCCACGTTGAAACTGACGAGGATAGTGGTGAAACCATTCTTAAAGGTATGGGCGAACTGCATCTCGACATCAAAATCGATATCCTTCGTCGTACACATGGTGTTGACGTTGAGGTGGGTAAACCTCAGGTTGCCTATCGTGAAACAATCACCAAAAAGATCGAAGATAGCTACACGCATAAGAAACAGTCTGGTGGTTCTGGCCAGTTTGGTAAGATCGACTACATCATCGAACCAGGTGAGCCAGGCAGTGGTTTTGAGTTTGCTTCAAAAGTGACCGGCGGTAATGTTCCCCGTGAATTTTGGCCTGCCATTGAGAAGGGTTTCAAGGGCATGCTAGGTCAAGGTGTTCTAGCTGGTTTCCCATGTCTTGATCTAAAAGTTACCCTGATGGATGGTGGTTTCCACGCCGTTGACTCCTCAGCTGTAGCCTTTGAGATTGCAGCAAGAGGTGCATACCGCCAGTCTATTCCAAAAGCAGGGCCTCAGCTAATTGAACCAATCATGGCCGTTGATGTGTTCACACCCGACGATCATGTGGGTGATGTTATCGGTGACTTGAACCGTCGCCGTGGCATGATTAAATCTCAGGAAGCGGGGATCACTGGCGTGCGTATCAAAGCGGAGTGCCCACTAAGTGAAATGTTTGGTTACATTGGCGACCTTCGCACCATGACCTCCGGCCGTGGCCAGTTCTCTATGGAGTTCTCCCACTACCTGCCGTGCCCTAAAAATGTAGCGGAAGAGGTTATTAAAGAGGTTAAGGAGCGCAATGCATAATTGCTCTACCTAAATTGATGTTCGCCAACTACTCCTTTAGTTGGCGAACATCTGTCACAATTGCTCTATAAAATCGTGACAAAATAAAACCCCCGTAACAGCGCTGTTACGGGGGTTTTATTTTGTCTTCTACAACCTGATCAATTAGACCAGGCTGTAGAAGCTCTCCTTTATGAGATCAACTCTCTGAGGTATTGAGCGCCTCTTTGAAAGCCTCTTCCAACTCCTCAACAGGAATCTCAACCTTCGCATTATCAGCTGCATCGGCCTCGAGTTCTGCTTTACGACGAGCCTGTCTCTCTTTATGGAAAGTAAGACCTGTGCCTGCTGGGATAAGACGTCCAACGATAACATTCTCTTTCAAACCATTTAGGCTGTCCGATAGACCACGGACAGCTGCCTCAGTTAGCACACGAGTTGTCTCCTGGAAAGATGCCGCAGAGATGAATGACTCAGTCGCCAGTGATGCCTTAGTAATACCCAGCAACAGTGGGACATAAATTGCGCCATGTTTATCTTGGTCAACTAATATTTGATTTTCAGCAACCAAAGTAGAACGCTCAATCACTTCACCCCGTAAAAAGTTGCTATCTCCACCAGCGGTGATTTCAACTTTACGCAACATTTGACGAATAATAACTTCGATGTGCTTATCATTGATCTTCACACCCTGTAGGCGATAGACATCTTGAATCTCTTTAACAAGATATTCCGCTAGTTCAGTCACACCACGCAGGCGTAAGATATCATGCAGATTGAGTTCACCATCAGAGATAACCTCACCTCGCTCAACATGCTCCCCTTCGAAGACGTTAACGTGACGCCACTTCGGAATCAGCAGTTCGTTTGTATCACCATCTTTTTCAGTAATAACCAGTCGTTGCTTACCTTTTGTATCCGCACCAAAACTGACCGTGCCCGTTGTTTCTGCAAGGATTGCAGGGTCTTTTGGTTTACGAGCTTCAAACAGATCAGCAACACGAGGGAGACCACCGGTGATATCACGCGTCTTACTCGACTCTTGTGGAATACGTGCCAATACGTCACCAACACCAACATTGGCACCATCGGTCACACCAACAATCGCTCCTGCTGGCAGGAAGTAATGCGCAGGAATATTGGTTCCTACAATGTTCATATCCTGACCTTTTTCATCGACCAGTTTGACCATTGGGCGAAGATCTTTACCCGCTGCTGGGCGCTGTTTTGGATCGATAACAACCAGCGTACTCAACCCTGTTTGATCATCAACCTGGCTTTGTACTGTACCGCCATCGACAAAATCGATGAATTCAAGGGTACCTGCCACCTCGGTGATAACTGGATGGGTGTGAGGATCCCAGGTTGCAACAAGCTGACCAGCCTCTACAGGATTACCATCAGCGATCTGAATGGTTGCACCATACGGCAGTTTATAGCGCTCTTTCTCACGACCTACGCTATCAACCACGGTGATTTCACCTGAGCGAGAGACGGCAACCAAGTGACCGCTCTGATGTTTAACTGTTTTGATGTTATGCAGGTGAATAATGCCTTCTGATTTCACCTGGATACTATTAGCTGTCACTGATCGAGAAGCTGCACCACCAATATGGAAAGTACGCATCGTAAGCTGTGTACCTGGCTCACCGATTGACTGCGCTGCAATTACACCAACGGCTTCACCCTGGTTGACTCGATGACCACGAGCTAGGTCACGACCATAACACTCTGCACAGATACCAACGCGACATTCACAAGTAATAGCTGAGCGAACAAAAACCTGGTCGACACCGGCACTCTCTAGTTGATCAACCCAGCCTTCATCAAGCAGCGTACCACGCTCACAGATAACTTCATCGGTACCTGGTTTGCAAATAGCCGTGCTGACAACACGACCAAGAATACGATCACTCAGCGGCTCCACAACATCACCACCCTCAATGATCGGGGTCATAAGCAAGCCATTTTCAGTGCCACAATCTTCAGTATTAACGACCAAATCCTGAGCAACATCAACCAAACGGCGAGTCAGATAACCTGAGTTTGCAGTTTTTAGTGCGGTATCGGCCAGACCTTTACGAGCACCATGAGTTGAGATGAAGTATTGAAGAACATTTAGACCTTCACGGAAGTTTGCTGTAATCGGTGTTTCAATGATTGAGCCATCTGGCTTAGCCATCAAACCACGCATACCGGCAAGCTGACGAATTTGAGCGGCGGAGCCTCGAGCACCAGAGTCGGCCATGATATAGATTGAGTTGAATGACTCTTGCTCTACCTCGTTACCATCGCGGTCAATAGCGGTCTCTTTGCCCAGTTTTGTCATCATCGCTTTAGCAACTTGATCATTGGTGTGAGACCAGATATCGACAACCTTGTTGTAGCGTTCACCGTTGGTTACAACACCTGAGGCGTACTCATTCTCAATCTCTTTAACTTGCGCTTCAGCAGAGGCAAGGATCTCAGTCTTCTCTTTCGGTACGGCCATATCGACGATGCCGATAGATACACCGGCACGTGTTGCATAACGAAAACCGGTATACATCAGTTGATCCGCAAAGATAACCGTCGCTTTTAGACCTGCAGTTCGATAGCAGATATCAACCAGCCCTGTAATTTCACGTTTGCCCATCGCTTTGTTAATCAGATTGAAGGGCAGTCCCTTTGGTAAAATCTCCGACAGGATCGAGCGACCAATAGTGGTATCAAAAATAGCTCTTTCAGTGATGAGCTCACCATCTTCATCAAAGCGTGAAACATGAAGGCGAATACGAACTTTTGCTTGCAGATCAGCCTGACCTGACTCATAAGCACGGCGTGCCTCATGAGCGTTGGCGTAGACTCGGCCTTCACCCTTTGCACCAATCCGATCACGCGTCATGTAGTAGAGACCCAAAACAACATCCTGTGAAGGGACGATGATAGGTTCACCATTAGCAGG
>JAMOMH010000033.1 GCA_027068675.1 Sedimenticola sp.
TCTGGAGCGCTCAGATCCAATAATCTTTTCAGACGGTTATTACGGTTAATAACACGGCGATAGAGATCATTTAGATCGGAGGTTGCAAAACGTCCACCATCAAGCGGTACCAATGGGCGCAGTTCTGGCGGCAGAATGGGCAATACGGTAAGAATCATCCACTCTGGACGGTTACCAGAAGCATCAAGTGACTCAATCAGTTTCAGGCGTTTGGTGTACTTCTTAATCTTAGTCTCAGATTTAGTAGCCCCCATATCTTCACGGATCTGCTCAACCTCTGCTTTCAGATCGAGTGTCTTCAGCAGCTCGTTAACCGCTTCAGCACCCATACGGGCGTCAAACTCATCACCATGCTCTTCGATCGCTTCGAGATACTGTTCATCGTTCATCAGCTGGCCACGCTCAAGCGTGGTCATACCTGGTTCAATAACAACAAATGACTCGAAGTAGAGTACGCGTTCGATGTCACGCAAGGTCATATCAAGCAGCAGGCCGATACGTGATGGCAGTGATTTTAAAAACCAGATATGAGCAACCGGACTGGCCAGCTCAATGTGCCCCATACGCTCACGACGAACTTTTGAGAGGGTAACTTCAACACCACACTTCTCGCACACAACACCACGATGTTTGAGACGTTTGTACTTACCACAGAGACACTCATAGTCGTTGGTCGGGCCAAAAATCTTGGCACAGAAGAGACCATCGCGCTCTGGTTTAAAAGTACGGTAGTTGATGGTCTCGGGTTTCTTAACCTCACCGTAAGACCAGGAGCGAATCATATTTGGTGAAGTCAGCCCAATACGGATGGAGTCGAAATCTTCAGACTGCCCCTGCTGCTTCAGAATCTTGAGTAGATCTTTCAAAGTCGTATCTCCTGGTTATTCCTGTTCGAGTTCAATGTTGATGCCAAGAGAGCGGATCTCTTTGACCAACACGTTGAACGACTCTGGCATTCCGGCTTCCATGCGGTGATCGCCATCGACAATATTTTTGTACATGCGAGTACGGCCATTCACATCATCCGATTTGACGGTGAGCATCTCCTGCAAGGTGTAAGCGGCACCATAAGCTTCGAGTGCCCAGACCTCCATCTCACCAAAACGCTGCCCACCAAACTGGGCTTTACCGCCCAATGGTTGCTGTGTAACAAGACTGTATGGCCCTGTTGAACGGGCATGCATCTTGTCATCGACCAAGTGATTAAGCTTGAGAATATACATGTAACCAACCGTTACGGGACGCTCAAAGATATCACCCGTGCGGCCATCACGTAGTGTGCATTGACCCGTCTCTGGCAGATCCGCCAGTTTTAACATGGCTCTAATCTCTTCCTCACTTGCGCCATCAAACACGGGGGTTGCCGTTGGCACACCTTTTGTTAGATTGCCGGCGAGTTCTACGATTTCATCATCAGAGAATGAGTCGAGATCTTCTTGTTTACCACTGCTGTTGTAGATTTTATCCAACAGCTGACGCAACTCAGATACTTTGGCATGTGCCTGTAGCATCTGACCAATTTTGCGCCCTACACCTTTTGCAGCAAAACCAAGATGAGTCTCTAACAGCTGCCCCACATTCATACGCGATGGAACACCAAGCGGGTTGAGCACGATATCAACCGGCTCACCATGTTCATCAAATGGCATATCTTCAACAGGAACAATCGATGAGATAACACCTTTGTTACCGTGACGACCCGCCATTTTATCACCTGGCTGGATACGGCGTTTTACCGCAACGTAGACCTTAACCATCTTCAGAACGCCTGGGGCCAAGTCGTCACCAGTGGTCAGCTTACGTTTTTTCTCTTCAAACTTTTCACGGAATGTTTCACGCTGCTGTTTGATCTGTTCAGCAATCGCTTCTAGCTGTACTGCTGTCTCTTCGTTACGTAGACGCACCTCTAACCACTGTTCACGATCTAAGTCGGAGAGGTAGGCTTTGGTGATTTTGGCACCTGCAGCTAGGCCATTCGGCCCACCCTCAGCCAATTTGCCCATAAGCATCTTCTCAATACGAGCAAAAGTATCATCTTCCATGATTCGCAGCTGATCATTAAGATCTTTGCGTACACGAACCAACTCCGTCTCTTCAATTTGAAGAGCACGTTGATCTTTCTCTACGCCATCACGGGTAAAGACTTGAACATCAATAACGGTACCTACGCGACCCGTCGAAACGCGCAGCGAGGTATCTTTAACATCAGCCGCTTTCTCACCAAAAATGGCACGTAGCAATTTCTCTTCTGGGGTTAGCTGGGTCTCACCCTTAGGCGTCACCTTACCAACAAGAATATCACCCTCTTTGACTTCAGCACCGATGTAGACGATACCAGACTCATCAAGTTTAGAGAGTGCAGATTCACCAACATTAGGGATATCGCCGGTGATCTCCTCTGAACCCAATTTGGTATCACGAGCCATACAGGTCAACTCTTCAATATGAATTGAAGTAAAACGATCCTCCTTAACGACTCTTTCAGATATAAGAATGGAATCCTCAAAGTTGTAACCATTCCACGGCATGAAGGCAACACGTAGATTTTGACCTAGTGCCAGCTCACCCATATCGGTGGATGGGCCATCAGCCATCACATCATTTTTCACAATCAAGTCACCCGGCTTAACCAGAGGACGTTGGTTGATACAGGTGTTCTGGTTTGAGCGAGTGTATTTGGTCAAGTTGTAGATATCGACACCAGACTCACCAGCTTCGGTCTCATTATCATTAACTCGAACAACAATACGGCTCGCATCAACAAAGTCGACCTCACCGCCACGACGGGCAACAACGGTAACGCCTGAGTCAACGGCAACACTACGCTCAATACCGGTACCAACCAGTGGTTTCTCAGCACGCAGTGTAGGCACCGCCTGACGTTGCATGTTCGATCCCATCAATGCACGGTTAGCATCATCGTGTTCCAAGAAAGGAATTAGTGACGCCGCAACCGAGACGATCTGTTTTGGCGAGACATCGATGTACTGAACTTTGTCAGGGGCAGAGAGTGCAAACTCATTTAGATGGCGACATGAGACAAGCTCTTCAGTCAGTTTTCCATCATCGTCTATCGTCGCACTGGCCTGTGCGATAATAAAGTTACCCTCTTCAATAGCAGAGAGATAATCGATCTTATCAGTCACATTACTATTGATAACTTGGCGGTAAGGCGTCTCTAAAAAACCATAACTATTGGTGCGCGAGTAGACCGCCAACGAATTGATCAGACCAATATTTGGCCCCTCAGGTGTCTCAATTGGGCAGAGACGACCGTAGTGAGTTGGATGCACATCACGCACTTCAAAACCGGCTCGTTCACGCGCGAGACCACCGGGGCCTAGTGCAGAGACACGACGTTTATGGGTGATCTCAGAGAGCGGGTTATTTTGGTCCATAAACTGTGAAAGCTGACTAGAGCCAAAGAACTCTTTAACCGCAGCAGAAACAGGCTTGGCATTGATCAGCTCTTGCGGCATCAGCCCTTCAGACTCCGCTAAGGAGAGACGCTCTTTTACCGCACGTTCAACACGAACCAGACCAACACGGAATTGATTTTCAGCCATCTCACCAACGCAGCGGATACGACGATTACCGAGGTGGTCGATATCATCAACAATGCCGTGACCATCACGAATGCCGATCAGCTCACTAAGAACATCAACGATATCCTCTTTAGAGAGTACACCTTCACCTTCAGACTCTTGGCGTCCAAGGCGGCGGTTAAACTTCATGCGGCCAACTGCTGAGAGATCATATCGCTCAGGCGTGAAGAAGAGATTCTTAAACAGGTTTTGAGCAGCATCTTTGGTTGGCGGCTCACCTGGACGCATCATCCGGTAAATCTCAACCTGCGCCTCTAGTACATTAGTCGTTGAGTCGATGTTAAGCGTGGTCGAGAGGTAGGCACCATGATCAATATCATTAACGAAAAGAGTCTTAATCTCTTTAATGCCTCGTTCGTGTAGCAGCTCCAGCAGCTCCTCAGTGATCTCTGCATTCGCCTCAGCCAGTAGCTCACCTGTGTTGGTGTCAACCAAGTTGGTTGCAATCACTTTACTCAGGAGATACTCGCTAGGAACTTCAATTTTCTTGACACCCGCCTTCTCTAACTGACGAATGTGTCGAACGGTAATACGACGACCCTCTTCAACAATCACCTCTTTTTTAGCGACGATATCAAAGTTAACCGTCTCACCGCGCAAACGCTCGGGAACCAGTGTCAGTTTTATACCGGTTTTGTTCAGTGAAAAGGTATCTGTCTCGAAAAAACGCTCCAGCATCTCTTCGGTTTCGTAGCCAAGCGCACGCAAAAGTACGGTGGCTGGTAGTTTACGACGGCGATCGATACGGACGAAGACGTTATCTTTTGGATCAAACTCAAAGTCGAGCCATGAACCACGATATGGAATGACCCGCGCAGAGAAGAGCAACTTACCTGAGGAGTGGGTCTTCCCTTTGTCATGGTCAAAGAAGACACCAGGTGAACGGTGCAATTGAGAGACAATAACTCGGTCAGTACCATTGATAATAAAGGTGCCGGTATCGGTCATAAGCGGAAGTTCGCCCATGTAGACCTCTTGCTCCTTTACCTCTTTAACTTTCTTCGCTTTTGCAGGGGAGTCTTTGTCGTAAATAACTAAACGAACAAGCACTCTGAGTGGTGCAGCGTAGGTCGTACCGCGCAACTGACACTCACGCATATCGAAGGTAGGTACACCGAGACGATAACTAACATACTCTAAAATTGCATTACCGGAGTAACTGGCAATCGGAAAGACCGATTTAAAAGCAGCGTGTAAACCAACATCCTGACGATTTTCAACCGATACCCCTTCCTGTAGAAAATCTACA
Organism: Sedimenticola sp.; assembly: GCA_027068675.1. Taxonomy (GTDB): domain Bacteria; phylum Pseudomonadota; class Gammaproteobacteria; order Chromatiales; family Chromatiaceae; genus JAKITT01. The sequence goes on from JAMOMH010000033.1 coordinate 4,855, forward strand.
TAGGAATTAATCTGGGTAGCGAGTAGAAAAGGTACGTCCAGGACCGTGGGGCGCTTGCCGAAGTCTTTGCGGATACGCTTTTTCTCGGTGAACGAATAGGCCATTCTGCCATCCCTCAGTGTCTATAATTCAGTGTTTTGCACAATCGTCAAAGTAAGCATAAGCAGACTCTGCGACAATTTTTATGGGTAAAAAACCCGTAGCATTTACAAGCAGGAAAGGGCCGGCGACGAAAACGTCACCAGCCCAGCCCGCTTAAAATGCTTTAACGCAAGAGAGATCAGGTCTATTTGATCTCTGCAGATGCGCCAGCCTCTTCCAAGGCTTTTTTCACCTCTTCAGCTTCGTCCTTAGATACACCCTCTTTCATTGCAGCAGGTGCACTTTCGACAGCCGCTTTAGCCTCTTTCAGGCCAAGACCTGTGAGAGCACGAACTGCTTTAATGACAGATACTTTGTTTGAACCAAAGCTAGTCAGAATTACATCGAATTCTGTCTGCTCTTCAGCAGCAGCATCAGAGCCACCAGCAGCAGGGGCAGCAGCAACAGCTGCGGCAGCTGAAACGCCAAATTTTTCTTCCATTGCAGAGATAAGGTCAACAACCTCAACCACTGTCATGTTAGAAATAGCCTCAAGGATATCGTCTTTTGAAACGGCCATTGTAAACTCCTAAAATTTAATATTTATCTGAATTTGTTTATTAACGAAAGTTAGAGGATGCGCTTCTTACGCAGCCTCTTTTGCATCGCGGATCGCTGCGACTGTACGAACCAACTTTCCTGGAACTTCGTTGATTGTACGAGTCAACTTCTCTACTGGAGCTTTCATAACAGCCATCAGCATACTGATAGCTTGGTCATATGTTGGCATCTTAGCCAGCGTACTGATCTCTGATGGATCGAGTAGCTTGCCTCCAATAGAGACCAATTTAACAACCAGTTTGTCATGATCCTTTGAGAAATCATTTATCACACGAGCAGCCGCACCTGGATCTTCCTGTGAAAAAGCAAGAATTAACGGACCTGTTAGTCCATCTTGCATACAGGCGAAATCGGTACCCTCTACTGCACGACGAGCCAGGTTATTTTTAACAACGCGGAGGAAAACGCCTGCTTTACGTGCTTCAGCACGCAACTCAGTCATCTCACCAACACTCAAACCTGAATACTCAGACGCAACAGCAGAGTAGGCATTAGCTGCAACTTCCGAGATCTCGGCCACAACGGCCTCTTTCTCTGCGAAACTCAGTGGCATATGCCAACTCCTGATTACGGCGGGATAAACCTTCATCCCAAGTTACATTCACCCTGAAGTGGCGCTCATTTAATAAGCGCCACCCAGGTTCGGCACGGTTACCGTCACAGGGATAATCCTGATTCTGGAACACGTCTACGCAGGCATAAAAAAACGATTAAGCGCTAGCACCTACGGTCTTTGACCTGCACCGGCGAACCGGTGCTCCAAAGCCTTCACACTAAACCCACAAAAGCAGGCGTAGTGATTAAAATTAATACGAGAGCGAACCCTGATCTAGCGTAAGCGCTGGGCCCATAGTGCTAGAGATGCTGACCTGTTTCAGGTAGATACCTTTTGCTGCACTCGGTTTTGCCTTAACAAGATCAGCAATCAAAACCTCAAGGTTCTGTTTCAGCTGCTCAGGAGCAAAGTCAACTTTGCCAATCAAGCAGTGGATAATGCCGCCTTTGTCTGTACGGTAACGAACCTGCCCCGCTTTAGCATTCTTAACCGCTTCAGCAACATTAGGGGTAACAGTACCTACTTTAGGGTTTGGCATCAGACCGCGTGGACCAAGAATCTGTCCTAACTGGCCAACAACACGCATGGCGTCTGGGCTTGCAATAACCACATCAAAGTCCATCTTACCCGCTTTAACATCAGCGGCCAGATCATCCATACCCACGATATCAGCACCCGCCTCTTTAGCCGCATCGGCATTAGGGCCTTGCGTAAATACCGCTACGCGGACATCTTTACCTGTACCATTTGGCAGTACAGAAGCACCACGAACAACCTGGTCAGATTTACGAGAATCAACGCCAAGGTTGATAGCCACATCGACAGACTCAGAGAACTTTACAGAGGAAATATCTTTCAACAGTGCGAAAGCATCTTCAGCTGCGTACTGTTTGCCTATCTCAACTTTCTCGCTGATCGCTTTTGCTCTTTTGCTTAATTTTGCCATGGCTTAAACCCCTTCCACATTGAGGCCCATTGAACGGGCACTACCAGCAATTGTACGTACAGCCGCATCCATATCCGCCGCTGTCAGGTCAGGCATTTTAGCCGTCGCAACCTCTTCAAGTTGCTCGCGTGTCACGGTACCCACTTTATCAATGTTAGGTACACCACTCCCTTTCTTAATACCGGCTGCCTTCTTCAACAGCACAGCAGCTGGGGGTGTCTTAGTAATAAAGGTGAAGCTGCGATCGCCATAAACGGTGATAACAACAGGGATAGGCATCCCTTTTTCCATGTTTTGAGTCTTAGCGTTGAACGCCTTACAGAACTCCATGATGTTAACGCCATGCTGACCCAATGCTGGGCCGACAGGAGGACTTGGATTTGCCGCACCAGCAGCAACCTGAAGCTTGATATAAGCCTCTACTTTTTTAGCCATATTGACCTCTCCTTGGGTGCAAACGCCTGGGACTGTTTACCCAGGCTCCCCAATGTAGATTAGCAACCGTAAGGTTGCGCAGATAGACAACAGCACTGGAATCACCCAGCACTATAAAATTTGTTAGCCTTTTTCGACCTGACCGAACTCTAGATCAACCGGTGTTGAGCGACCAAAAATCAGCACAGAGACCTTTAAGCGGCTCTTCTCATAATCGACATCTTCGACGACACCGCTGAAATCATTAAACGGCCCGTCAACAACGCGAATAACCTCACCGGGTTCAAACAGAACCTTAGGCCGAGGTTTCTCAACACCATCTTGGACTTGCTGAAGGATGGCATCGGCTTCTCTGTCTGAGATAGGTGCAGGACGATCACCTGTACCACCAATGAACCCCATAACTTTTGGCACATCCTTTACAAGATGCCATGTCTCATCAGTCATCTCCATCTGAACGAGGACATAACCAGGAAAGAACTTGCGCTCACTCCTACGCTGCTGCCCAGCGCGCATCTCAACAACCTCTTCGGTCGGCACAAGAATCTGACCGAATTTATCTTCCATGCCAAAACGAGCAATACGCTCATCTAGCGAACGCTTAACAACACCCTCAAAACCAGAGTAGGCGTGAACCACATACCAATGCATATCTCTACCCCTGCCCTGTAAGTGCTTTAAGTATGGCACCCAGTGCCGTATCAAAAAGCCATAGCACAATACCCATAACCAAGACCATTGCAAAAACGATCAGTGTTGTTTGTATGGTCTCTTGACGGGAGGGCCAGACAACTTTACGAACTTCAGTACGCGAGTCAACAGCAAAGTGCCATGTACCGCGCCCCATTGCCGTCTGCATCACAATCGCTATGGCAACACCAGCCATAACAAGTAAGCCAAGCACTCGATAGAGCTGTGATTGAGCCTCGAAGTAGTAGAAACCAACGATACCCGCAATAAGGACCAGCACAGCCAAGATCAACTTAACCGTGTCAAAACCCGACCTTTCAGTTTCAACCTTTGCGTTCATAAATATTTTGAATTCCGAACTGTGCTGCCATGAAAATGGCAGGCCAGGAGGGACTCGAACCCCCAACCTGCGGTTTTGGAGACCGCTGCTCTACCAATTGAGCCACTGGCCTATAAAAAATAGGCTCCGAACAGAGGGGCGGGAATGTTTTCACACTCCCGCCAGCCATCCTCTTAGATTTTACTCGATAATTTTTGCAACGACGCCAGCACCAACGGTGCGGCCACCTTCGCGGATCGCAAAACGCAGACCCTCTTCCATCGCAATCGGTGCGATGAGCTTGACAGTCATCTTGACGTTATCGCCAGGCATAACCATTTCAA
>JAMOMH010000034.1 GCA_027068675.1 Sedimenticola sp.
TGTGCTGGAAGCGGCTGGCGTACGGCTTGATCTCAGTCCAGAGCAGGTGGCTCAATGTGTTGAGAAGGTGGGTGTTGGCTTCATGTTTGCCCCTGCCCACCACAGCGCTATGAAACACGCCATCGGCCCACGAAAAGAGATGGGGGCACGTACCATCTTCAATGTGCTTGGCCCACTCACCAATCCTGCCGGCGCACCCAACCAGCTACTCGGTGTTTTCAGTGAAGAGCTGTTAGAGCCACTGGCTAACGTGCTGCAAAGGTTGGGCAGCCGCCACGTGTTGGTGGTACACGCCCGTGATGGTCTCGATGAGATCAGCATTGGTGAGGCAACCGAAGTGGCTGAACTGAAAGATGGCCAGATACGGCGCTACAGCATCACACCTGAGCAGTTTGGCATGACTCGTACCTCGATTGAGGCGATCAAAGCGGAAGATGCGGATGATAGCTTAGCAATCATCCGCGCCCTGCTTGAAGATCAAGCAGGGCCAGCACGTGATATTGTCTGCCTTAACGCCGGTGCAGCGATCTATGTAGCTGGGCTTACTGATACCCTGGCTGATGGTATTAAACGGGCTGATGAGGTGATTACCAGCGGTGAAGCACGAAACCGGCTCGACCAGTTGGTCATCCTAAGCCAGAGTTTTGATAACTAATATGAGCGATACACCCGACATCCTTAAAAAGATCATCCACCGCAAAGCGGAAGAGGTTGTTGCACGCGCTGAGGCGAAACCACTCCGCAAAGTGGCTGCCTCTATTGAGAGTACCGATCAGCCTCGTGGCTTTATCAAAGCAATTTCATACAAAATAGAGCAGGGCCAAGCGGCTGTTATTAGCGAGATCAAAAAGGCCTCGCCCAGCAAAGGGGTGATTCGAGAGCCATTTCATCCTGCAGAGATCGCCAAAAGTTATCAACAAGGCGGGGCAACCTGCCTCTCTGTCTTAACTGATATCGACTTTTTCCAAGGTGCCGATAGCTACCTAATAGAGGCACGCAACGCCTGCTCACTGCCTGTGATCCGTAAGGATTTCATCATCGACCCTTACCAAGTCTATGAAGCGAGAGCGATGGGAGCCGACTGCATATTGTTAATTGCCGCCTGCCTAGGCGATGCACAACTTCGTGAGTTGACTGATCTAGCCAACCATCTTGAGCTGGACGTATTAACAGAGGTACATGATGCCATTGAACTAGACCGCACTTTGGCTGTTGGTGGCCAACTAATCGGCATCAATAACCGCAACCTACGCACCTTTGAGGTTGACCTACAGACCACCATCAAACTATTAGATGAGATACCGCCCGACCGAATTGTGGTAACAGAGAGCGGCATTCATACTGCAAAAGATGTGGAGCTGATGCGTCTGAGCAACGTCAACGCCTTCCTGGTAGGCGAGGCCTTTATGCGAGCCGACAATCCTGGCGAAAAATTAGCTGAGCTATTTAATCAGCCCTGAAAAAACTATTTTGTTGCGAGTGACCCGCCTATTAACCAACTGTTGCCTACTAAACTGTTGGTATTGCTGCGAAAGTTAACGGGGAGAGCAATGGTTACTTATATGGCTTTATGGGCCGAACTAATTTAAGAAAATAGATTCCATATTTAAGCAGGTAATATTAAAAAAGCCCCACACCCTTATGAAGAACTTTGTAATTCATAAGGGTGTGGGGCTTGGTAATATATCAGGCGAAAGCTGCCGTGCAGATCGATAAAAGTGTTGCTGGGAACAAGCCAAGAATTAGTAACGAGACGCCATTTACAGATAAGACAACTTTTGTATCAATGCTTGCTTCGAAGGGGGTGTCATCCTCAGGCTTATCAAAATACATAAGCTTGATAATGCGTATGTAGTAGAAAGCACCGATGATTGAGAAAAATACGCCGATTAGGGCGATATTTGTCAAACCAACGCTAATAATTGAATCGAGCACAAAGAGTTTGGCGAAGAAACCAACCGTAGGTGGAACACCTGCCATAGAAAACATAACAAACAGCATCATCAAAGCAAACCATGGGCTACGCTCATGCAGGCCTTTATAGTCATCTAAGTTTTCTGCTTCAAAACCTTTTCTGCTGAAAGCGATGATAACGCCAAAACTGCCAGCAGCCATTATTCCGTATGTAATCGCATAAAACATGGAGGAGGTATAACCCTCAGCCGTGCCCGCCAAAATACCGAGCATGATAAAGCCAACATGGGAGATCGTTGAGTAGGCCAACATACGTTTAATGTTGGTCTGCGCGATGGCGATCACATTGCCCACTGCCATGGAGAGTACAGCAAGGATAACTAACATCCCCTGCCAGTCAGCGTGCAGCCCTTCCAATCCATCCACTAACATGCGGATCGCTAGAGCAAACGCAGCCAGTTTAGGGGCACTACCAATGAACATCGCGACAGGTGTTGGCGCTCCATGGTAGACATCGGGCATCCACATGTGAAAAGGAACAGCACCCAATTTAAAAGCCAAGCCAATAACCAAGAAGACCAGGCCAAATACCAATACGGTGTCATTTGTTCCTGACGTTGCAACTGCAGCGGCTACTTCACTAAAACCGATGTGACCTGTTGCGCCGTAAATCATTGATATACCGTAGAGCAGCATACCGGAGGCTATAGCACCCAGTATGAAGTATTTCATCGCCGCTTCGGAGCCAATTTTTGAGTCTCTATTGAAGGCGACCATGGCATATAGCGAAAGCGATAGTAACTCTAGTCCCAGATAGATAGAGAGGAAACTAGCAGAGGAGACCATGACCATCATGCCAAGTATGGCAAAGAGACCTAACACAAAGAAATCACCACGAAACTGCTCGTGTTTGAGTAAATACTCTTTTGAGTAGACAAATACGACCATGCTGATAAGACAGATAAAGACCTTCAACCCATCGCTCATCGGATCACGAATATAACTGCCATCGAAGACCACTTGCGTTTCAGGGGACGCAACTAATAGTGTGATAAATATAGTCACCGCTAAGCTGATCTGGGTTAACAGATAAGTGGTTTGACGCTGGGATTCGTCCAGAAACAGATCGAGTATCATGATCAAACAGACCATGGTGAGTATGAAGATCTCTGGTAATACCGGAATCAAATTAGAGGAGTCAAAATGCATTTCTTATATCCAGCTAAGTAAGTGGCTGCTTTAAGGTATTTTTGTAACAATAATATGCTGCAACAGATTGGCGAGCGACACTTCCATCACATCAACTAGTGGCTCTGGCCACACGCCTAAAGCTAATACTGCGAAAGCCAGCGATCCAAGGATGAATGTCTCTCTTCCATTTATATCTTCAAGTTTGGCGACGTTCTCATTTGCCACATCACCAAAAACAACACGTTTAACCATCCACAGTGTATAAGCAGCACCAATAATCAGCGTGGTAGCGGCTAGGAAGGCGAACCAAAAGTTTGCGCGGAAGCTTGCCAATATCACCATGAACTCACCGACAAAACCCGATGTTCCTGGAAGACCAGCATTCGCCATTGCGAAGAAGACCATGAATGCGGCAAACCAGGGCATTTTGTTGACAACACCCCCGTAGGCTGAGATCTCTCTGCTATGCATACGGTCATATAGAACACCTACACAGAGAAACATGGCCGCTGAAATAAAGCCATGTGAGACCATTTGTACCATGCCACCTTGCAGACTAAGGAGTGCGCCAGTCGATGCATCTGGGTTTGCAGTAATCATAAAGACGATAAAAAAACCAAGGGTGACAAAACCCATGTGTGCAATCGATGAGTAAGCAATCAATTTCTTCATATCTTGCTGAACGAGTGCTACAAAACCGATGTAGACAACTGCAATCAGAGACATTGTAATGATCAGCCAATCAAGCTCTTGACTGGCATCAGGCGTAATCGGAAGACTAAAACGGAGGAAACCATAACCACCGATTTTTAGCATGATCGCAGCAAGAATGACCGAGCCACCTGTTGGTGCTTCTACATGGGCGTCTGGTAGCCA
>JAMOMH010000035.1 GCA_027068675.1 Sedimenticola sp.
ATCTGATCGGCATGAAGATCCATCGTTAATACGCGGTCTGCGCCAGCGCGATGGATCATCTTTGCGACGAGGCGAGCTGTAATGGGCACGCGTGTTGAGCGAGGGCGACGATCCTGTCGGGCGTAACCATAATAAGGAATAACAGCGATGATGCGTTTGGCCGATGCCCAGTGCAGTGCGTCGATCATCACCAGTAGCTCCATCAGGTTTTCACTGGTAGGGGCTGAGGTTGGCTGAATGACGAAGATATCACGACCACGCACATTCTCTTGGATTTCGGTGGTCACTTCGCCATCGCTGAAGTGACCGACCATAGCGGCACCCATTGGCAGGCCAAGATGTGCGGCAATCTCTGCCGCAAGTTCAGGATTGGCGTTTCCAGAGAAGACCATCATTGCAGTGGCGGGCACAGCGGTTACCTTTATCATAAAATTTAGAAAATGGCTGGGGTGCCAGGATTCGAACCTGGGTATGCATGGATCAAAACCATGTGCCTAGCCGCTTGGCGACACCCCAATAATTTTTTTGATAATGCGTATTAAGTGCAGTGTAGATAATGTTATTGCTCTAACCTATCCAGTAGCGGTGAACGATTTAATCCTCGTGCGACGAACCCTTTGAGGGTTGCAGGCAGGCGGCTCAATATCTCTCGCGCATCATCCTCCTTCTCAAACGACGCATAGATGCAGGCACCTGTGCCAGTCAGTTTCGCTTCTGCAAACTGGTTGAGCCAGCTAATGGCAGATGCGACCTCTGTATATTGTCGTCGAACTACGGGTAGGCAGTCATTGTGACCCCCATCCGCAAGGAAGTCGCGCATTGTGATACGCGGCGTGTTGCGTGTCAATTCATTCGTGCAAAAAACTTCTGCGGTGGAGACGTGACATGCGGGAATAAGTACAAGAAACCAAGGCTGAGGTAGTGTGAGTGGGGTGAGTTTTTCACCAACGCCTTCTGCCCAGGCGGTTTGACCATGAATAAATATAGGTACATCTGCGCCTAGCTGTAATCCCAATTTGGCGAGTTTGTTGGTACTGAGGTTGGTTTCCCAAAGTTTGTTGAGGGCGACTAATGTTGTAGCTGCGTTGGAGCTACCGCCACCGAGCCCTCCGCCCATTGGCAGATGTTTTTCGATCTTGATCTCAATACCCTTCTTGCAGGCGGTGCTATTTTGTAGCAGTTGAGCTGCACGAACGGTTAGGTCGCTCTTTGCTGGGACGCCGGGGAGTGGGTTGAGATGATGTATCTCTCCATCTTGTCGTAGGTTGAAATAGAGTTGGTCGCCATAGTCAAGAAGTTGGAATGCAGTTTGTAATAGGTGATAGCCATCGGCTCTGCGCCCTACAATGTGCAGCATTAGATTTAATTTGGCGGGTGATGGCCAGCCGTTACAGTTTTTGAGAATCATGGTTTTGAGCAGTGATTTATGGGTAGCGTTGCATGACTTTATTGAGGTAGACACTGTCCGGATCGCTGTCGAGCGCTTTGTTCCACACTTGTCTGGCTTGGGTGGTTTTTCCAATCGCCCAGAGGGTTTCACCTAGATGGGCGGCTATCTCTGGATCGGGTTGTAGTTCCATGGCGCGGCGCAGATATACTAGCGCCTCCTTATGTCTGCCAAGGCGAAATAGAACCCAGCCCATACTATCGAGAATCGCTGGATGGTTAGGCTTCAATTTAAGAGCGCGTTTTATGTACGTTAATGCTTCAGTGTAGCGGGTGGTTTGATCGGCGAGTGCGTATCCCAGGGCGTTGAGTGCATCGGCATGGTTTGGGTTAATTAAAATCACCCTATTAAGATCGCTTTCGAGTTGGTCGATTTGGCCGAGTGTTGAGTGCAGTATTGAGCGCGCGTAGAGTAGGGCGGTATCTTGAGGGAATTGGTTGATCGCCTCATTGAAGATAGATATTGATGTTTCAACATCTCCAGCATCCATGAGCAGGCTGGCTTCCGCAAGGTAGATGCGAGCGGCTAACTCAGGTGTGGTTTTGCGTATATTTGCTAGTAGCTTCTTTGCCTCGCCTATTTTTCCCTCTCTCGACAGCAGTACGGCAATGCGGACTTGTGCGCCAATCTCTCGCTCCCCTTTAATTTGGCTATACCAATCTATCGCATCACTATTATTGCCAAGGTGCTCCTCAATCTCACCAAGATGATAGCGTGCTTCATCAATACGTTTTTTGAGTCGTATAAGCTGTTTGAAGTGGGTTTTAGCCTGTTCTGGTTTGTCGAGCTGTTTGGCTAAAATGCCTAAGGTGAAAATAATGTTGGGGTGGTATGGGCGCTTATTATCGAGTTGTTGAAACTGCGTGTAAGCATCGGTGAAGTGGTTGTTCTCCATCAGCACTTGGGCGTAGGCGTAGTGCAGCATGATTTCATCAGGGCTGTAATCTAATGCCTCTTTCAAAATTCGTTGGGCCTCAGCGGGGTTGTTTTTGGCCGCGGCGTTTTTACTGAGCAATATGAGCGCCTGTGGCCATTTTGGTTTTAACAGGAGAGCGCTGTTTAGAGCCTCAGTGGCAAGATCGTATCGGTGGGCGCGGCTGGCGGTGATGGCAAGGGCAAGTTGTGCGTAAGGGTCGTCAGTAGCCTCTTGGGTAAGCTGCTGCATAAGCGTCAAGGAGAGTGTGGGGTTATTGGTCTTTTCTAGGGCGTTGGCTATCTGGATATAGCTCTCTTTACTCGTCGCTTTTGTGATCCTTATAATCTGCTCAAAATGAAATTTTGCCCCTTCAATGTTTTTATCTTGAAGCTCTAGTAGAGCAAGTATTTTATGAGGTGTTGCTAAATTGGGTGCGTTTTTAAGCCAAAGTGTTGTGGCGCGGCGTATCGCTTGCGGCTTGCCGGTGTTAAGTGCCAACTGGGTGGAGCGTTCAGCGAGTAGAGGGTCGTTGGTGGTACGTGTGATGTGCTCATAGTGGGCGAATGCGGTCTCTGGATTAGCTCGTTGAGCTGCTATCTCACCAGCGAGTACCCCAAAGATTATGTCGGGGGTTAGAGGTTTGTGGTTACTCTTTTTTTGGGGGAGGCTGCTGTTGTTAGTAAGGGGTTGCCCGTTTGTCGGTTCTTTTTGAGTATGTGTGGCGCAGCCAGTGGCCCAAAAGGGGGTGATGATTAAGAGCAGGACCAATAGCGTTGACCGCCTGCTGAAGTGGCTTGGTAAAATAGCTGTACTGGGTAGTCTGGTCGGTTTCATTGCTAGGGCTGTTGCCTGAAATAATAATCTTTTTCAAGAGTAGCAAATTTTTTGTTATCTAGTTTGTATGAATATGTTGTAGTATGCGCGCCGCGGCGATCAACAAGTAGTGTTCGCAGCCCTATTTTGTTTGTTGCCTCGTGTTGACATGGGGGTGGCATTAAGGCAGAATGCGCAGCTTCGTTTTCGGAGGGGTTCCCGAGTGGCCAAAGGGATCAGACTGTAAATCTGACGGCTCAGCCTTCGGAGGTTCGAATCCTCCCCCCTCCACCATTTTCCGTAGTCAGCGCGAATAAGATCGCAGCAGGACAACTGGAAGTAAGTGCATCGTGCGGGTGTAGTTTAATGGTAGAACTTCAGATTTCCAATCTGACTACGAGGGTTCGATTCCCTTCACCCGCTCCAAATCATTATGATGTAGCGGAAGTTTATTGTGAGTCGCAGGCTCGCTGTTGTGTTAGGCCCATGTAGCTCAGCTGGTAGAGCACACCCTTGGTAAGGGTGAGGTCAGCGGTTCAATTCCGCTCATGGGCTCCAGCTTGATCTTACTTATTTTTAAGATCAAGACTGAGGATGTGCGGTTTTACGCACGAATTTTATTTTAATCTTAACTATCTAGAATATTCGGAGCTTTTACGATGTCTAAGGAAAAATTCGAACGTACGAAACCGCATGTAAACGTGGGTACGATTGGTCACGTCGATCACGGCAAGACCACATTAACCGCGGCGATCACCCGCGTTATGGCAGAAGAGCATGGTGGAGAAACCAAAGCCTTCGATC
>JAMOMH010000036.1 GCA_027068675.1 Sedimenticola sp.
CGAGGTTGATCGGCACTCTCAAGAGAGGCGGCTACTTCGCGGAGTGGTTTTGCTTCAGCGCGTGCAACAACCTCTTCAGCTTTACGGTGGATGATCTTTTTTAAAATATCAGGTGTGTTGCTCATATTAGCTATCAAAACTTTGACTTAGAATGGCCAGCTGGTCGAGCCGGTTTCGTGCTTCACCGCTGGTAATCACCTCATCAGCCCGTTTAATACCATCAGCCAGGGTATCAGTAAGCCCAGCTACATAGATCGCTGCGCCGGCGTTAAGGCAGACGATATCACGTGCTGGCCCTGCTTGATCTTCAAGCAGAGCACGGATGATTGCTAAGCTATCCTCAGCATCTTCTGCTTTGATCGCCTCAATTGAGGTGCGAGTCATGCCAAACTGCTCAGGTGTGATGCTGTAGCGCCGTATCTGACCATCTTTCAGTTCAGCCACTTCGGTTGACTCACCAATGCTGATCTCATCGAGACCATCACGGGCGTGTACTACCAATACATGGCGGCTGCCTAGCCTTTGCAACACGTTAGCCAGTGGCTCTAACAGCTCTTCACTGAAAACACCGAGTAGCTGGTTGGGTGCGCCGGCAGGATTGGTGAGTGGGCCAAGTACATTGAAGATGGTACGTGCGCCCATCTCTCTGCGAGGGCCGATGGCGTGTTTCATAGCACTGTGGTGGGCGGGGGCAAACATGAAGCCAACACCCACCTTCTCAACACATTGAGCCACCTGCTCTGGATTGAGATCAAGCCGTACACCAGCCGCTTCCAGCACATCGGCAGAACCCGATTTGCTGGAGATGGAGCGATTGCCGTGTTTAGCGACTTGAGCACCTGCAGCAGCAGTAACAAATGCACTGGCAGTGGAGATGTTGAAACTACCTGATGAGTCACCGCCCGTGCCGCAGGTATCAACCAAGTGATCGCCTTTTGCCATCACTTTGGTGGCAAGTTTACGCATCACCCCAGCGGCTGAGGTGATCTCAGCAACTGTCTCGCCCTTCATACGAAGACCAATTAGAAAACCACCGATCTGTGCGGCTGTAGCGCCACCCGTCATGATGGTTTGCATGATGCTGGTCATCTGCTCGGCACTGAGATTTTGCCGAGCCAATACCTGGTTGATTGCCTGCTGCATCTCCATCCTTTTCTCCTTCTAATGCCCCTCGACAAAGTTTCGCAACATGTCGTGGCCGTGGTCGGTAAGAATTGATTCAGGGTGGAACTGCACCCCCTCTATCGCTAACTCTTTGTGTCGAATGCCCATGATCTCAGCGACCGAGCCATTGGGGTTAAGCGTCCAAGCGGTCACCTCAAAACAGGCTGGCAGGCTCTCTCGTTTAATGACCAGTGAGTGGTAACGAGTAGCGGTTAATGGATTTTTAAGGCCGCGAAAAATACCGCTATCTGAGTGGTAGATGGGGGATGTTTTCCCATGCATCACCCGCTCCGCATGCACAATTTTGCCACCAAAAGCCTGGCCAATCGATTGATGGCCAAGACAGACACCAAGGATTGGTAGCTTGCCAGCAAAGTGTTTAATTGCAGCTACTGAGACACCCGCTTGATCAGGCGCACAAGGGCCAGGTGAGATGACCAGTTGATCGGGCTGTTTGGCCTCAATTTCCTCAATGGTGATCTTATCGTTGCGGTGTACCTCAACCTTAATGCCCAGTTCGCCCAGATACTGCACCAAGTTATAGGTGAAGGAGTCGTAGTTATCGATCATCAGTAACATTACGCACCCCCTTCAATGCCAGCTTCGGCCAGTGCCACGGCGTGGAAAATAGCCCGCCCCTTATTCATCGTCTCCTTCCACTCTAGCTCAGGAATTGAGTCGGCAACGATACCAGCACCTGCTTGGATGTGTAGGGTTTTATCTTTGATCACCGCTGTGCGGATCGCAATGGCGGTATCCATGTTACCGTTCCAGGAGAGGTAACCCACTGCGCCGGAGTAGATGCCTCGCTTGACCGGCTCCAGCTCATCGATGATCTCCATAGCGCGGATTTTCGGTGCGCCGCTAACCGTGCCTGCAGGGAAGGTGGCACGCAGTAGATCGATGGCGCTCATCCCAGGTTTAATCTCACAGGTGACATTGGAGACGATGTGCATCACGTGTGAATAACGCTCGACATTCATCTTCTCAGTCAGTTTAACGGTGCCTATTTTTGCGACACGGCCGGCATCATTACGCCCAAGATCGATCAGCATCAGATGTTCGGCTAGCTCTTTAGGGTCGGCCAGCAGCTCCTCTTCCAGTGCTAGATCCTCTTTCTCGGTGTGGCCACGTCGGCGTGTGCCTGCTATGGGGCGCACGGTGACGATATCATCCTCAAGCCGAGTCAAAATCTCTGGTGAGGAGCCAACAATGTGGATATCTTCCAGATTGAGGTAGTACATATAGGGTGACGGGTTAAGGCCGCGCAATGTGCGATAGAGGTCAAGTGGTGGTGCCTCAAATGGGATGGAGAGGCGTTGTGATAGCACCACCTGCATGCAGTCGCCATCAACAATGTACTGTTTAACCTTGTCGACAGCTGCTTTAAAGCCCTGTTCGGTAAAACCCGATACAAAGTCAGACTCAACCACCTTACGCCCCTTCACTTTGGGCTGTTTAGGTACGGGGCCACGCATCTTCTTGATCAGCTTGCTGATGCGCCGCTGTGCGGCATTGAGTGAGATGCCCTGAGAGGGGTCGGCGTGAACAATGACGTAGAGCCGTCCACGCAGGTTATCAAACACCACCAACTCATTGGAGACCATTAGCAGGATATCATCACAGCCCAGTGGATCGGGATTGGGGCACTCTTTTAGGCGGGGTTCAATATAGCGGATGGTGTCATAACCAAAATAGCCAACTAAGCCCCCCGTGAAACGTGGCAGCCCATCAAGCTCAACCGCTTTGTAGCGTGCTTGAAAAGCCGCAATTTCAGCGAGCGGGTCTTCACACTCATACGCCTCAATCACCTTGCCATCTTGTTTGATAGCGACCTGATGCCCTCTAATATGGATCTGCATCCGGCAGGGCAGGCCGATGATTGAGTAACGGCCCCACTTCTCGCCCCCTTCGACAGACTCGAAGAGATAGGAGTAGGGTTCATTGGCTAGTTTTAGATAGACACTCAGCGGCGTATCGAGGTCAGCAAGTACCTCACGTACAACAGGAATACGGTTATAACCCTGGCTGGCCAGGGATTCGAATACTTCGGGGGTCATTTTTTTCTCCACACAACGGGTAGACAAGAGCAACGGACAGCAGAGATTAGTGACGCCATCGCCCGTTTTTTGCCTGCTTTTGGTTGTGTGGTTGAAGTTTCATTTGAGAGTTACCTATTAATAGAGATCGGAACAATAATGCAAAATAGGTTTGGATGCTACTGCCTGTCAGTGGCTTTTGAGTATTGGTAGCAATTCAGTCAATGAGTCGATGGTGATATCGGGCTCTGAGAGACGAATATCCTGCCCATGGTTGTAACCATAGGTAACCGCAACGGCTTTGAAGCCTGCGGCTCTGGCCGCTTTAATATCATTGATTGAATCGCCGATCATAATGCCCTGTTCAGGTGTCATGTTAAACTGCTCTGCGGCGTGCAACAAAGGCAGAGGGTGTGGTTTTTTCTCAGCCAAGGTATCGCCGGATATGATGATTTTGAAATCATTAAACAGCCCCATCTTCTTGAGTAGTGGGTCGGTAAACTCCCCCGCTTTATTGGTGATGCAGCCGAGAATATAACCCGCCTCTTTTAACTCACTTAACCCCTCACGCACACCAGGATAGAGGGTTGAGTGGCGGGCAGTATTCTCCGCATAGATTGACATGAAGAGTGGAAAGGCTTGATCAAAAAGCCCCTTCTCTGGCTTGCCATCCATCTCCCCTGTAAGGGCGCGGCAGACTAGGCTCTGCACACCATTGCCGACCCAGTTACGCACACGGCTTTCACCGGCGGGTGGTTGGCCCAGTTGGC
>JAMOMH010000037.1 GCA_027068675.1 Sedimenticola sp.
GCGTTGAGTTTATAAGTGAATGTTTTTGCAGGAAAAATATGGCGCGCCCGACAGGAGTCGAACCTGTGACCTTCGCCTTCGGAGGGCGACACTCTATCCAGCTGAGCTACGGGCGCGTGGTGTTGCAATTTTCATTTTAGTGGCTAGTAATTTGCCACTAAAATGCGCTGCATAGTCTACTCTTGCTGTGTGTTCGGTGTCTATGAGCAAGTTATTCGGCAAGCAGGGCTTTGAGGCTACTAAGGCAGGCTGATCCACGCTTTTGCTGCTCCTCTTCGCTGAGTTTGCTTTTGCGGCCGCTCCACTCCAAATCTTCTTCGGGTAGCTCTTTGAGAAAGCGGCTGGGTTCACAGCGGATCAGTTCACCAAATCGTTTGCGTTTGCAGGCGTAGCTGATGGTGAGGGTGCGTTGGGCACGGGTGATTCCGACATAGGCGAGGCGGCGCTCTTCTTCGATATTATCTTCGTCAATACTGCTGTGGTGAGGCAGCAGCTCCTCTTCGACACCCACCAGATGGACGTGGGGGAACTCTAACCCTTTGGCACCATGCAGCGTCATTAGGGTCACTTGATCGCTCTTCTCCTCTTCATTTTGTCGTTCGAGTACATCCATCAAAGTGAGGTGGTTGACCATCTCGGCGAGACTCTTCTCCTGTAGCTCCCCTTTGTGCAGGTTGTTGAGCCAGGTGATGAGCTCTTCGACATTATCCCAACGCCGTTTGGCACTCTCTCGATTGGCGCTGTTGTCGTCGATCCAGCCTTGGTAGTCGATATCTTGCAGCAGAGTGCGGATAACGGCGATGGGGTCGTCACTCTCGGCACGCTGCTGGGTCTGTTGGAACCAGTGGCTGAACTGTTGCAGTCGTTCGCGTGGACGGCTGCTGAGATGCTCTTCAAGACCGAAGGCGTTGCAGGTGTTAAGTAGGCTCTCTCCGCGCTGACGGGCGTAGTCGGCCAGCTTCTCAAGGGTGCTGGCACCAATCTCACGGCGTGGGGTGTTGATAATACGCAGGAAGGCGGCATTGTCGTCAGGATTAGCGAGTAGGCGTAGGTAGGCCATCACATCTTTGATTTCGGTACGGGCAAAGAAGGAGGTGCCGCCGCTGATGAAGTAGGGGATGTTGTTCTCTCGCAGGCTCTTTTCAAAGAGCCTTGCTTGGTGGTTGCCGCGATAGAGAATGGCGTAGTCGCTAAATTTGGTGCGCTTGCTGATACGGTGGTGGAGAATCTCCATAGCCACCTGTTCGGCCTCATGTACCTCATTTTTGCACGCTAATATACGGATGGGGTCACCGGGGCCGAGTTCGCTCCAGAGGGCTTTGTCGAAGAGGTGAGGATTGTTGCTGATCAGTTGATTGGCTGAGCGCAAGATACGACCACTGGAGCGGTAGTTCTGCTCAAGTTTGATCACTTTTAGGCGAGGAAAATCCTTTTTCAGTTGAGCCATGTTTTCAGGCCGAGCGCCACGCCAGGCGTAGATCGATTGGTCATCATCACCCACTACGGTGAGAGCGCCACGTACACCCACCAGCTGTTTGATCAGCTCATATTGGCAGAGGTTGGTATCTTGATACTCATCAACCAGCATGTGGCGGATGCGATTCTGCCAACGCTCCAGCGCCTCAGGTTCTGATAGTAGAAGTTGTACGGGGCGTAGAATCAGGTCATCAAAATCAACCGCGTTATAGGCCTGTAGGGTGCGTTGGTAATCGGCATAGAGACGGGCCGTGTCTGCGACCAGTTCATCTTCAGCTTGAGAGAGAGCCTGCTGGGGTGAGAGCAGGTTGTTTTTCCAGCTTGATATACACCACTGGGCGGCACGTACTTCATTAATCTCATCACTATGGCTCTTTTTGCACAGCTCTTTTAATAGTGCTTCAGCGTCCTGGGCATCGAGGATGGTGAAGCCGGGTGTGAGCCCCGTCAGTGCATGTTCATAGCGGAGGATATTGAGCCCCAGTGTATGGAAGGTGGAGATCTTCAGTCCTTTGGTCTGCTCACTGCTGAGCAGATCACTCACTCGCTCCTTCATCTCACGTGCCGCCTTGTTGGTGAAGGTGACGGCGGTGATCTGGTGTGGGGCCAATCCACACTCTTGAATCAGGTAGGCGATTTTACGGGTGATGGCGCGGGTTTTACCGCTGCCAGCACCGGCCAGTACCAGCAGGGGGCCGTCAATATAGTGGACAGCAGATTTTTGGTGGGCATTAAGATCAGCCATGGCTCTCTTTCAATGGAATGTGCAACGGGCTGCTATTATATTTAGAAGGCTGTTGGAATAAAGGACTCATTGCAATGGTGGCCATTTTTTATGGCGGTCAATCATATGCATTTGGCTCAAAGGTGTCAGCTTCCACAAATAATAAGGGATAAAAAATGAAGATAGCAGATAGACGTGCCCATAGGCGCCCTGGCCCGAGTAAGCAGTTAACACGGGAATCCTGGCGGGTTTTTAAGATTATGGCTGAGTTTGTTGAGGGTTTTGAGGCACTGGCCCAGATCCGGCCCTCAGTGAGTATTTTTGGCTCAGCCCGAACAGCTCCAGAGCACAAGCACTATAAGTTAACTGAAGAGATAGCTCGGCTATTGTCTGATAGCGGCTTTTCGGTGGTGAGTGGTGGTGGCCCAGGTCTTATGGAGGCAGCAAATAAAGGGGCTTTTGCCGGTAAATCGCCCAGCATTGGTCTTAATATCGTGTTGCCACACGAGCAGAGTGGCAACCCCTATCAGGATATCTCACTCGATTTTAAACACTTCTTCTCGCGCAAAGTGATGTTTGTAAAATATGCGACTGCTTATGTTGTGATGCCGGGTGGTTTTGGTACGCTAGATGAGTTGGCGGAGATTTTAACGCTGGTGCAGACAAGGAAAATCCAACGCATCCCCATTGTACTAGTTGGCTCAGAATTTTGGAGTGGGCTGCTTGATTGGTTTACCGATGCAATGGTTAAAGAGGGTACCATAAGCCTTGAAGATCTCGATCTGATGATGGTGTGTGATGAACCACAAGATGTGGTAAATGCTATTTTTGATCACTATGAAGGTCGCGGTTTTGAGCCCTCTGCTGCTGAGCAAGAGGTTTTGCTTGAGCTATAAAGCAACTAATTACTGGAGATGAGATGAGAGCCCTAACCCTAATTGCTGGCTGTTTTTTGGTATTTACGGTGTTTGCTGATCAAACTTCAGATGAGTTGATTGAGCCGCCAGTGATTCCACAGCAGGTGGAGAGTGGTGAGGTTTTAGAGCCTGATGTGATAATCCGTAAAGGTGAGGAGAAGACCTACTACGAGTACCGTATTAATGGTCAGCTCTATATGGTGAAAGTGGTGCCGGATGTAGGGCCTGCCTACTATCTGGTTGATACGGATGGTGATGGTACGCTGGAGAGCCGTGAGCAGGCTATCGACGAGATTTCTGTACCACGTTGGGTGTTGTTTAGTTGGTAGTGATTAGCGTGATGGTTTGGTAGAGCCTGGCGGTGGATGGTTGCAGCAAGGCGTGCTGGGTGCAGCTAGGTTATCAAGCTCAGTCTCTTCACTGTAGTGAATCCATGCGCGATTCAGTTTGTGCAGCCAGTTACCACCTAATTTTGCGCCAGCCTCCTGCAGAGCCTTTTCAATCTGTATCTCGGTGATCTGGAGAAGATCGTAGGTGACATAGAGGTGAGAGCCTTTTATGTCAACCTTCTTTACCCCAACTAGATGCAAAAGATGATCCGAAGTAACCGCTTTTTCATTGGCTGACATGGTTTTTTCCATCTTCAGCATTCGGCACTTTATTTGAACACGGCGCTCAGTACCCGGTTTTCCAGTGTAGAGTCGAGGGTGTGCTAGAAAAGTCTCTTTACACTGATCAGAGCAGAGATGGTAATAGACCTTGTGGTACTCTGCGACAGACTCATCAACCCCAACAATTGTAGCGCAAACGGTACAAACAGCTCTGTTTTTTGGCATCACTCACCCCTCACT
>JAMOMH010000038.1 GCA_027068675.1 Sedimenticola sp.
CCCACCTCAACGCCACGGTCGAGCAGTATGTAAGCGAGGGCGGCAGATTTGGCGAGTTCAAAACTGCTAAAACGTATACCGCCAGCGACCCAGTATGAACCGCGTTTGATCGGTACGGCGCTGCCTAGCTCTCTCAATGCGCTGAGTGGGTTGTTGCTGAATTTGTCGCTGCCATTGGCTGCTTCAATGAGTGGAAAGGTGGAGGTCTCTTCAACCGGTGGCACGTTTAGCCCACGGTTGTAACCAAAACCACCCGCCAATCCGGTGATGAAAAAGTAAGGGGGGCCACCAATGGTGATCGGCAGCAGCACAAAGACAAACATCGAGGTGAACTCATCTTGTGCATATGAGCCGATAGCGGTGAAGGTTTTGCCTGAAACCTCAACCAAAACAGCACCGCTGTAGCTGGTGCCTTCATCGTTATCTCGGAGCAGTGCGCCCGATATTTTGACACCGCCGCCCACGTAGGAGACGCCCAGCCCTTTCAAACCCAGTGACCAAGTTGTTAAGTCACCGGCGGTGTGGATGGGGATTTTTACGCCAAGATCATCAACCATGACACTCAGGCCAGCGAGTGATACGCCACCATCGAGCAGTATTTCGAGTGCCTTTGTGGCGCTGTCGTGCCACTTAATGCCAATTTGGCCGATATGGATGGGGCCGAAAGTCTTCTGAATTGGAAACCAAATTTCGGTCTCTCCCGCCTCGCGCCCCATCAATCGGACATCTAACTCCTCAAAGTAGGAGAGTTCGATGCTAAAGGCGGGGTTAACGGCGCTGTTTTCACCGCCACTGCCGGCATCGCTGGATAACAGATTTTGACCAATGACATTGCCACCCGCACCGCCTATTGGCAGACCGATCTGCATAATGGTGGCGCTGGCACCCAGCTTGATATCGATACCATCATCAAATGCGATACTGAAGTAGAGCAGGGCTTTTGCGCCATCTAAGCGGAAGCCGCTGCTATCCAATAGTGGCCTATCGTTTTTACCCGTTAGCTCTACACCAAAGTTGACCAGCTCTATCTCGGGCAGTAGGTCAATGGAGTTGAGGATGTCAGTGGCGGCTTCATCCACGGTAGGCAGGTAGATGTAGATGCCGCCATTCTCACGGGAGGGGCCATCGGTGCGAGCCAACCAGGTGGGTGACTCGTTGCCGAGGAGAAGTTTGAACTCAGGGTCTTGTACCAGTGTGGCATCGGGCAGGCGGACTCTAACGCCGTAGTGGGTATCGCCATTGCTGAGGGTTTTGCTAACAATCTCAATCGCCCCGTCAAAGAGGTCGATAGCAAGTAGGTTTTTCAGCGCACTCCAGGTGAGTCGATAGAGAAACTGTTCAGCCGTTAGCGTGCTGTAGGGGAAGTTAAAGTTAAATTCATCGCCCACTCTGTTTAGTAGTTGGCAGTCGACCAATATGCTGCCAAGGCGGATGCCGGGTGGTGAAGTGAGTAGAAAGTCGGTTGTGACATCAGCATCGAGCAGCAGCTCTAAGGTGAGTGGTAGCAGAATCTCACTGAGCAGCTCACTGATGCAGGCATCATTGCAATCAAAGCTGATGGCTGGCAGTAGGTTGAGCTTGAACTGCTGGCCGGTAAAGATATCACCAAGTGGATAGATGTTGAGTGTAGTGGCCCCATTGAGCGCAAATGAGAGTTGAGGGTTGATCCCTTTTCCACCGAGTGTGATGAGTGGGCTGGTGCAGGCAAGATCAAGCTCCAGTGATGGGGTGGGGGCGGTGCTTAAGTTGGCAGTCTCAAGGCCGAGATCAAAATTGAGGGTGATGGGGCCGAGTTCAGTGTCGCTTAGTAGGGCCCATGCGCCCAATTTGCTGCTGGGGTCTCGGCCGACACGTAGCGTTAAATCGCCTTGGTTAAAGGTTAATAGATTGCCGACGCGATTGATCTGGCCACCCAGTGGGATCGAGAGCAGTGAATTTAGCCCATCTAACAGATCACCGATATTGGTCAGATTTAAACGAGTATCCAACCATGTCAGTGGGTCGTTGAGGCAGATCTCAATCTTGGCTGGGGTGGTTAAATCGAGTGTACCGGCAAGCCCTCTTATCTCGCCAATAAAGAGTGATAGATTGGCATCCGTTTGTAGCTCGGTTAGCAGGGCATCCAGCGCGGTATCGAGTAGTCTCAGGCCACTATCTGAGAGTGAGATGAGAGATGCCCAGCCGTTGAACGGCAGCAGTTTTAGTTGCAGTGCATCGACATAAATGGTGTTGCTGAACTGGCTGTTATTAAAGCCGATGTCGATACCCAAGGTATCCCATAGGTCGACACCATCAATTGGATCGGGCAGTGAGAAACGTAGTTTAAGATCACCGCCGACACCCACTTGGCACTGGTTGCCGAGTGTCAGCTTCAGGTTGAGTGCCAGGGTATCGCCAGGGGAGATGACGATGGGTGTGGCTGAGGCCAGGGCAAACTCTACACCAGAGAGTTCACGGCAGGTGAGTGAGAGGCCGTAGGGTAGCTGGATAACATCGGTATCATCGGTCAGCGCAAAAGCATCGGCCAAGTGGTTGATGAGGGCGACCACTTTACCGCTGTCGACACATTGGCCCTCGATTGGTGAACCGAGCACTAAGTTGGATTTTAGCCACTTTTGTGGTGACAAAATCAGCCCATCAATGGGCCGTAGTTGAATGGGGCTGGTGGGATGGCGGCGGTAGCCCAGCTCTAAGTTGAGCAGGAGTTGATCCACCCCTCCATTACTATTGAGTACAAACTTCTCTAGCAGAGTAGAGAGGGTGGTATTCAGTAGAAAACGCGGCAGCATTGCACCGAGTTGGCTAGAGATATCGGCGAGTGGGTAGAGCTGTAGGTCGTCATAACTGTAGGGCAGGCTTTCGGGTAGCTGCCCACCAAAGGTGGCTGAGATGGTGTAGCTGTACTCCACCTCTAGTGCGGTATTGAGCCTGCAAAGGGCCTCAATTTTGACCCCTGCATCAAATGCGGTGGGGGCGATATGCAGCGAGCCTCGAATCTCTTTGCTGACCAGATCAATCGTCACACAGGCGGTGAGTGATATTTGCCCCGCCAGGGCGGTGTTTGGCAGCGAGTAGCAGAAGCGGTAGATGCCATCGTGGGAGAATGAGACTGAGCAGAGCGGTGATAGCGTCAAGGTCGCATTGGGTAGTGTGACGGCATCGAGCGAGAGGTGGCCGTTAATGGCTACCCTCAACTGATTGATGGCGTCAGGGTTGGCACAAAATTGATCAAATGTAGATTGAATAAACGCCTTGGGTTGGGTGAATAGCGTGATCCAACTTCTGGGGTTAAAGTCAAAACTGAGCCAAGGGTAGAGGCCGTGTGCATCCAACAGTGCGATGGATGGCGGGGTGATGCCGTGGCTGAGTAGTAGATAGATTTCGCTGTTATCGAGTGAACCGAGCCAATCGGGCAGTGGCAGGTCGAACCCTGATATCCGGCGGAAGAGCTGCTCTTTACTGAGTGGGGCGACCCAATCTGGGATCTCAAAATCGTGACGCTCCATGCTGGGTAGCAGTAGATCAAGGGCAGCCAGCAGCTCTTGCAGTGGGGCTAAATCGGGTAGGTCAATGCTGGGGCCATCACCCAGTAGGCCAAATGGAAAGGCTCTCAGATCGAGATCAAAGCAGCCGTTTAGAGTGTTGAGCAGTGCCCGGCGGCGGGTGCTATCGGTGATGATGATCTG
>JAMOMH010000039.1 GCA_027068675.1 Sedimenticola sp.
GGGAAGGCTCTGCCAACAATCTCCGGCAGCGGCAGATTGCCGCTGATGGCATCGGTTAGCAGCGTTGTTGCCGTATCTAACCCCGCGCGGGATAGTAGGCTGACCGCCTCTTCAATCCCCTGTTGAAGATTGAAATCGGCAGGTAGATCAGTGATGGCTCCGGCACTCTCTGACCAGAGCAGTGGTGCACCCACCAACGGTGTGCCGATGGTAATTAATCCAGCTATTTTTCTCTCGGTTGCAGCCAGACCATTCTCCAATTGTGCTGCGGCCAGTGCCGCTAAACCTGAGTGGGAGTGGGCCACAACAATGACTTTTTTACTGTGGGTGGTGGCGATCTGCTCAATCATGCGAGCCACTTGCGCTGCTTGGCTTAGTGCGCTGCTGTCTGCGTGAGTGACAGGGATTTGGCGTGCTGCATCCTCCAGGCTGGGGGCGGTATTGAACACGGCAATGTCGCCAATATAGGCGCGTGTGCTGGCTGATCCGATATGGCTGACATTGATCTGCTCGGGATCGACCCCCTCCTCTCGCAGATCAAAATGGGCGCTGCTGATACCAGGGAAAAGGGCGAGTAGTGGTGCCCACTCTGTCTCAGATTCCCAGGCTGAACCGAGCAGCAATATAGGCTGATTATCATCGGCAAGGGTGTTGATCTGACTCTGAATAGTGGTGAGCACCGAGCTGTTGCTCAGTTGTTCGCCATGTCCCACACTGGGTGCAGATGCTTGACTCCAGTTGCTCAGGCCAGCAGGTGCAAACTGGCTGCTAGAGGGGACTAATCCATCACTTAGATTGAGTCTGGTCTCAAGGGCATTGAGAGCGTGGCCGAGGAAGTCGGTAACCTCGTCGGAGATGTGGGTGTTGGTGGTGATGCTGCCAATGAGCTGTGCAATATGGGGGTTGAGATCCCTGAATTGGTAAAGCAGAGCGCCAATTTGTGAGTGATCAAAATCGGCACTGGCGATCAGTGCATCGATATCCTGCCACTCACTCGGTAGCAGGTTGACGACTACACTGCTCCAGTCGCCGGTGGGAGGGCCATCGGGGTCGAGCCAGCAGAGCAGCTCGATGGGTGTCGCATCGGGAGTGGTGAGTTTCAGTACCCAGGGATTCTCATAGGTGCCACCACCACAAACAGCAAAAGGGAGATCTTGGAGGGATGGGAGTGTGATGCCATCACCCGCCTCGTTGCCCCATCCCCAGTCGGGTAGTGATAGGTCGGGAAATTTGCCGGTAAAGAGACCACCCAATAGGTTGAAGGTGGTGAGTGTCCACTCTGGTTTGCTGAGTAGCAGCTTGAAATAGGCGACAAGGTCTGGCCATGGATTTGTGAAAAAATCGCCCCAATTGGAGACTTCAAATGTTGGCCAGTCGTCGGGCAGGGTGAAGGGGAAATCGGTACCGGCGTTGTTCCAGTCGGGTAGATCAAGATCGGGCAGATGGGCCAACTCTGGCCATTGAAATCGGTTGCTTGGGAAGAGACCCAATAGGGCAGCAAAGCCAAAACCAAAGCCGCCGCCGCGCTCAACTAACCAGGAGCCGAGGGTGATACGGATCAACCGGCTGAAGTCATCAAGATCAATTTCAAAATCGGCTGCCAGGGTGTTGAGATTCCACTGTAGATCGAGGCCTGCACCAAAATGGAGCTGGGGCAGGGTGATGCTCTGGCTGCTATCCAGGTTCCATGTGGCGTTGAGTTTTTCAATATTGGCGGCCCAGGAGAAGGCGTTATCCTGAGTTTGTTGCAGCCAGAGGCAACCAAGCTCAACCGAGTCAAGGGTAAAGGTTAGGCCGATGTTGGTGGATGCCACCAGTTTGGGGTGGCCTTCTAGTTTGATATTGGCGGCCACACTCTCCAGCCAGCGGGCGTGGATGGTGCCAGGGCATGCGCTGTGAGGCGGTAGATCTAAGTGCAGTAGATTGGCAAAAAGCTGGCACTGTAGTGTGGCACCCTCTGAGAGTGTCAGTTTTGTGGGTTCAATCAGTAGCGAGAGATCAAGCTGGGGGCGCGAGGTTATGGCATCATTTTCGGCAAAAATGGAGAGGTAGGCATCCCCCTCATCACCGCTGTAGAGCCTGACTTGCCAGGGCGTGATTTCACTGCCATCACCTGTGATGGCTGGCGTAGGGATATCGTTGTCATGGAGCAAGGCTTGCAGATCATCAAGCAGAAAACGCCAAAGAGGCGCACTATCATGCTGCAACTCTATGCACTCAGCGTGGTAACAGGCGATGGCAGCGAGTGGGTTGGCCAGAAATTCAGATAGCCGACTGATGCTGACGGTCAGCTCAGGCAGCCAAGGGGTTGGGATGGTTGCGCTGGTGGGTGGAATAATACCCAACAGTGCTGCGATGTGTTTGCCTGCATGTGCGCTATCGGTGGTGCTATTTAATAGGTTGTTGATCTGCTCGGTGATGATCCCGTTGGCCATATCCTCCAAGCCTAAGATGATCGCTTGGCCGCTGGTCAAATCGAGTGTTGGCCAGTTGCCTTGGGCTGATCGCACATCAACTAACTCAAACTTTGGTGTGATCTTAGCGTTCTCATCAAGCGAGAGACCGGCGCGCATCTCTTTAACGGCAAAGTCGCCAAAGAGGTCAAAGTCGCCCCCCGCACCACTGAAATCAACAGAGACTAAATCGCCCAGTGGGTTGTAGAGACGGCAGCCGATATCAAAGGTGGGTAGTGGTTCAAAATCGCCTGGCCCACTGAGTGGAATGCAGCACAGCTCCAACCGGCTCTGTAGGTTGAGTTTTATATCTGATGCTGAAAAGTTGGCATCGGCACTGCTAAGAATGGTGCCAGGGTAGAGCTTAATATCCCCTTGATCACTCTGCTGGTAGGCGAGGGTGATCCAGAGAGTGAGGTTGCTGCTCAGTGGGAGTGCGACTCGTTTCGGATCAATCCGGCTGCCATCGCCCTCAATGGTGAGTGTGCCACCACTGCCCATTAGCTCATGCCAATGGGTGAGCCAGTCGGTTAGATGGTTCTCATCTTGAAGTAGCTGTAGCGCCCACTGCTTAATAGTGACGATGCCCAAACTGGGTAGTTGGAACCAGTTGATGAGTGGGCCACTGCCACTTAAACCTAAGATCGGGAATAGATGGTCGAGAACCTTGTTGGCCTCTGGCGAGAGGTCGCGCAGCTTGGCGGTGAGGAGTGAGAAGATCAGGTCAAACCACTGGTTGGGGTCGATATCCCCTCGTCCAATCAGTTTTGAAATGTCGATATTGGCTGTAGGTTTGCCCGCGATAGCCAACTGCTGAATTTGAACCGAAAGCTCAGGATCTTTGCTCAGGTAGATTTGTGAAGCGAGTTTAATGCCACTGAAGTGGACGCTGGCATCACCAAAGCCATCGGTGTGAGCGATGTTAAATGCCAATTGAACGGGTGAATCGTCTGCGCCAAAAGCGAGCGTCAGATCACCCGTTTGGGTGTTGATATCAACCAGCGGGATTTTTGCCCAGATGTTGGCGGTTAGGCCGTCATCCTCAGTGTGACGCCAATTGACACCCACCCCAAATACGAGATGTTCACTCCCCGCACTCTCGTAGGTGCGCGTGGTGATGAAGAGAATCTGTGGATCAAGATTGGGGATGGGATACCAAATGTCACCTGGGTTTGGCCCAGGAATGCCCTGTATTTGTCCATCACTGGATTCGAAAATATCACCCAGCAGTTCGAGTAAAATAGCGTGGTTATCTTTGAAGGCGTCACGCAGTTCATCGAGTGGGTTTTGTAACCAGTCACTGTTTAGTTGGTTATTTGGATCAAGCAGGCCAATAAATTGAGCGAGCTTAACGACACTGGGGTCAAGATTAACAGCCATGGTACTTTCCCTTTCGGCCTCTTTTGGCGTTTAGAGCGCGGTGTGGTGCGCTTTGATACTCTCTGTTCTGGGCTACTTTTTTAGAAAACTGAAGAGCCAGCAGATAAAGGCTAGAAACTTAAGCCACAGCGCCATAAAAAAGGAGGGCGCTGGCTCCTTCTCTGGCGGTTTGGGTGGTGGGTTTAGATCGATGGGAGTGGGTGGTGGGGCATCAGCTAGTGGTGGAATGTCGCCCTTTTCAATCGCTGCAATATAGAGTTTGATCTCATCAGTGGTGACAGGCTCAGAGTAGATGTACGACACCTGTTCACCATCGCTATAGAGGCCGCTAATCTGGATGCTGCTCTCAGCAAATTGCTCCTGTTTTATCTGCTCGCCCGCCTCTAACAGAGCAAACCAGAGATGCTCTTGCACAATCTCGCCCCAGCGGTGGGTCATGAGCGAGTCGCCTCTCGGCAGATGCTCTGTAGTGATTGTTAATGAGGCGGATTCAACATCATTGCCGATTCTAAAAGGGACAACCATCGGCACCAAACCGAGATTGTCCGCCTCTAGCTGAAGCTCAAACAGCACAAGCCCTGGTTTAATTGCAAAACGGAGTTTGTCGAGATGAACAATGACCTCAGACTCGCCATCTTGCCAGATAACAGGGCCAATTTTGTCTGTTTGAGGGGTGAGCAGTTGCTGGATTTTTTTCTGCAATACACTCGCGGAGATGGCGAGCTTGAAGAGATCATCTGAATTAGCAGGAATCTGCACAGATGGGTGGTGGTGTGGCTGTTTGGTCTGTTCTTGATCAGCCAATGTCGGAGAAGAGTTCATCTTATAGCTCCTGACAGCGGTGCTGTTTAGAACAACATCAGCACCTATTAGATTAGGTAATCAGCAATTTATTCTATACCTCTCGCCTAGTAAGTAAAGTGGTAATTGAGAGGGGGATCACAAAATGAATGGGTCAGATTTGAGGTTTTATTAGATGTTATTGCTATCCACATATTTTCTATCCCAATACTGTTATTTGAATAACTGATAAGAAACCCGTATGATCGCGCGTTTTCCGGTGTCGGGTAACCGATGCCACTCCTTGCCTCACCGGCTAACCGGGAGGCTCACTAAGTAACCGTAAGGAGCTACAAATGAGACACTACGAAGTGGTCTTCATGGTCCATCCAGACCAGAGCGAACAGGTACCCGCCATGATCGAGCGTTATCGCGCATTGATCGAAGGCAGCAATGGCACCATCCACCGCCTTGAAGATTGGGGTCGCCGTCAATTGGCCTACCCAATCAACAAGATCCACAAGGCACACTATGTCCTGATGAATGTTGAATGTGATGGCAGCGCCTTGAGCGAGCTTGAGACGGCATTCCGATTCAATGATGCGGTTATCCGTAACATGATCATCAAATGTAAAGCAGCGGTTACCGAGACCTCTCCACTGGCTAAAGGTCTGGAAGAGCAGCGTGAAGCAGCTCCTGCAGCTGAGTCAGCCCCAGCACCAGCTGCGGAAAAACCAGCTGAAGAGAAGCCAGCTGAAGAGAA
>JAMOMH010000040.1 GCA_027068675.1 Sedimenticola sp.
CCAGCTGAAGAGAAGCCAGCTGAAGAGAAAAGCGCTGCTGCTGACGAGTAAGTCGGCCTCAACTTAAATTTATCAGGACAAAAACTATGTCACGTTATTTTCGTCGTAAAAGATATTGCCGTTTCACCGCTGAAGGCATCACCGAGATCGATTATAAAGATCTCAACCTGCTGAAAGCTTATGTCAGTGAGAGCGGTAAAATTGTACCGAGCCGTATCACCGGCACCAGTGCTAAATATCAGCGTCAGTTGGCCACCGCTATCAAACGCGCCCGCCATCTTGCACTGATTCCTTACACTGACCGACACTGAAAAAGTTTAGAGGGCTGAAAGGCCAAAAAGTGTGATGCAGTGGCTTGCATCTTTTGTGATGCGGGGGCGTTCGCAGGCAGTGATGGCAACATCGGTGCTGGCGATGCTCTCGATGGTGATGCCGCCACTGAGTCTACTCAGTTCGGCCAGCGTCGCGTTGATCACTCTGAGAGAGGGGCGCAATACCGGACTACAGGTGATTGGGCTCTCGCTATTGGCATGCGTTGTATTATCAACAATTGTCTTGGGGAGTCCGGCCCCTGCAATCGGATTGGCGTTGCTGCTCTGGTTCCCGATGTGGGTGTTGGGGCAGGTGTTGCGGGAGATGCGTTCACTGGGTTTTGCGATTCAGTCAGCGTTGCTATTCGGTCTAATGACCATTGGCTACTTCTACCTGCAATCGGGTGATCCCATTGCTGATTGGCAAGAGATTTTTGCCTCATTGGCGAATAGCTTTACTGAGGCTGGTCTATATAAGGCGGTTGAAAGCCAACAGCTGGTTGATGAGTTAGCGCGTTGGATGACGGGTTTTTTTGCAGCTAGTTATGTGTTGCAACTGGTAGCATCGTTACTGCTGGCGCGTTGGTGGCAATCGCTGCTCTACAACCCAGGCGGCTTTCAACAGGAGTTTCATCAACTACGGTTGTCGAAATCTCTCGCCTACGTTGGTGCGGTGCTGGCGGTTGTGAGTTTGCTGGATGCAAGTGGCGACTTGCTGCGTTACCTGATGGTCGTGTTGATGGCTGCTTACCTTGTTCAGGGGTTAGCCGTTGCACATGGCACTGTTAAACTACTGGGCCTGAATAGAGCTTGGTTGATCGGTGTCTACATAATGCTGGTGATTACCGGTCCACAGATGATGGTATTGCTATCAATGCTGGGGCTTGCTGATATCTGGATGAATTTTCGCGCTAAAGCGGCATCCAAGATGAGCACAGGTGATTGAATTTTTTGATTTAAGAACACCTTTTCGGAGGTTCATAAGATGGACATAATACTACTTAAGAATGTCGATAACCTGGGTAACCTGGGCGACAAAGTGAATGTTAGGGCTGGTTATGGTCGTAACTTTCTGATCCCTACCGGTCGTGCAGTACCGGCGACTGATAGCAACATGAAGGCGTTTGAAGAGCGCCGCGCTACTTTAGAGAAAGAGGCTGCTGAACAGCTGAGCAGCGCTAATGCTCGTAAAGCTAAATGCGATGATCTTACTATCACGATCACTTGTAAATCAGGTGATGAAGGGCGTCTGTTTGGCTCTGTTGGTACTGCTGATATCGCAGCTGCTGCGACCGAAGCGGGTGTTGAGTTGAGCAAGAAAGAGATTCGTCTGCCGGATGGCCCATTCCGCGTTGCGGGTGAGTATGAAGTTGCTCTGCATCTGCTAGCCGAAGTTGATGCGACTCTGAAGCTGAACATCGTTTCAGAAGAGTAAGCGCTTTTCAGAGCAGGGGTGACAGCTGATCCAGTTTCGGGTCACTAGCTGTTACCCCTGTTTTGTCACCTCTCGCTAAAATCCCCCTTCCTGTGAAATCTGCAAGGTTTCAACTTGCAGGCGATGGCCCTCTCAAAATTGCTAACTCTTCGGCAATTTTTCTTACGTGTCATGACTCTCAAATTGCATTACTCTATATCCCCGTTTGGCATAATCGTACAATCTATCTTTGCTACGCTGCCAAAGCTTTCCACTAATGGTCTCTACCCTCTAAATGTCTGAATCTGATATCCCTGATATGGATTACTCCTCCTCTTATCCAGAAATGGTGGATGAGGCGGTCGATAAACTGCGTCTTCCCCCCCATTCAGTTCAGGCTGAACAGTCGGTTCTTGGTGGTTTGATGCTCGACAATCAAACCTGGGATCAGATTGCAGATCGTGTAACCGAGGGGGACTTTTATAACCGCGAACACCGCCAGATCTTCAATGCCATTTCGCTGTTGGCCGATCAAGGTCAGCCGATTGATGTGGTGACCATTGCTGAGGAGTTGGAGCGTCTGGGGGAGCTTGCCGGATTGGGCGGTTTGCCATTTCTTGGCCAGTTGGCACAAGAGACACCGAGTGCTGCCAATATTCGCGCCTATGCTGAAATCGTGCGTGAGCACTCAGTCATGCGCCAACTGATCTCAGTAGGTACCGAGATCTCTGACAGTGGTTTCAACCCAGAGGGTCGTAAATCAGCAGAGGTGCTGGATGAAGCTGAGCGGAAGGTGTTTGAGATTGCTGAGCAGAAGGCGCGTGGTGGTAGCGGTTTTGTCTCACTCAAATCGGTACTGCCAAAGGTGGTGGACCGTATCGACGAGATGTTCAATTCTGATTCGTCGATTACCGGTATCAGCACCGGCCTACACGATTTTGATGAGATGACATCAGGCTTACAACCTGCGGATTTGATCATCGTTGCTGGCCGTCCATCAATGGGTAAAACGACCTTTGCCATGAATGTGGCTGAGAATGTGGCGTTGGGTAGTGACCGCCCTGTTGCCGTCTTCAGTATGGAGATGCCTGCTGACTCACTCACCCTGCGTATGATCTCATCTCTGGGCCGCATTGATCAGCACCGCATACGTTCCGGCAAGCTGAATGATGAAGATTGGCCACGCCTGACCAGCGCAGTCAACATGCTCTCCAATGCCAAGATATTTATTGATGATACCGCAGCCATGTCGCCGACCGAAGTTCGTGCCAGAGCGCGGCGCTTGAAGAGAGAACAGGGTGATTTGGGGCTGATTGTGCTTGATTACTTACAGCTCATGCAGTGTCCTGGTGCCAATGAGAATCGAGCCACAGAGATCTCTGCCATCTCACGTGGTCTGAAGGCGCTGGCTAAAGAGTTGGATGTGCCGGTGATGGCACTATCACAGCTCAACCGTAATCTAGAACAGCGCCCCAACAAACGCCCTGTAATGTCTGATCTACGTGAATCTGGCTCGATTGAGCAGGATGCTGATCTGGTGGTCTTTATCTATCGTGATGAGGTCTATAACGAAGATAGCACCGATAAAGGTTTGGCTGAGATCATCATTGGCAAACAGCGTAATGGCCCCATTGGCACCGTGCGTATGACTTTCATGGGGCAGTACACCAAGTTTGATAACTACGTCAGCGACCACTACGGTGAGGATTACTGATGCCCGCATCAGGGTTGACCCCCTGGGTCACCATCGACCATGCCGCACTGCGGCAGAATCTAGAACGGGTGCGCCAAGCCGCACCAAATAGTGCCATCTGGGCGGTGATCAAAGCCGATGCTTACGGTCATGGTATGGAGCGGGTGGCAGCCACGTTACGTGATGTTGATGGTTTTGCCGTCGCACGCCTGGATGAGGCATTACGCCTTCGTGCAGATAATATTACTAAGCCGATTCTGATCCTCGAAGGGGTCCACACCGCTGATGAGCTGAGGGTGGCCAGTGAAGCCCAATTGCAGATTGTGCTGCACCATGCCAGTCAGCTAGAGATTTTTTCGGTAGTTGATTTGGCCACACCTATTTCTGTTTGGCTCAAGCTCGATACGGGTATGCACCGCCTCGGTTTTTCAGCGGATGAATTCGAACCTATACGGCTACAGTTACAGCAGATTCCAGGGGTTGGTGAGATCGCTATGATGACTCATCTAGCCAACGCCGATGATCGATCTGATCCGGCAACTGAAGAGCAACTTGCGTTATTTAACAAGATAGCAACGGGTAGTGGCGGTTTACTCTCCTCGGCAAACTCTGCCGGTCTTCTCGGTTTCCCTGCCTCGCATCATGACTGGGTGCGCCCTGGCATTATGCTCTACGGTGCATCGCCATTTTCCGGCACCACTGGCCTCCAGCAAGGGTTGAAACCAGTGATGACACTACGCAGCTCGCTGATATCTGTGAAACAGTTGCAGAAGGGAGACCGGATTGGCTACAGCGGTACTTACACCTGTCCAGAGACGATGCCGATTGGTGTTGTGGGCATCGGTTATGGTGATGGCTACCCACGCCATGCTAAGGCGGGCACACCTGTGCTGGTCAATGGCCAGCGGCTGCCACTTATTGGTCGCGTCTCAATGGATATGATTACTGTTGATCTACGTCAGCAGCCTCATGCCCAAGTGGGAGACTCCGTTATCTTATGGGGTGATGGTCTGCCAGCTGAACAGATTGCTGAGTTATCCAATACTATCGCCTACCAACTCTTTTGCGGCATCACCAATCGAGTGAGACGAGTTGATCTTGCACTTGATGGGGTGGGGCTGTGAGCCGCAATACCAAACAGAATTATCGCTGTAGTGAGTGTGGTGGAGAGTTCAGCAAATGGGCGGGCCAATGCACTGACTGTAAAGCTTGGAACACCTTAAGTGAAGCACGACCTTCGGCCAGTAAAACCAGCAATCCACGCTTTGCTGGCTATGCCGGTGATATTGCCAAAGCTGAGGTGTGTGATCTTGACTCTTTCCCACTACAGCGTGAAGAGAAAGTTCACAGCGGCAGCCACGAGTTAGATCGTGTGATGGGTGGCGGCCTAGTGCGTGGATCGGTGGTTTTGATCGGTGGCGATCCCGGTATCGGCAAATCGACGCTATTGACTCAGACCTTGGCGAATATCGCCCCTCGGCTTACATCGCTCTATGTCTCAGGTGAAGAGTCACCCGAGCAGATTCGCAGCCGTGTGTTGCGTCTAGAGCTGCCCACTGAAAATTTACGCCTGCTGCCTGAAACGTGTGTAGAACGCATCATTCCTGCAGCGGTAAAAGAGAACCCCGCCGTTTTAGTGGTGGACTCTATTCAGACACTCTATACCGAGCAGTTGCAATCGGCACCTGGTTCAGTGGCACAAGTGCGTGAATCAACAGCACAGTTGGTGCGTTTTGCCAAGCAGAGTGGCACCACCGTTATTTTGGTTGGCCATGTCACTAAAGAGGGCACCCTGGCTGGGCCGAGAGTGTTGGAGCACATGGTGGATACGGTGCTCTATTTTGAGGGGGAATCGGGCAGCCAATTTCGTCTTATTCGCACTATCAAAAACCGTTTTGGTGCTGTGAATGAGTTGGGCATGTTTGCCATGACCGAGAAGGGGTTGCGTGATGTCACCAATCCATCGGCTATCTTCCTCTCCCGTAAACATGAAGCAGTCTCTGGTAGTGCTATTTTGGTCACCCGTGAAGGGACACGTCCGTTGCTGGTAGAGGTGCAGGCGTTGGTTGATGAGAGTCAACTGGGCAATCCACGTCGAGTCACGCTTGGTTTGGAGCAGAACCGTTTGGCGATGTTGTTGGCGGTGTTACATCGTCATTGTGGTATTGCCATGTTTGATCAGGATGTCTATGTCAATGTGGTGGGTGGAGTGCGGATCACCGAGACAGCCTCAGATATCCCACTCTTGTTGGCGGTGCTATCCAGTTTTCGTGATCGACCGGTTCCAGCTGATTTAGTTGCCTTTGGTGAGGTGGGATTGACGGGGGAGATTAGGCCTATTCCAAATGGGCAGGATCGATTACGGGAGGCGGCTAAGCATGGGTTTAAACGGGCTATTGTGCCTAGGGCTAATGCGCCTAAGAAGGGGATTGCTGGATTGGAGATTGAGGTGGTTGAGCAGTTGTCGGATTTATTAGAGCTGTTTTAAGTTTGGGCGTGAATGACAAAAGTGCTTTTTAGAGGTATGTTGAGATACGGTGGCTCTCTATCTGTGAATTTAGGTATATATAAGTGATGGAGTAGGCAGTAAATTCGTACATTGGCTAGATAGCCAATTTCAGCCGTAACAAAATAGCAGCTCATTGATGAGCGATAAAATAACAAGGAGGTGATATGCCAATCAGCAACTGGCCAATTGACGAACGTCCACGAGAAAAACTTCTGCTTCGTGGTGCCTCAGCTCTATCTGATGCTGAGCTGCTCGCTATTTTTTTACGCACCGGTATTGCAGGCAAGACTGCCGTCGACTTGGCTCGTGATTTACTACATGAACATCGTGGGTTGAGAAATCTATTGGCCGCCAGCCAACAGCAATTTTGCAAGAGCAAAGGGCTGGGGCAGGCAAAATTTGCACAGCTTCAGGCGGTACTTGAGATGTCTAAACGCCATCTACAAGAGAGTATGCAACGTGGGGATGCCCTCACTAAGCCTGATGATACTAAGCGCTTCCTCTCTGCACGGCTACGCGACTATCCGCATGAAGTCTTCGCCATACTCTTCTTAGACAACCAGCACCGTGTCATCGAGTTTGAAGAGCTGTTTCATGGCACAATCGATAGTGCTGCTGTACATCCTCGTGAAGTTGTTCGACGGGCGCTACACCATAATGCTGCTGCATTAATCTTGGCCCATAACCATCCATCTGGCATTAATGAACCAAGCCAATCCGACCAGCAGATCACTCAAAGACTCAAAGAGGCATTAGCCCTTGTCGAGATCCGTCTACTTGACCATTTCATCATCGGTGACGGGGAGCCAACCTCTCTTGCTGAGCGCGGAATGTTGTAACCAACGGCATCTTCTGGTATAAATGCGCGTCTTTACGATCAAGCTCAGCTGAACTCAAGATTCCCGAGGATTTTTTCGATGTCAAAAGTATGTCAAGTAACCGGTAAGCGTCCGGTTGCAGGAAACAACGTTTCCCACGCCAAAAATAGAACTAGACGGCGTTTTCTCCCTAACCTTCACCATCATCGTTTCTGGGTTGAGAGTGAGAATCGTTGGGTTCGTCTGCGTGTCACTGCTAAAGGCATGCGTATCATCGATAAGAAAGGTATCGATACTGTATTGACTGATATCCGCGCCCGCGGCGAAAAGGTCTAAGGAGATCAATCATGCGCGATAAAATCAAGTTAGTATCCAGTGCTAAAACTGGCCACTTCTACACCACTACCAAAAACAAACGCAATATGCCTGGCAAGATGGAGATCAAAAAGTATGATCCAACCATCCGTCAGCATGTTATGTACAAAGAGGCCAAAATAAAATAATCGCTTCTCTGTAGCAGATACAAAAAAGGGCTATCCTGCCATAGGATAGCCCTTTTTTATTACATGGGGTTTTATGTGTGAACTGTTAGTATCTTACCTTACTCAACAATAATCCTACCTACCATACCTTTGTGTATGTAGCAGAAGTAGTCGTAAACACCTGGGATATTAAACGTGTGTTCAGCAATCTCACCTGTTCTCAGCTCAATCACTTTAAGCTCTTTGCTCTCGCGATTTGGCCCTGGAATACTAGTAAAATCATGAGAAGGTTGCTGGGGATCATTGTTTTCCCAGCGAATTGTTCCACCTTTAACGATAGATACAATTTCAGGTGAGAAACGATTGGTTCCACTCTTAATGTCTACGATAGTTACTGAGTCATCTGCAACCACAGCTCCAGTAAACATCATTAGGCAAACGATGGCAGAGA
Source organism: Sedimenticola sp. (assembly GCA_027068675.1). Lineage (GTDB taxonomy): Bacteria > Pseudomonadota > Gammaproteobacteria > Chromatiales > Chromatiaceae > JAKITT01. The sequence continues at coordinate 7,679 of JAMOMH010000040.1, forward strand.
GCCCAACAGAGATCACTTTTTTCATGGGATTAAGACTCCATAAGTAGAAAGCGCAGTATCAATGACCTTCTTAGTATATTTTAATACATCATATAAAACATGATCTGAATTACAACAACCTATCTCTCAGAATTATAAACATACAATAGCAAAAACCATATAATCTTCTCCTTAAATAGGCTCAATACTCACCCTTTATCAGTAGCTGTCCAGTTTATCTGTGCTCCCTAGCTCTAGACGTTCAACATCAGCCAACCGAACAACAAGCCCATCAAGTGTCTCAAATACACGCCCATCAATATCCCCTCGTCGTGCTCGATAGGTCACTCTATCTCCTGTATGGGAGTTAATCACCACCACGTCAACCACGCGATATTGATCACGCCATTCAAGGTAGAGAAAGCCGCATGTCGCCATCACCATAAAAAAGATCAATGCATAGGAGGCTAAGCGAAGGGTGCTGGTTGCTTTTGCCCCCTGTCGAGAATCACTCTTAGAGAGTGAGGCTGGTTTATCTTTAGGTATCGATGGATTTTTGCTGGAGCGCAACCAATAGAGGTAACCCAGGCCTACTATTGCCATG
>JAMOMH010000041.1 GCA_027068675.1 Sedimenticola sp.
ATCGATTTCACACCATTTGGAACCGGTATTAAGGCGACAATTGGTATCTTCAACCTGTTTAACCCCACTGATAATCCTGAGATGAAGTATATGGTCTATGAGTTTGGTTTTACCCATGAGGGGAAAGAGTATTTTCTCGCTGGGCGCAAAGAGGTGAAAGATGATGCCGGATTGGATCTCTGGTCAGATACCACCACGCTCTTTACCCGTCTCTATGAAGGCAGCAATGCAGAGGGAAAGCAGGTGGGTGCGGGCATACTCTCATTGGGTATTACGGACTTGATTGCGATGACTAGCACATTCCGGTCAATCAACTCAAAATCAGCAGTAGACTCCTATGAGGCATTGAGTAAATTTGGTGGCTTTTTTATGGGGGAGCTGTGGGATATCTACGGCCCTAAAAAGAAAGGTTAGCAAAGCGTCAGAATAAGAGAACGAAGGTTTAAGACAGCCTACTGCTGGCCCCACTAATTGTTAAGGAAAAACTGTGGATACAAATAAATCTTGTAAAGCAACGCACGAGCCACCGCCGATACCTCGCTCTGATACCAAAGAGGCGCTGGGCTTTGAACCACGATTGAAAATGGTGAATTGGTTTATACCGATAAACCTCATCAAAATAGCGGCTCAAGTGGTGATCTCTGCTCTCTTTGGCCAGTATGCAGACAACCGTGAAACCCAAGCGGCGTTAAAGAGACCCAAAAAGTACAACTACGCAGATAAGGGGGATATCTGGTTCGATTATGTTGCCGATATCGGTGATGGCTGGAATTCAACCTATACCGTCGCAAAGATGCTTGCTGAGCCGACCCTAACGGTTGCTGATTCTAAGAGCGCCTTCCATGAGACCAAACGTGGCAGGCTATTGGTGATGGGTGGAGATGAGGTCTACCCCGTCTCTAGTCGAGATGCCTATCGGAATCGAACCGTTGGCCCTTATCAGTCGGCACTACCTTGGGTTGATCCTGCTGAAGAGCCTCCGCATCTCTTTGCCCTGCCAGGAAACCATGATTGGTACGATGGTTTAAAGAGTTTTTCTCGTCTCTTCTGCCAAGAGCGTTGGATCGGTGGCTGGAAAACAGAACAATCAAGAAGCTATTTTGCTATTCAACTACCGCATAACTGGTGGTTTTTTGCGGTAGATATCCAGCTTGGCACCGATATAGATAAACCTCAGCTTGATTACTTTGATGAGGTGATTGCCACCTTTGAAGTGGGTGACAGAGTTATTTTTGCCTCTCCAACCCCCTCATGGCTAATGGATAGCCTGACGGGTGACACAGAGAGTGAGAATATTACATTTATGGAGCGGCGTATCCGCGGCAAAGAGGCAACGATATACCTCAACATTGCAGGTGACCTGCACCATTATGCTCGATACTCAAATGAGAGTGGCAGCCGGCACTACATGACTGCTGGCGGTGGCGGTGCGTTTCTCCATGGCACGCACATGTTGCCTGATGAGATTGATGTCGTTGAAGATCAGCAAAAATCTAAATGTTCCTTGGGTGAAGGGGCCGTTTTCCCTAACTCAGAGACCTCAAAATCACTGTTGCAAGGCAACCTCCTCTTCTTCTATAAGAACTATGTGATGAGCCTCATGTTTGGCTTAATTGCGGCTGTAACTGGCTGGGTGATACAGAGTGAAAGTGTTAGTTTAGGCGGTGATTTTTTAGCGACATTGAGCCAACAAAATATCGGTTTATTGATGTTATTTGAGGTTTTTTGTAGCTACTTTAGCATCATGTTAAATAGTCCTTTTAGCGCACTATTTCTTATGATTTATGTCGGTAGTTTGATCGCTTTTTGTCAGCCGTTTCCTGATAAAAATAAGAACAAAATGTTAGCCGGTCAGCTGATTGTAGGAACAATACATGGTCTGCTTCAATTTGGTTTGATGCTGACGCTTTTGGTCTTCTATACAAAGATTAATATTGTTTTAGGCATTGAGCAGTGCTGGTGGTGGCTAGCCATTGAGATTGTGCTCTTTACCGGTATCTTTGCAGGCATGTTGATGGGGGCCTATCTCTATCTCACCAACTACTTTCTGCATTTCCATGCAGAGGCTGCCTTCTCCAGTAACACCATTGAAGATTATAAAAACTTTATCCGTTTCCATATCAATGGTGAGGGTGAGCTGACTATCTACCCGATGGGTATCAAAACGGTTGAAAAAGAGTGGGAGCTAAACCGTGCGGGTGGTGATGGGGATACATGGTTTGTAGCAAAATCTGCTAAATCAGCGCAAGAGTACCTCCATCTCATAGAGGCTCCTATTACCATTAAACCAAAATCAAACAGATAAGCTTATGGATACTCAATATGACGTAATCGTTATCGGCAGTGGTTTTGGTGGTGCTGCCAGTGCTTGCCGTTTGAGTGAAGCAGGCAAAAAAGTGTTGGTATTAGAGCGTGGTCGGCGCTGGCAAACCAAGGATTACCCTAGAGATGTTGGTGATGCTTGGACATGGGATGTTGATGAACCACATAAGCAGAATGGCTGGATTGATATCCGCTTTTTTGGCGATATGAGTGTTGCACAGTGCGCGGGTGTGGGGGGTGGCTCATTAATCTACGCTAGTGTCTCTATCGAAGCTAAACCCGAGGTCTTTGATCAGGGGTGGCCGGTAGAGATCACCTACGATGCGCTCAAACCCTACTACGATATATCCGGCAAAATGCTAAATGTGCAGACGATTCCAGACAATCAACTGCCTGAGCGTTTCCGCGTGATGCGTGATGCGGCGGAGAGCCTTGGTTATGGTGATCGGCATGAAAAGGCAGATCTAGCGGTCACCTTTAATCCTGATTGGAGCTATCAGCAAGATGATCCCTTTAATGACAATAAGTCAGTCAACTGGATTAATGACCAGGGCCAGGAGCAGGGCACCTGCGTACACTGCGCCAACTGCGATATTGGTTGCCAAGTTAAAGCTAAAAACACGTTAGATCTAAACTACCTTGCCGTAGCAGAGAGCCATGGTGCTGAGATCAAACCACTGCATCTTGTCTCTCATATTGAACCCACCTCAGAGGGTTATTGTGTCTACTTTGACCAGCTGGTTGATGGTCAAAAAATTCCAGGTAGTTTCACTGCCAATAAAGTGATTCTTGCCGCCGGTTCATTGGGATCAACGGAGCTCTTACTTAGAAGCCGTGATGAGCACCAAACACTGCCCAATATCAGCCATAGACTGGGTTTAGGTTGGAGTGCCAATGGTGACTTTGTAACACCCGCCATACACACCGATGGGCGAGATGTATCACCCACCCAAGGCCCCACTATCTCCAGTACCATTGATCTGTTAGATGGCAAATATGAGGGTAAAAAACTCTTCATAGAAGATGGTGGTATACCCGATCTACTCGGTAACTATCTTGAAGAGAAATTTAAAAATCCGCTATTTAAATTTTTTGCCACTCGTCGATATCCACTATTGCAGGCATTCGCAAAAAATATCCGGAATAGAGACCCCTTTAAACCCGTCATGGTCTGGTTCGGACAGGCCCAAGATGTTCCTGATGGCCGCATCTATTTAGGCCGATATTGGTATGCACCATGGAAACGCCGTTTGAGCATGAATTGGGACTACCGCCGATCAGAGAGCATATACAACGCAATGGCCAATTTGCATCGAAAGCTCTCTGAGGTGACCAACGCGATCCCCCTAATACCGCCCACTTGGACCCTCTTTAAAAACATCATTACGCCGCACCCGTTGGGTGGTTGCAACATGGGTAGCAATATCGATGATGGTGTGGTTGATCACAAATGTGAGGTCTTTAACTACCCCGGCCTCTACGTGATGGATGGCTCAGTGATACCTCGGGCGCTGGGCTTAAATCCATCAAGAACCATCACTGCCATCTCTGAACGTGCGACAGATATCATTATTGGTAAAAC
>JAMOMH010000042.1 GCA_027068675.1 Sedimenticola sp.
TACACCGTCACTGTCTACGAGAAGGGGGCTGAAGTGGTGCGTATGCTGCACTCGCTGCTCGGTGCAGAGGGGTACCGTAAAGCGACCGACCTCTACTTTGAGCGCTATGATGGTCAAGCGGTCACCACAGAGGATTTTGTCCGCTGTATGGAGGATAGCAGTGACCGAGATCTGACTCAGTTTAAGCAGTGGTATGACTTTGCAGGAACTCCTGAGCTGGCTATAAGCAGCACCTACGATGCAGTCAAAAACTGCTTCAGCTTAACCATCAAACAGTCATGCCCAGATACTGCAGAAAAGAGTGATAAACCCGCCTACCACATGCCACTGGCAATCGGCCTGATTGATCCTGCCGGTAATGAGGTAGCGAGTGAGATGCTTGAGCTGACTGAAAAAGAGGCGGTTTTCCACTTCAACGGCATTAAGCAGAAACCTGTGCCGTCGCTGCTGCGAGGCTTTACTGCGCCGGTCAAGGTGAGCTACGACTACAGTGATGATGAGCTGATGTTCCTCATGAGCCACGATAGTGATGAGTTTAACCGCTGGGAGGCGGCGCAAACTCTGGCGCAACGTATCATCCTTGGTATGGTTGAGAACGGCCTTTGTGCTCTGCCACAAGGTTTTATCGATGCAATGGGTGCCGTGCTACAGGATAGTGAGAGTGATAAGGCGCTGCTTGCTGAAGTGCTCTCAATGCCTAGTGAATCCTATCTGGGTGATCAGATGGCGGTAGTCGATGTTGATGGCATTCACCAAGCGGTCGAACATCTTCGCACCGAGTTGGCTCGTGCTTTAAAAGCACCGCTGTTGGCACTCTACAAGGCTAACCAAGAGGTGGGTGGTTTTGATATTGAGCAACCCTCTATGGCACGCCGCGCTCTCAAGAACTGCTGTCTTAGCTATTTGATGCAGCTTGATGATGCCGATATTCACCAACGCTGTTTTGAGCAGTTTAATAGTGCCACCAACATGACCGATGTGATGGCTGCACTCACCCTACTCAGCCATCAATCGTGTGAACAACGTGAGCAGGCCCTTGCTGCTTTTGAGAAGCAGTGGGCTGGTGATCCACTGGTGATGGATAAGTGGTTTATTGTGCAGGCGATATCTAAACGCCCCGAGACATTGGGTGAGGTGATTAAACTTATGGATCATCCAAAATTTTCAATCAAAAACCCCAACAAAGTGCGTAGCCTGATTGGTGCCTTCTGTAGCGCCAATCTCACCAGTTTTCATGCAGCAGATGGTAGTGGATATCGTTTTTTGGCCGACCGTGTATTGGAGCTGGACCGACTCAATCCGCAAGTTGCCTCACGTATGTTGCGATTGATGAGTCGTTGGCAACGGTATGATCATCAGCGTCAACAGTTGATGAAGGGTGAGCTGGCTCGTATTTTAGCCGCAGACAACCTCTCCAAAGATAGCTATGAAATTGCATCTAAAAGCCTAAAGCTATCATAGAGACAGAGGAGTACCATCATGGTTAAACTAAATGAAAAAATTGAAGTATTTTCACTGCCAGCAACGGGTGATCAAATGCTCTCTTTGGCCTGTTTTGCCGGTAAAAATCTAATTATCTACTTCTACCCAAAGGACAACACACCAGGATGTATCAAAGAGGGGCAGGCCTTTCGAGACCTCTACCCTGAATTTGAAAAGCTCAATAGTGCTGTGCTGGGTGTCTCACGTGACTCTGTTCGTGTGCATGAAAATTTTAAAGCGAAACAGGCGTTTCCATTTGACCTACTTTCAGACAAAGAGGAGCAGCTCTGTAAGCAGTTTGATGTCATTAAGCTGAAGAAGAATTATGGCCGTGAATATATGGGCATTGAGCGCAGCACCTTCCTGATTGATAGCAAGGGGAAACTACGGCATGAGTGGCGAAAAGTTAAGGTTGTGGGTCACGCAGATGAGGTACTTGAACAACTCAAAGAGATGGTAGGATAGTCTCAATACAATCAATAGATTACTGTAAATAGTTAAACTTATTTATGCTATATATCATCGGCTCTATTCTCCTGCTTGCTCTAATTTTTGGCCCCAATTTATGGGTTAGATACACACTCAAGCGTTATAGCCGAAGGTTGGAAACCCTGCCGGGTACAGGAGGGGAGTTAGCCCTTCACTTGGTTAAACGGTTCCAACTTGAAGGTGTTGTGGTTGAGACTACCGAACCGATGAAAGACCATTTTGATCCTCTAAATAATGTTGTACGCCTCAGTCCTGAGATCTTTAATGGGCAATCACTAACTGCTGTTGCGGTGGCCGCACATGAGGTGGGGCACGCCATCCAGTTTAACCGCAAAGAGCCGGTGAGCCAGTTGCGCGATCGCTATCAAGGAAAAGCCTTTGCTATTCAACGCTGGGGAGCGGCACTCCTTATGCTGCTACCGCTGATCACACTCATCCTAAAAATACCCCATGTCACACTGCTAACGGCATTGGTTGGTGTTTTAATGATGTTGAGTTCGCTCTTTATGTATCTTGCTATTTTGCCCGAAGAGTTTGATGCCAGTTTCAATAAAGCGCTGCCGATTTTAATTGAGGGTGAATATATTGATGATTCACAAATTGTTCCGATTAGACGAATCCTCAAAGCGTGTGCCTACACCTATATAGCTGCTGCGTTGGCGGATATATTGCGCCTTTGGCGTTGGTTAGCGATCTTTCGTCGATAGGAGGTTGTTGATATTACAGCTACTTCAGGCTACTGCTCTTCTATTGGACTCAACAATTTTTGGATTATGGGGATTATGCTGCATGCTTCCTCTCTCCTCTACAGGAGAGAGGAAAAAAGGGGGGGTTATGCCGACTCCTTATAAGCCCAGTCCAGCCATGCCTCTACCCTCTTATGGTCACCATCAATTGATAGACAAAATGCCTCTCTGATAGGTAAATCATGCACTTTTCCAGCATCGGGCCGGTCATCTAATCTTAATGCAAATACCGCACTCCAGTTCTCTGCTCGCCTTGTTACAGTAAAGTAGATGCCAAATATCGCCCCTCTCTTATGTCGATGCTGCCAGTCACCCAGTTCCGCCCACTCTTTCTCTTTATACAGCTCTTCTATAAACTCACTGGGGTCAAGCTTAAGAATGCACTCCTCTCCTCCCATCCACTGGCCAATAAGCCATGGTTTTATCCACACCTCATCACCACTGCCCTCCTCAATTTCACTAATGTTTTTTCTATAATGGTCGTATCTACTCCATTCAGCTAAGTCATATTCAGCCATTGGAATCAGGCTATGCTTATAGACAACGCCTAATGCTTTTGTTGTCAGGTGAGCGGTTGAATCAATCTCTTGCTCAGTATGTTCAAAGTTCTTTGATGTCCACTCGAAATTGAATTGTTCCATTTGTTGACTCCTAATCTATATTAGCAATAGATATGCGTACCGTAGTGACCCCACCCAACTCCCGTTCTGTTGTGACGGAGATAGTTATTTTGACCCCACATAATATGGGGTCACTATCACAACAACTTCTACACCTTAATTAAATAAGGTCACCTCCCCGTATAACCGAGGGTTTACCTACTCAATTAATAGAGTCTGTATTGCGTTCTGTGGGTCTGTGAGTGGATGAGATGGATTAAGCTAAACCTAAATGGGTTGTTTTGCTTTCAGATCACCCCATTTTTATTCCTAGGGTATTTGAGGGTAGACTCTCTTGATTATGAACAGAGCATTCCAAGATATTTGTTGTCAGGCGACAGGTGCCTCGAGCCTCTTCAAGATTGAAGAGATCCAGTCACTCTGGAGTGGCTATGGCTCAATCATACGTTACGGTCTAAAAGGGTGTGATCAAGCTAGCGTCATCATTAAGCATGTCAAACTGCCTGACCAAGCAAATCATCCGCGTGGTTGGGGTAGTGACCTC
>JAMOMH010000043.1 GCA_027068675.1 Sedimenticola sp.
TACGCAGTGATGATTTTAGGTGGGGTGCCGCCTCTGCCACTGGAATCCCCTTCAACACACAAAAGATTGCAAAAGCGTAGGTGATATCTGGTTCGCCCAGTGCATTGGCACGCGTAGCCCCTGAACGGCAGCCACCACAACCCGTTTTTACCACTAAAGCTGTATTGGCAAACATCGTTCCAAAACCGAGCATGACTGCCAGCACTTCCGTCACATGCAACCAGTTTTCAATACCACCTGGCACTTCATCTTTAACCATTGTTCCCATGTGGTGGGCCAACTGCTGAGCATAAGCAGCGATAAGAACCTCAGGATTGCCCACCAACCCTGCATCATAAACGATCAACAGACGCTCAACAGCCGCATCACTATCAACCACTTTGCCCGCTGAACCCCAGAGTGAACCATGAATAGTGACAAGCTCTGTGGGTGGCATTTCACAATCTTCATTCACCTGATCAATCAACCGGCAAGGCCAATGGCTCAATCCTGCATGGTTTCTCACCTGGTCAAATATTAGCTGAGCCATCCCCTCCACACTGTTCTCACGGCCAGGGAAATGTTTGTTGGATGGGGTGACCAAAACCACCTCATCATAAAAAACATCACTACCAAAATTTCTTAGCGCCCAACAGTATGTTTCAAATAACCATGTGATCGATGGCTCATCTAAAACAGGGCTTTTTTTAAATAGGTCAAACATCTCATCACTCATTTTTTAATATCAGAACAAATTGTAACGCAACCCCTACATCAAGACCTCGTTGATTCAGCCTAAATTTTAGCTGAGCTTTAGCGAACCTTATGCTTTAGTGCAACCAGATTTAATCAGGGGTTCCCTAGAGAGTCTGTATAGAAGATGATGGAGACAACATTCTCTTTTAAACGACAATAAACTATAATAATCTACATAACAAACCTCTCACAACCATGAGTTATTCAAAGGTTTTTTGGCTCAACTAAGCAACTAGATTAAGTAGATCCATGTATGCCTGACTTATCAAACAATTCTCTCTCACCCCACTCACTTGCAGCCATTGACCTCGGCTCAAACAGCTTCCATATGATCGTGGTTAATATCGTTGATGGGCAGATTCAAGTTATCGACCAAATTAAAGAGATGGTTCGTCTCGGTGAAGGTTTGACCAAGGAGAAAGAGCTACGCTCTGAAGTACGCATACGTGCTATCGCCTGTTTAGAGCGGTTTGGCCAACGGCTACGCGATCAACCCGAGGGCAGCGTACGTGCTGTTGGCACCAACACCTTCCGCCAAATCCGTGACGACAGTTTCCTCAAGGCAGCTCAACTAGCCCTGGGTCATCCGATTGATGTGATCGCAGGTCGTGAAGAGGCTCGCCTAGTCTATCTCGGAGTAGCTCACGGTCTAGCCACCAAAACAGGTCGCCGACTTGTGGTCGATATTGGTGGCGGTAGTACCGAACTGATCATTGGAGAGGAGTTCAAGCCAATCGAGCGTGAAAGTCTGCATATGGGTTGCGTCAGCATCAGCCGTCAATTCTTTGCTGATGGCCTGATCACAGAGCAAAAAATGGAAGAGGCAATCATCGCTTGTAGCCTGGAACTACGACCCATACGCACCCGTTTTAACCGATCTCACTGGCAGGCAGCTGTTGGCAGTTCAGGTTCAATAAAAGCGATTCGTGAGGTAGTCATCAGCGCTGGCTGGAGTGATAGCGGTATCACACACCAATCTCTGGAGAGGCTAAAAGAGAGGCTGATCAAAGTAGGCAACAGCCAACAGTTACAACTAAAAGGGCTAAGTGAAGAGCGGCGCCCTGTTTTTGCAGGGGGTGTAGCCGTTCTACTCGCTCTCTTCCGCAGCACAGAGATTGAGGGGATGCTGGTCTCTAGCAAAGCACTTCGTGAGGGGCTAATCTACGAAATGTTAGGACGTATTCACCACGAAGATGTACGCCAACTAACCATTCAATCGCTCGGCAAACGCTTCAATGTCGACCAAGAGCAGGTCAAGCGCGTGAGTAGCACCGCTCTAGCTCTCTTTGACCAAGTTAGCTTCAGTTGGATGTTAAATGACCCTGAACACGTCAAAATATTGGGTTGGGCCGCCCACCTGCATGAGGTGGGACTTGCCATCGCCCACAACCAATTTCACAAACATGGCGCCTATCTCGTTGAAAATTCTGACCTTTCTGGCTTCTCTCGCCAAGAGCTGGCCATATTGGCAGCACTTATTCGAGGACATCGCAGAAAATTTCCGCTTGAGCTATTTGAGGCGCTGCCCAACAAAGTGATCAACAGCAGCAAACAGCTCTGTGTATTACTTCGCCTAGCCGCCCTACTCCGCCGAAGCCGCAATGCCAGCGCCATATCCAATGCAAAAATAGAGGCACAGGGGCAGAAGATAATGCTTAAATTCACCCCAGGCTGGCTCAACCGCCACCCACTCAGCCATGAAGAGCTAAAGCATGAGCGAACACATTTAAGCGAGGTAGGATTCGAGCTCAGTTTTGCGTAGGGACTAAATTAGGGTTGATGTTATGCCATCCCCATCTGGCTAAGCAGCTTATCAGCATCAGCCTTAAGCGCTGAGTCGGCCATCACGTACATCTTCCGCTCCTCTTTCCTGTTGTGCTGTTTCATCATGGTGAGTAGCGTCTCACCCACACCCAAGGCATGCTCTTGCTTCTTCTCTTTGATGCTCTCTTCAATCTCAAAAATGAGCTGTCGCATCTGCATATGCTCCATCATCATCGCTTGAGTGACACTAGACATGTCAGTTTTCATCACATAAGCAGGGAAGAGGATGGTCTCTTCCATCAAAAAGTGCTGCTCCATATCTTTCTCAAACGCACTGGCTAATATCGCCGCTTGCTCCCAATCACCACTGACAATCGCCTCTTCAGCTTTTATGTACATCTCATCGCAGCGCTTGTGCTCTGCAATCATGGCATCAGTAATTTTTGGCATATCATTTTTCCAGTTGGGTCTTGAAAATTCATAGCGTTAAAGGATGAAAAAAATTACCCATTCCGTCATTGATGTTTATCAAGAGTGGAAAAACTTGTCAGTCTATATTTTTTTCACTCCAGGGCATTATCCATGGAAAGAAGGATTCAATTGGCAGATGATCAGCGAATCCCCTATCATCACAGCCAGATATTCAACAGAGTAAGATAACCAAGGATTTTCCATTGAATAAGTCACACTATTTCTATCGCAATGTCACCTTCAGCCGTAAAGACAACAAGACATCACTCGCTGATATCTACAACCCTGCTATTACCAGCCCTATTGAAGATTGGCTTGGCACCATCATCTCTTTAGCAGATGGCCAGCATACCGTGCAGGAGCTACTCGACTATCTGCGTGCCCACTATCAAGGCATGCCACCTGCTGATTTTGAAAAAACCGTTGAGTCTGTATTTGAGCGTTTAATCGAGGGCAAACTGGTCGTATTTAGCGAGAAAGCTGTCGAGCTACCCTACTACTTGGCCGAACCTATCGAGTCATTAGATATTGAAAAAGCCAAAAAGCTAATGATTGAAGATGGCCACACTCACACTCAACACTAAAAAGAGGGTAGCAAAGACTCGATACTTCACCATCATATCTAAACTCTTGTGGCAACTATTTATTAGCAATCTGCCCTTTTACATAAGCACAAAGCAACAATTTTTGAATCCGACTAAGCCGTCGAAATGCCACACCGTAGTAGTAGACCCATTCACCATCTTCAGTTTTACGGGGGGTCACACTACAGATATTAATGGAAGTCCGGAGGAACTCCTCCGACTCACAGACACGCAAAGGGGCATTGATATATAGCTCATCCCCCACCTTACCCAGGAGTTCACCACCTTCAAGACGAGCGCCCGTTAAGCTAATGTCAACCAATGTTACCTTGTGAACCTGCTCCTCATTTTCAATCAACTGTGTGTTTTTTACAGTTGCTTGAAGGTTGCTATTCACTCGTTGAGCATTTCGTATGACTTTAGCCTCAACATCCTCAGGGTAGGTCAGGTGTATGTGGGGGTAGGGTTTGGTTGTGCTTTGCAAGACCTTGGCATTAAAACCCAGTACAGCACTCCCTTGAAGCAAGCGAACCGTAAAATTTATCCCCTCACAAATTAACATCACCTTACCACCTCGCATAGGCGTGGTGGTTACGATACTCTCATTTGGAAGGCAACCAATGACACGTACAGAAAAGCGATCTGTATTTGTACTTGGGGGGGCGTACTGCAGTTGAAGGGTATCGCCAATTTGAAGTTTATTTATATCTTGCAAACCTAATTCCTTTTTGACCTTACAGTAGGTAGAAGTTCCAGCTAGAATCAGGCCATGAGTGAGAGTACAACATTGGTAAAGTATATTGCACCACCAAAAAATACAACAAATAAACATTCATTTCCAATGATCTATCTCCTCGCTAGTGACGCTGAGACACCATTTCCTGATATTGAATTGGCAGAAACCGAACCCAATGGGTTATTGGCTCTCGGTGGAGACCTCTCGACTACACGACTAATCAACGCTTACCGCTCAGGGATTTTCCCCTGGTATAACGATGACCAGCCGATACTTTGGTGGTCACCTGATCCTAGAACCGTCTTTTTTCCGGGTCATTTAAAAGTCTCTAGAAGCCTGCGTAAAAGCATCAAAAGAGCACGTTTTACTGCCACATTTGACCACGCCTTCTCTGATGTCATTCACGCCTGTTCAGAACCACGAAATATTGAAGAGGAGACTTGGCTCAATCGTTCAATGATCCAAGCCTATCTTGAGCTGCATCAACTTGGCCACGCCCACTCTGTTGAAATTTGGCAAGATGGCAAATTAGTCGGTGGTCTCTACGGTGTCAGCTTAGGTGGTGTGTTTTTTGGTGAATCAATGTTCAGTCGTGAGAACGATGCCTCAAAATTGGCACTAATCCACCTAGCAAACAAGCTTGCCGAGTGGAATTATAAGATGATTGATTGTCAGGTTCACTCACCACATTTAGTCACCCTTGGTGCTATTGATATCTGCCGCCGATCATTCAAGAAAAATTTACAGCGTTGGTGTGGTCAATCTCACCGACAAGGAAGTTGGAAAGATGAACCCAAAGAACATCCTAAACTACCCAAGAGCTATAAAAAATGAACAGTAGTGATGAAGGTTTCCAAACCAATCCCGCTATACCGCTATACCTAAGCCAAGAGCATGCCTGCTCTTATCTGGAGGATAAAGCTGCCAGCATTATCTATTTTGACCCCTCGGCTGAAGCTGACATCCCCATTTACCAATGGCTTGTTGATCGTGGTTTTCGTCGTAGTGGCAACCATATCTATCGTCCAGCCTGCCCCAGCTGCCATGCCTGCGTGCCGCTGCGCTTACCCGTGAGCCAGTTCAAGCCCAATCGGAGTCAGCGCCGCTGCTGGAAACGTAACAACCCCAATATAACGGTCATTGATCGCCCAAGTGAGTTTGACCAAGAGCAGTTTGATCTCTATCAACACTATACAAAAGCGCGTCATGATGATGGCAACATGGCTAATTTTGAACCTAACGAATATATGGGTTTTCTGTCTAGTTCATGGAGCGAGACGGTATTTTTTGAGTTTCGTATCGACTCACGCTTAGTCGCTGTAGCCATCAGTGACCTCCTGCCCGATGGCCTTTCATCAACCTACACTTTTTATAACCCTGATCTCTCTCATCTTGGCTTAGGCATCTACTGCCTCCTCTGGCAGATAGAGCAGGCCCAACAGAGGGGCCTACAGTGGCTCTACCCTGGTTACTGGATAAAAGAGTGCACGAAGATGAACTACAAAGATAAATTTAGACCCATTGAGGCCTGGAGTAACAACAAGTGGAATAGCTATAAAACGGGAGAGCCACTACTCCTCTAAGCAGCAATGCCAACGCTATAACCAGCACCTAATATTTACCGTATTTTACAGGCCTGTTTTAGTTCGCTTGTGTTATACTCCGCCGCGACTGGGCGACCTATCCCAGAAAACTCAGTTTCGAGTTAAACAAATTAAGAGATTTTTAAAAGTATGGCGAAAGAAGATTTCATTGAAATGGAGGGTACGGTCACTGAGACTCTGCCGAATACCATGTTCCGCGTAGAGTTGGAAAATGGCCATGTTGTCACTGCACATATCTCAGGAAAGATGCGTAAACACTATATCCGCATTCTGACTGGCGATAAGGTTACCGTTCAGCTCACTCCGTACGACCTGAGCAAAGGGCGCATCACCTATCGGGCACGCTAATCGGCACACTCAAGACTTTGTAAAAGCATCAATGAACAGCTTCGCCTTCGATATCGAAGGCTAGCTTTTTATCTTCAACATAGATTCTGATCAAGCCACCACCCGCTAATCTACCAAAGAGTAGCTCATCAGCCATTGGTCTCTTAATCTCTTCTCGAATCACCCGTCCCATTGGACGCGCGCCCATTTTGGGGTCATACCCATGCTCAGCCAGCCATTCGCGCACTTCGCTCTCGACAACAAGCGATACCCCTTTCTCCAATAGTTGCTCTTCAAGTTCAAATAGAAACTTATCAACCACGCTCTTAATAGAGCCGCGCGCCAAAGGTTTGAACTGAATTGTATTATCGAGCCGGTTTCTAAACTCAGGTGAGAAAAACTTCTTCAGCGCCTCTTTTCCATCACTGGTGTGATCTTGAGAAGTAAAGCCAATAGAGCTTCGGTTCATCTCTTCCGCACCCGCATTGGTTGTCATCACCAACACTACATTTCTAAAATCAGCTTTGCGGCCATTGTTGTCCGTCAATGTGCCATGATCCATCACTTGTAGCAGAATATTGAAGACATCTGGATGAGCCTTCTCTATCTCATCCAGTAGAAGAACAGAGTGCGGGTGTTTATTGATCTCTTCGGTCAACAGACCACCTTGATCAAACCCAACATACCCAGGAGGTGCGCCAATCAAACGTGAAACAGTGTGGCGCTCCATATATTCTGACATATCAAAACGTATCAGCTTCATACCCATGATTCGTGCAAGCTGACGGGTAACTTCTGTTTTACCTACACCCGTAGGCCCTGCAAATAGGAAGGAGCCTACAGGACGTTGATCAGCCACTAATCCTGACCGGTTCATACGCATGGCTGTCACCAAGGTATCAATCGCCTCATCTTGACCATAGACAACCATCTGTAGATCACGTTTAAGGTTTTTCAGCGCATCGGTATCTGAAGCGGAGACTGTTTTAGGTGGGATTCGGGCCACCTTAGCCACAATCGCCTCAATATCTTCAATATCAATTTTTTCGGGGCGTTGATCTTCTGGCTGTAGTTGAACATTGGCACCCGCCTCATCAATTACATCAATCGCCTTATCAGGCAGATGACGGTCATTGATATATTTTGCAGCCAATTCAGCGGCACACTTTACAGCGCCATCGGTATAGACAATGCCATGATGCTCTTCAAAATAGGGTTTCAACCCTTTGAGAATCTCAATGGTCTCATCAACACTAGGCTCTGGCACATCAATTTTTTGGAAACGACGTGCTAACGCCCTATCCTTCTCAAAGATACCTCTAAACTCTTGGTAAGTTGTCGAACCGATGCAACGCAATTCACCAGTAGCCAGCACAGGTTTAATCAGATTAGAAGCGTCCATAACACCACCCGATGCGGCACCCGCACCAATGATGGTATGTATCTCATCAATAAAGAGGATCGATTTTGGCTCCTCTTTGAGCTGTGACAAAACAGATTTTAGGCGTTTTTCAAAGTCACCTCGATATTTTGTACCCGCAACCAAACCACCCAAATCTAGTGAGTAGACAACGCACCCATCAAGAACATCGGGGACCTCTTTCTCGACAATTAATTTGGCTAAACCCTCGGCGATCGCTGTTTTACCAACACCCGCTTCACCCACTAATAGCGGGTTATTTTTCCGACGACGACAGAGGGTTTGGATAATCCGTTCCACCTCCTCCTTACGACCAATCAGAGGATCAATTTTGCCCGTTTTAGCGCGTTCATTAAGATTAGTTGCATAGGTTTCAAGTGGGGATGGCTTGCTCTCCTCTCCCCCTCCCTGCTCAACACCAGGATTCTCATCACTCTCACTTGGTTCACCATGGACCTTCGTAATACCATGAGAGATGTAATTGACAACATCAAGACGATCAACCTCATAGAGGTTTAGCAGATAGACAGCATGTGACTCCTGCTCACTAAAGATAGCCACTAAGACATTTGCGCCGGTGACCTCTTTACGCCCTGATGATTGAATATGAAATACAGCGCGCTGCAATACACGCTGAAAACCGAGAGTCGGTTGAGTATCCCTCTCATCACCCTCCAGCAGGAGTGGTGTTGTATCTTCAACAAATTGATTCACATCTTTTTTGAGACGATCAGTATCCGCACCACAAGAGCGGAGAATACTATTGGTTATTTTATTATCAAGTAGGGCCAACAACAGATGTTCTACAGTCAGAAACTCATGATCTCGTTCCCGTGCCTCCTTGAAAGCCCGATTAAGCGCCTGCTCTAACTCTTTGCTTAACATATACTTAGCCTCATCAACTCTCTACTTTAAGACTGCTCCAGCGTACAGAGCAGTGGATGCGTGTGTTCCCTTGAGCAATCATTTACCTGCATTACCTTAGTTTCGGCAACATCACGAGAGTAGACACCGCATAGCCCTTTACCGCTATTGTGGACAAGAAGCATAATCTCTGTCGCCTCTTCTCTACTCTTTCTAAAAAATGACTCTAGGATCTCAACAACAAACTCCATAGGTGTATAATCGTCATTCATAATGAAAACTTTATACATCGGTGGCTTTGCCAGGTTTTGCTTGTTCTCCTGAACCGCCAACCCATCATCATGGTCTGTATATTCCTGATCACTCATAGCTATTAATTTTAGTCCAAATAATGAAATTGTTAGGCCCACAAAAAGAGGGTGAGTCGCAGCATAATAACACCCCTTTCTATCTATTTGATAAAAAGCAACCCAAAATAGAGGGTAAACACCCAGCCGACAACAAAAATATCCAGGGTATACCCTTGCTTTTTTAGATGGATAATGTTTGACCGTTAAATAATGAACACGTAATCTTTAATTTTAAACTGAATCACTGTCATGGGGGAATGGTTTCAACTGTTCTAGCAGAGGATTCAGTTTTAAACCACATAGAGATTGATCACTTCAGCCAACTGATATAAAGGAGTTCACAATGGCTACTGGGGTAGTTAAATGGTTCAATAACGCAAAGGGTTATGGCTTTGTCACACCCGATGAAGGCGTTAATGATATTTTTGTTCACTTCTCATCAATCAGTGGGATGGAAGGCTACAAGTCGCTAAAAGAGGGGCAAAAAGTAGCATTTGAAGTTACAGAAGGCCCTAAAGGTCTTCACGCTAGCAATATTCAACAAATCACTGAATAAGCTTGCTGTTTAACGTCCGTTTGCAGGTTTAAACGGGCGATTTGTAGATTTTTTAAGGCGCTATTCTGCCCCTTAAAATATCTCATTACCCACCAATTATGGTAGGCTCCCCACACACTGAGCTTCTACCCAGCCCCAATTTAAAATAGATTATGAACACCCCTAAAAAAGGCAAAGTCATCGTTGGCATGTCCGGCGGTGTAGACTCCTCTGTATCTGCCCACCTGCTACTGCAACAGGGGTATCAAGTTGAAGGCTTGTTCATGAAGAACTGGCAGGAGAGTGACAACAAAGCCTACTGCACAGCCGCTGAAGATTTTAAAGATGCTGAAGATGTTGCCAATCTACTCGGTATCAAACTCCACAGCATCAATTTTGCGGCTGAATATTGGGATCGAGTATTTGCCCATTTTCTCGAAGAGTATCGTGCTGGTCGCACCCCAAACCCTGATGTACTCTGTAATCGCGAGATCAAATTTAAAGCCTTTCTCGACTACGCCTTAGCGCTCGGTGCTGATCATATCGCAACTGGGCACTACGCAAGAGTCACTAGAGAGGGGGATCAGTTCCACATGCGCCTTAGTGACGATGAGGGGAAAGATCAAACCTACTTCCTCTACATGTTGGGACAGCAAGCACTATCACACACTCTTTTCCCTCTTGGTGATTTGACTAAGGATGAGGTGCGAGAAATTGCCACTCAACAGCAGCTCCCCAACCATAAGAAAAAAGATAGCACCGGCATCTGCTTTATTGGCGAACGAAAATTCCGTGACTTTTTAAGTCAATATCTGCCTGCAAATCCTGGCGATATTGAGACCATCGATGGTAAACACCTCGGTGAACACCAAGGAGTGATGTACTATACCCTGGGCCAACGGCAGGGTCTTGGCATTGGTGGCAAGCAAGGCAGCGAAGAGAAACCCTGGTTTGTCGCCAGAAAAGATCTGCGTCGCAATCGACTCATCGTGGTACAGGGGCATGACCACCCCATGCTATTCAATGAGGAGCTGAACTGCTCTCAACTGCATTGGATATCTGGCAAGCCGCCTACCTTGCCATTGAGCTGCCACTGCCGCATTAGACACCGCCAAGCACTGCAAGCCTGCACCATTGAGGCTGCTGATGATGGGCTTTGTCACATCACCTTTCCACAACCACAACGCGCCATCACCCCCGGTCAATCAATCGTCTTCTATCTCGATGATGACTGTCTGGGTGGTGGCATTATAGAAACGAAATAGTTAATGACAACACACACTGAACGAGATCAAGCCCTGGCCCTGGCCGGCATCTACCAAGCCGTCTATCTAACACAAAAAATTGGCAAATCTGGTGTTATGGATACCTCTGCCTTTGAACCCTGCATCAACAGCCTCGTCGTAACTAATCCTGAGAGTACTGAAGCAGTTTTTGGTGGCGTAAATGGCGTTACACTGGGGCTAAATATCCTCAACAAACAGCTACAAGGGGGTGATAGCCGAGATATTGAACTCACGCGCTATGTCATCGCCCTACTTGAGCTAGAGCGCAAACTCAGCAAGAACCCAAAGATGCTGAAAAAGGTTGCCAGTGGATTGGAGACAACTAAAGCACGGCTAGAACATTTCCATCTCTTGCATAGCAATATCCTCTCTCAAGTAGCAGACATCTACACCAACACCATCAGCACATTAACACCCCGCATCATGATTCAGGGTGAACAGTTACATCTGCAAAACCCAGATAATGTGAGCAAAATAAGATCACTGCTATTGGCTGGTATTCGATCAGCAATGTTATGGCGACAGGTGGGGGGCAAAAAACGCAAGGTGATTTTTGGCCGAAAGAAGTTGATGGCAGCAGTACAGGCATTATTAGATGAGCATGCCGCAGAGAGCAGTCGGTTACACTAAGGAAGCTCTGAAGATAACGGTGTAGATACTAAGAAGGTCGTTGATATCAATAGATAGAGGATCAGATAAGATGTTTAGCTCTAGCAAAAAAGTGATCAACACCATCTGCCCTTACTGTGGTGTAGGCTGTGGAATAGCACTGCAAGTAGAAGATGATCATGTCACTGGCATCGAGCCTCTACCGCAACATCCTGTTAGCCAAGGTATGCTCTGCGCCAAAGGGTGGAGTACCGCCTTTGCACTCGATCCTCATGACCGTATCAAAACGCCTCTCATTAAAGAAAATGGTCACTTCCGTCCCGCAAGCTGGCATGAGGCTTACCAACTCATCACCGAGAGTTTCTTGGCAATTAAGCAGGAGTACGGCCCACATGCCCTTGGTCTGATCGCTTGCGCCCGTGCCACCAACGAAGATTGCTACGCTGCACAAAAATTTACCCGCACAACCCTCGGCACTCACAACATCGACCACTGCGCCCGCATCTGCCACAGTCCATCTGTTGCGGGTCTGCGCCAAACCCTCGGTTCAGGGGCCATGACCAATTCAATTGAAGATATTGAAAAAGCGGATCTTCTCGTCATCTTTGGTTGTGACCCAACAGAGAACCACTCAGTGCTGGGTGGTCGGATGATTCAGGCACAGCAGGCGGGTGCTAAACTGCTCGTGGTCGATCCACGCAAAACACGCCTAGCCAAGCTGGCTGACCTACATCTACAACTTAACCTTGGCACCAACATCGCACTGATCAATGGACTGTTAAACATCATCTTCAGCAACGGCTGGGAGGACAAAAACTTCCTTGAGCAGCGCTGTGAAAATGTTGACGCTCTACGAAAAAAGGTGGCGGGCTACCCGCCTAAACGAGTCGCAAAGATCACTGGCGTACCGGTCAAGAAGCTGCAAGCTGCAGCAAAACTCTATAGTGAAGCCAACCGTGCATTTCTTGCCTACGGCATGGGTATCACTCAATACACTAGCGGCACCAACAATGTTATTGCCATCTCCAACCTCACCTTAGTGATGGGGCAGATTGGCAGGGCCGGCACGGGTATCAATCCCCTACGCGGGCAGAATAATGTACAGGGTGCCTGTGATATGGGCGCACTGCCTGACGTATTCCCAGGCTATCAAGAGGCACTCAACCCCACCAACCAAGATAAATTCAGCCAAGCTTGGCGGTGTGAGATCCCACAACAAAAAGGGCTCACCTCTCTCGGCATGACCAGTGAAGCACTCAACGGACGCTTCCAGGGCATGATCATTATGGGAGAAGATCCCGTCATTACCGATCCGGATCAAAATCATGTGCTGCGCGCACTAAAGGCGCTCGATATACTGGTTGTGGTTGAGCTGGTGATGACCGAAACGGCTAAATTGGCCGACATCATCCTACCCGCAGCCGCCTTTGCCGAGAAAGATGGCACCTTTACCAACTGCGAGCGGCGAGTACAGCGGGTACGGGCTGCTATCCCTCCCCCAGGCGAGGCAAAAACAGATTGGCAAATTCTCGGAGAGCTGGCTAAACAGCTCGGTTATGACGGTATGCAGTGGCCCAACGCCGAAGCCGTTTTTAATGAGTTAGCACAACTCAATCCACTCTATATGGGGATGAGTTACGACAAGCTAGAGCAAGACAACGGCCTCCAATGGCCCTGTAATGAAACCAATCCCACAGGGACTAAACTGCTTCACAACAACCAATTCACTCGTGGCAAAGGTCGCTTGATTCCCGTTGACCACACCGATCCCGCTGAGATGCCAGATAACGACTACCCTCTCTACCTAACCACCACTCGCCTACACTATCACTACGGCTGTGGTTCAATGACCCGCAAATCACCTCTCCTAGAGCGTGAAACGCCCAACGGTGTGCTCTTTATCCACCCAGATGATGCAGAAAAACTGCACATCCACACAGGCACCCCACTACGCATCTCATCCCGCAGAGGTGAGGTTGAGACACGAGCGGTACTCACTGATGATCTACCTGTCGGTACCGTTGCTATGCCTTATCACTTCAAAGAAGCACCTTCCAATCAGTTAACCAATACCGCACAAGACCCCATCACAAAAATGCCTGAGTTAAAGGCCTGTGCAGTCAAAATAGAGGTGGTGACAGCACCATGAAAAGCTACCAACTCAGTAGCCTCGACACTCTATTCAAACAGCTAGCCACTCAACACGAGATGTTTGAACCACAGCAGCTGCCAGGCTCTAGCGATCTACATTGGTTACCTTCCCAAGAAGGACCGGCAGATCAATACAGCAGCGCTAAAAAGAGACTGCCACTTGCACCAGCCAAAGGGTTTCTCTTTGCCGAACGTGAAGTACTCTTTCACTTTGATGGCAAAACCTTTATCAAAACTGTGCCAAAAGTTAAACCACAGGTGCTCTTTGGCTTACAGAGCTGCGACCTCTGCGCCATCGCCTATCAAGATCAATTTTTTAAAGGCGATAGTCACTACCAAACTCGTCGCCAAGCAACCCTACTGGTCGGCTTTGACTGTCTCACCCCTTGTGATGGTGGCTGTTGCAGCACAGTTGATGCTGGCCCCTTTGTACGTAATGGCAGTGCTGACCTCATCCTCCACCCTAAGGGTGACGAGTGGTTGCTCATTTCAACATCTGAACAAGGTGACAGGCTAATCCAGCCGTTAAATCTCTCTTCTGCACCCTCTCATTGGCTAGAGCAGCGCCATAAGGGGGAGGCAGAGGTGGTAAAACGCTTCCCCTCCGACCAACACATTAAAAGCAGTATCAAAAAGATCAACCAAGCCACCATCACAGCAGAGCAGTGGCAACAGCTTGGATTGCAGTGCCTCACCTGCTCAGGCTGCACAAACCTCTGTCCCACCTGCTCCTGTTTCACCACATTTGACCAAAACATTGATGGGGAAAGTGCAGCATTCAAACGCGAACGGTGTTGGGACTCCTGCCTCTACGAAGCCTTCCAGCGAGAGAGCAGCGGCCACAACCCCAGCAAAGAGGCCGGAGAGCGTCTACAACGCTACTGGTTTCATAAATTCTCCGACCACTACGCTGATGAGTTCAATCGCTACGGCTGTGTTGGGTGTGGGCGCTGTGAGCAGACCTGTCCTGGTGGCATCGGCATTCATAGCATCATGCGGAGGCTTGAGAACGCATCATGAAGTTATCTATGACACCACAAACGGTGCACCTCATTGATCAATATGATGATGGTGAGAACTCTCGCCACTACACCTTTCAACTGGCACAACCAACGGATGAAATCATCCAGCCAGGGCAGTTCTTCACGCTCACACTGCCAAATTTTGGTGAAGCAGCCTTCACCTATCTGACACCACCCAACAACCAAGACCAATTCCAGGCACTAATCCGCCGTGCAGGTTCACTAACCAGTGAGCTATTCAACACACAAACCGGCACACTGCTAGGCTATCGCGGCCCCTTTGGCTCTGGTCTTTGGCCCATTGAGATGATCAAAGATAAACGAGTGCTCTTTATAGCCGGTGGTATTGGGCTGCCCCCCCTGGCAACAGCCATAGCGACATTATTAGAGCAGGACAGCAACATTGGTTTGATCTACGGTAGCCGAAACCCAGCAGGCCAAGTGCTAAAGCTGGAGCGTGAAGAGTGGCATAAACAGATGCCAATCATTGAGACCTTTGACCACGCGAGCAGCAGCCAGTTAACCGGCACACCACTTGATCATCTGGATACCATCAGTCAGAAATTAGGCGGCGAACCCGAGGCAGTTTTAACCTGTGGGCCAGAGGTAATGATGAGTGCGGTTGGTGGCTATTTTGCCGGCAAAAAGCTAGCAGAAGAGAGCATATGGCTTGCACTTGAACGACGCATGCATTGCGGCATTGGTCTATGTGGGCACTGCTATTTTGGCAGCAGCTATGTCTGTACCGATGGACCAGTCTATAGTTGGGCAGAGTTCATCAAGCAACAAAACCGTTGCTAAAAAGGTCATTGGTGTGGCGACCTTCTGAGCAGTCACTACTCAGGCATCACATGAAGCAGCGCTTCATGGACAACCGATGCAGGCACACCATGAGGGAAGATAAAACGGAGTGCGCCATCAGCCGTTATTAGATAGAGCGCACCAGAGTGATTCATCGCATAACCAAATGATGAATCCTCCATTTCAACTTTGTAGTATTGAACACCATAGCGTTCAGCCGCTTGGTCTATCGCCTCTTTACTGCCTGTCAGGCCGATTGAGTTGGCGTGGAAGTAGCCAACATACTCAACCAGTGATTTAGGTGTATCTCGGTCTGGGTCAACACTGACAAAAACAAGCTTCACTTTATTTGCCTGCTCAGGCGTTAGGCCATTCACAGCTTGAGTCATAGTAGCCATTGTGGTGGGACAAATATCAGGACATTTGGTATAACCAAAATAGAGCAGCACCAGTTTCCCACGATAGTCTGCGAGTGAAACAGGGCCATCGGCTGACTGGAGTGTGAAATCACCACCCGTTGGCGGCACATCAAAACCACGTGCAGCGATCTGCTCTTGGGTTAGCACCTGCTCAGCCACAGCCAGTAGCGGCATCGATAGCAGCATAAAAAGAAGTAGATAGGTTACTCTAATCATCAGGTGTTCCATGCTTATTTGTTAAACAGTACTCTCTAATTCCACCACTTAGTGGGCAGCAAAAAGAGAGCGAGTAGGCCGTTAGTTGTAGATTTTCACTCTTTTCATCACCCTGGCCATAGAGACGATCACCAACAACAGGCCAACCGATACCTGCCAAATGTCGGCGGATTTGGTGTTTGCGCCCAGTACCAATCTCCACCTCAAGCAGAGACCGGTTCTGTACACTATCCAGCTCGATCAGGCTCACCCAGCTAGAGGCTGGCCGACCATCAATCTCTGCATCGATATGTAACCGCGCCTCTTCAGGCTCAAAAAC
This sequence comes from Sedimenticola sp., assembly GCA_027068675.1. GTDB lineage: Bacteria > Pseudomonadota > Gammaproteobacteria > Chromatiales > Chromatiaceae > JAKITT01. The sequence continues at coordinate 16,214 of JAMOMH010000043.1, forward strand.
CCCTTCAACCACCACGCGGTAGCTTTTTTTGATCGCTCTTTTTTGAAATAGTTCTGCCAGTGCTGAGGCTATTTTTTTCTGGTGAGCAATGATGATCAAGCCAGAGGCGGCACGATCAAGCCGATGAACAATAAAGGCGGGACGTTGTGGTTTAAGGTGCAGCTCAGCCCAGCGGTTGATAGTGCAGTGATCACCCCATTTGCTCCCCTGGCTCAGCATGCCGTAAGGTTTAAACCAGATGGAGTAGGCACCTTCATCAGCAATCAGACGGGCTTCTGCCACCTCACTGGCAAGCACACGCTCATCATAGTAGAGGTGTAACTCATCACCTTTTTTCAGCTTTTTATCAGCTCGGCGTAGCCGTCTCGTCCCCTGTTTATTGGTCAGCCAGACCGCCCCTTTCTGCATCACCTGTTTGATATGCTGTTGACTTAAATCTGTCACTTCAGCCAGTTGAGCTACCGCCTTTGTACCATCCTCAGCAACTGGGCTATGGGACTCAAATGGGCTGATTAACGCCAAAACTTAGCCGGCTGTAAAACGAAGTGGTTTTTGTGGCAAAATGAAGTGCAAGGAATGCTACAAAAGATATGTAGCTCCAGTTTGCTGAAGCTATTTTCTATAGGTGTTCTCACTAAAAACCTTCTACTAAAACAACGATTTACTTGATTTCGAGTCGAACTTTGAAAGTGGCCTTTAATAACATTAAAGGTCATTATAAGCCAAACTAACCGCCTACTGAAATAGGTGGCTTGATTCCACTCAATTTACTGATTGATACTGGGGTACTATTGATACCAACAGTTGTTCGTAACGGTGTGTATCAAACGGCTATCAGCAGCTTGAGCTCTCAGGAGTTCGGGGGCAGAGTAATAACTCCTATTTTGCTAACTTCTCTTTACTCTTTGACTTCGGTTTTGGTTCTCTTTCTATTTCTGTCCATCTTTTTTGAGCAGGTTTGCTAGATCGGAAAATGGATTTGAAGTAGCCGTCTTTGTTGTTGTATCTGTTGAGCCCTCATGACC
>JAMOMH010000044.1 GCA_027068675.1 Sedimenticola sp.
TTGAGTAGGACTTCCAGTCGTCCCCTTCAGTCGGCTTGGGGCGATAGGCTTGCAGCTGGCTTTAGCCTGAGCAGCACTTACAGTGCGTAGAATCAAGCCGCCTACTTCAGTAGGTGGTTAGTTTGACAAATCTGGCGCTTACGCGATGAAAGTTTTGTGTCTTACCCCGGGAGGTCTGTAGCGTGTGAAAGGACTCACTGAGATTAGAGAGATCTGATCTGACCGCGTTACAGAAATCAGCAGAAGGCATAGTAGGGGGAGAGCTCGACGCCCTGAAGGCCTGAACATTATCGGAGATTGACCGTTTTGAAGTATTACCCTGAATTCGTAGACCAGCGGACGCAATCCCTCTTAGAGAGGGGCAACGGGTAATGGGAGAAGAGCACCATCAATCGCCAATCGGAAAGGAATCGTTGCTAGCGCAAGTATTGGACAGGAGTAATCTGATCCGCGCGCTGAAACAAGTCAAACGTAACAAAGGTGTAGCTGGTGTAGACGGTCTGACGGTAGAAGGGTTATTGGATTACCTGAAGCAGCACTGGCCCGAGATCAAAAGTCAGCTTCTGAGTGGAGATTACCGACCACAAGCCGGCAAACGGGTAGAAATACCTAAACCTGACGGTCGCAAACGTAAGTTGGGTATCCCGACGGTCGTAGACCGTCTAATCCAACAAGCGGTAGCGCAGGTGCTAACCCCGATCTGGGAAGCGCACTTTCATCCCCACAGCTACGGATTCAGACCGAATCGCAATGCGCAGCAAGCGGTATACCAAGCGCGTAGCGAAATAGAGCACGGCAAGAAATGGGTCGTAGACCTTGATCTGGACGCCTTCTTTGATTGAGTTAACCATGATCGGTTAATGCGGACATTGAAAAGCCGGATCAAAGATGACGATCTGTTACGCCTGATCAATCGTTACCTGAAAAGTGGCATCCAAAACAAAGGGCATAAAGAGAAAACAACGCAAGGGGTGCCGCAAGGCGGCCCCTTATCACCGCTGTTATCTAATATAGTACTCAATGAATTGGACTGGGAACTGGAAAAGCGTGGACACGCCTTTGTTCGCTACGCCGACTGTCAAATCTATGTGAGCAGTCTTCGAGCGGGTGAACGGGTAAAAGAGAGTATTAGCCACTTTATTGTCTCCCCTTGGGAGGGTTAAACCCCCCAGCTTCAGCTGGCAGCTTTGAGCTTGTTTTTGTAAGCTGCAGAACATGAAAGATTATAGAAGAGGAAGCCATTCTGTATTTCGGCTCCATATCCATTTGGTATGGTGCACGAAATATCGTAAAGAAGTTTTAGGAAAAGATGTTGGGGAGAGGTTGCGAGATTTGTGTAGACAGACTTGTTCAGACATGGGAGTAGAGATTTTGTCAGGAGTGGTTGCAAAAGATCATGTGCATCTGCTGGTATCGGTAGTGCCCCAGGTGTCAGTCAGTAAGCTGATCCAGAAATTGAAAGGGAAATCATCTTTCAAATTACAGCGAGAATTTGCTTCTTTGCGAAAACAATATTGGGGTCAAAGGATGTGGGCACGAGGGTATTTTGCGTGTAGCACAGGGAACGTGACCGATGAGATGATAACGGACTATATACATAATCACTCAGGAAAAGATGATGATTTTCACGTTGAGTAGGACTTCCAGTCGCCCCCTTCAGTAGGTGGTTAGTTTGACTGAACAGACCTTAGGACTCAAGGTGAATGTCAAGAAAAGTGCAGTGGCTCGTCCTTGGAAATGCAAATTTTTGGGTTTTACCTTTAGCCCGCGCCGTGGGCACAAACTCAAAGTTTCCGAGCTAGCCTTGGAGAAATTGAAGCATACGGTGCGCAAACTATGTCGTCGAACACGAGGCCATTCGATAATCCAGATCATCGCTGAGTTAAGGAAATCCCTGCTTGGTTGGACAGGGTTTTGCTCCTGCAAAACCTGCATTCCCAGCATTCATGGCGGTCAAAGCGTATTTCGGTATAGCCGAAGTAAATAGTCCACAGCGAGATGTAGAGAAATGGATTCGACGGAAGTTACGATGTTATCTGTGGAAGCAGTGGGGGAGGTCGGGTTACCGAAAACTTAGGCGACTCGGAGTCAAGCGTCAATTGGCCTGGAATACGGCTAAATCGGCGCATGGCCCGTGGCGGTTGAGTAAAAGTCCTGCCCTTTATTATGCGCTGCCAAACAGTTACTTTAGAGACTTGGGGCTACCGACCTTGGTCGCATGATGAAAACCGACAAGATAATGAACCGCCTTGGTACGTGATCCGTATGCCGGGTGGTGTGGGAGGAGGGATGTCGTGAGGCATCCCCCTATCCCGATTAGGCCTGTTCATCCCTGTCTCGTAGGTTCAACTTGAAATAACCCAAGTTAAGGGCTATATTTAGTGCTAAATATGACTCTATTTAAGGTGTTGCTATGAGGCAAATTTTATCAAGTTGTTCTGCGAGTATCTCAGAATTAAAGAAAAACCCTACTGCTCTGCTACATGAAGCAGAGGGTGTTCCTATCGCCATTCTTAATCACAATGTCCCAGCGGCATATTTAATCCCAGCAGAGACCTATGAATGGTTAATGGATAAACTGGAAGATGCTGAGTTGGCACTGATAGTGAGAGAGCGGGCTGGAGAAAAGAAAGATGCAATAGAAGTAGATATTGATGAGCTATAAAATCAAATTTCTGCCTAGTGCTTTAAAAGAATGGAAAAAGTTAGCTCCTCCAATCCAGAAACAATTTAAGAAAAAGCTAAAGGAGCGGTCAGATTCTCCACACAATCCCGCCAGTCAACTAAGGGGGTTTAAGAACGTATATAAAATAAAGCTAAGATCCGCTGGTTATCGCTTGGTTTATGAAGTCAATGATGAAGAAATAACAATTTTTGTAATTGCTGTAGGTAAAAGGGATCGAGGTTTGGTTTATACCAAAGCAGAAGAAAGAAAATAGGCCTAACGAATAAGGTTAGATTGTGTGAGGCACGAACCACAATCTGAACCGTTTGTTGGACAAGCCCGACAATCTCACGCCGAGTGGTCAATGGAAGTTAATGATGGCGTTACACAACCTGTTAAAGATTCATCGATATGGCTGGTGTTGGGAGTGAAAAAGAGGGAAAGTAAGGCCATATAGACCTTGATTGGCCGAATGAGGCTGATTTGGGTCAGAACGGGATGAATAATAGAAATAGTGGTGGAAATAATTAGAGGTCTGTTGAGAAATGAACGGCTGGCGTTCTCTGGCTGGGATTGGGTTTTTCTTCAGACTCGTTGAACCTGTAGAAAAACCCCAAAATCTGTTAAAATAGTGCCCAATCTAATGGATCTGGAAAAGCCCTATGGCACGCTATATAGATTACAACTACGATCAAATGAAAATGATCCCCGTTGCCTTTTCTCAACAGATTGTTCCAGGTAGTTTTGAGCATTCACTCTCCTGGTTAATCGATCATGAACTTGATCTCTCCCTCTTCGGGTTTCATTACAAAAATGATCTAAACGGTCGTCCCGCCTATGACCCCGCACTCCTCTTAAAGATCGTCATCTTCGCCTACTCAAGAGGTATCACCAGCAGCCGAAGACGATAGTGTCGCTATCTCGTGATACATTTTTGGATATCCCTATCCAAAAATGACTCGTTTACGCGACAGCTGTTTCCTTTTGCCCCAGCCGTCCTGCGTCCGCTACGTCTTCGCACACCTTCGGTCACTACCGTTCCCTCGTTGCACTCAACATAGCTACCTCAATGACTCTACGGCGATGATAGCCGCTCCTGCATTTCTTCGTCGCTCGCTACCGCTCTCAACTACGAAAGGGCAGACGGCATCGCCTACTGGGGACTATCGGCCTTCGCATTCGCTCTCCCTGGCCGATAGCG
>JAMOMH010000045.1 GCA_027068675.1 Sedimenticola sp.
CTTCCAGTAGCAGGCTGGTATTGATCTGGAAGGTACGCAGCGGTGTATTGCTGTTATCTACATCGGATCGCATGGAGCTGCCAACCAAGAGTTGAACGGTGCCACTGCGTGCCTGATTCAGCTCATTACTGAAGATCTCGGCCCCTTCATTGATCGGGATGATCTCAACATTACGCTGTTGGAAATAACGCTTCAGCTCAGGCGTTACCATGCCGCCATCCCATGGCCCCCAGTTAAAGGAGATAACATGGCAGTTGGGGTGAAGATTTCTCACCTGATAGGCGGTTTTATTGAGAATTTCATTGGCAACCGAGTAGTCAGATTGACCATTATTACCGTAGAAGCCAGCGGCCGATGAGAAGAGCGCCAGATACTCCAGCTCCTGCAAATCGACCAGCGACAGCATTGCTGCTAACCCATCTATTTTGGTGTTAAGAACCGAGTCAAAATCGGCCTCTGTCTTCTTCTCAATCGGCTTATCCGCCAGTACACCGGCACCATGAACCAACCCAGTGATTTTGCCCAGTTTGGCAACCGCAGGAGCCACTCGCTCTTTTAGTGCCGCACTGTTGGTGATGTCGGCACTGATATACTCTGCCTGACCACCCAGCGCCTCGATCTGAGCCAGGGTTTTGCTGATTTCACGGTCAGATTTGATCGCCCGTAGACGTTGGTTAACGATAACCGGCGTGGGTTTTTCGCCCTCGGCCTTCAGCGCCTCCATAATTTTACGCTTCAGTTCAGTATCATCAGTGATACCGTTAGCCCAAGCAGGTTCGCTGCCGTTATAGGCGGCACGACCCGCCAGAATGAAGCGGCACTTGTACTGCTCAGCGAGCTGCATCACACAGGCGGCAGTAACCCCCTTGGCACCACCACTGACAAAAAAGAGCGATTGTTCACTGATCTTGTTATTGGCGCTCTCGGGCGGCATATAGGCTCTCACCTCACCCGCTAACGTCATACGACCGTTGTCAGAAAGCCCCACTTCTACGATGGAGAGATCAGGATCAAACAGCTCATTGATCAGCAGTTGAGCACCCAGTTTATCTTCAATCTCAGGACTGAGGTCAATGGCACGACAAAAGACCTCATCCCACTCCAGGTTGACCGACTTCACCAAGCCATTCAAACCACCTTGGCTCAACTCAAAAGTGTTCTTACCAGCGGTGCCGATTTCACCATCCATATAGGATGTGGTGACGAAAAAGTTACGCCCCCGGGCCGGTTTGCTGGTGAGTGCTTTCTGTAGATATTTAGCACAGAAGAAGACCAGCTTCATCATGGTCTGCCCGTTTTCAGAGAAGGCAATATCGCTACCGGCATCGGCCGGTTTGCTGCTGAGATGGATAAAACCATTCAGCGTCTGGGCGCGGGTAACAGCACTCAGGGTCTTCTCTAACTCAGCATCCGTTGCGGCGGCCGACTTCACGCTCTGTACGCCTTTTGGCAGGCGGGCAGGTTTAGTGATCAGTGATGTAGGAAACTGCAATACCGTTACATTCCACCCCAAATCCAACAGTGCCTTCGCCATATTGGTGGTAATTTTTTCACCATTATCCGTGATCAGACAGCTACGCCCCGCCACGCTGATCTCTGACTCCAGAGCATCAGGACGGGGTAGACGCTTTTTTACAACAACACTCTCCGTCGTTGAAAAAGCGATATCATTACTAGCGGTCCCCACCACATCGGTCTGCTCAGAGAGTGCTCGGCTAATACTGCTATCTTGCGGCACCAGGCTCTTAACATAGGCGACAATCTCAGCCAGAGTCGCCATCTCTGATAGAGCGTTCTGATCCATCTCAGGCAGCTCTGGGAATTTACTGGTCATCGCGCCCAGAATCTCAACCCGTTTAATTGAGTCGATACCCAGATCGGCCTCAAGGTTCATATTCAGATCGAGCATCTCAACCGGATAGCCGGTCTTCTCATGCACAATCTCCAACATGCTCTGCTGGATAGCCGCTTCGTCTAGTACGGATGAGGCTGAAATGGTCTCAACCTCTGCACTGGCTTCACCCGCGCCAGAGACCGCTTCAACGTGCTGCACAATCTCCAACAGAGTCTGCATCTCTGAGAGGGCATTTTGATCCAACTCAGGCAGCTCTGGGAACTTGCTGGTCATGGCACCCAAAATCTCAACCCGCTTAATAGAGTCGATACCGAGATCGGCCTCCATATTCATATTGAGGTCGAGCATCTCAACCGGATAGCCGGTCTTCTCATGCACAATCTCTAACATACCTTTCTGGATGGTGGCTGAATCAAGGACCGATGATGCAGGAGCGGTAGCAACGGGTGCAGCGGAGGCCGGTGCAACAGCACCTGCTTGCTCTTCCACATGCTGCACAATCTCCAACAGGGTCTGCATCTCAGCCAGTGCATTTTGATCCAATTCGGGCAGCTCAGGGAACTTATTGGTCATGGCCCCTAAAATCTCAACTCTTTTAATAGAGTCAATACCGAGATCGGCCTCCATGTTCATATTCAGATCGAGCATCTCAACCGGATAGCCGGTCTTCTCATGCACAATCTCCAACATACCTTTCTGAATAATTGCTGAATCAAGGCCGGTTGAAACTACGGCAGCAATCGGTGCGGAAGCTGGAGCAACCGATCCTGCCTGTTGCTCGACATACTGCACAATCTCCAGCAGGGTCTGCGTCTCTGAAAGTGCATTTTGATCAAGCTCGGGTAGCTCAGGGAATTTTGCGGTCATCGCACCAAGAATCTCAACACGCTTAATAGAGTCGATACCAAGATCGGCCTCCATATTCATATTGAGGTCGAGCATCTCAACCGGATAGCCGGTCTTCTCATGCACAATCTCCAGCATGCCTTTCTCTATGGTAGCCAGATCCAAACCAAGGGTAGCTGTAGCAGCAGGCGCAACTGATCCCGCCTTCTGCTCCACATACTCAACTATCTCTAGTAGGGTCTGCATCTCTGAGAGGGCATTTTGATCCAACTCAGGCAGTTCAGGAAATTTTGCGGTCATCGCACCGAGGATCTCAACCCGCTTAATCGAGTCGATACCGAGATCGGCCTCCATGTTCATATTGAGGTCGAGCATCTCAACCGGATAGCCGGTCTTCTCATGCACAATCTCCAACATACCCTTCTCGATTGTTGCAAGATCAAGGCCCGAGGTGACGGCAGATGGAGCAGCAACCGGCGCGACTGAAGCGGGTGCAACAGCACTCGCCTTCTCCTCCACATACTCAACAATCTCAAGTAGAGTCTGCATCTCTGAGAGGGCATTTTGATCTAACTCAGGCAGTTCAGGAAATTTTGCGGTCATCGCACCCAGGATCTCAACCCGCTTAATCGAGTCGATGCCAAGATCGGCCTCCATGTTCATGTTGAGGTCAAGCATCTCAATGGGGTAACCCGTCTTCTCTTGCACAATCTCCAGCATGCCTTGCTGAATCTGTTTTGCATCAAGCGCAGGGGCTTGTGGGACAGCGGCCTGAGCAACAGGGGCTGCTGGGGCCACTGCTGGAGCAGACGCAGCAACGGGTGCTGGAGTAGCCACGGGTTGTTGAACCACCGCAGGTTTAGCTACAGGGGCTGGGGTACTGGCCACAGGTGCTGCAGGCTGATAGGTGCTAACAGTGGTTCCGCCAATAAATTGGTTACTGGCTCTATTGAACTCAATCTGCCCTTGCAGATAGCTCTGGTGGACACGCAGCGTATCTTGTTGATATTGGTGCAGATCAGAGATGCTCTGGCTGATATTCTCAGGGACGGCTCGATCCTTAGAGCCAAACTCATCCACCAGATGGTGCATCATATTAAAGAAACCCTGTGAGTAATCCTGCTGGTTAAGCAGGTAGG
>JAMOMH010000046.1 GCA_027068675.1 Sedimenticola sp.
CTTCTCACGAGCAGCAATCTCTTCTGTTGGTGCAACCATAATGACGTTGTCATTACGCCGCATTGAGAGACCTTTTGATTTTAGAATAATATCAAGCGCTTGATCCCATGGAACATTCTTTAATCGTAGTGTAATACGCCCATCAACCGTATCACTGGCAACCAAATTAAGACTGGTAAAATCAGCTAACAGCTGTAAAACAGCACGCACTTCGATATCTTGAAAATTCAGAGAGAGACGATCACCAGAGTAGATCAGTCGCTCTTTTTGCATCTCTGCCTTCTCCTCTTTTGAGAGTGGGCGAAGCTCAATTGAGTAGAGATCATCTGCTTGATAGGCCAAATACTCATAACTACCTGTGGTAGCTATCTCCATAGTAACATTTGAGCCATTTGGCTGCGCTTTAATACCAACGACTGGGGTTGCAAAATCTGTCACATCCAAACTACGAATTTGATCTGTAGCAATAGTTGCGTCAATAAATTCAATAAGAATTTTTTCACCCTCTTCACGCACATCAGCAACAATAGCAGGGTCGGACAGCCTGATAAGTACTCGCCCTTCACCCTCAGCACCCCGCCGAAAATCTATCTCACGAATTTGGTTTTTTTCTGCCGGATCACCCTCTTGCACTTTTACGATATTCGAGGATTCGACAACAGCCCGCCCTACTCGACCACTCTCTAAAATAAGAATGACTCGATTACCATCAACTTGCATATCGTATGGAACGGATTCCAGCATATTGATCACAACGCGAGTACGCCCACCGGCCTCAACAGCAACCACACTATGAACCGCACCAGCACCAACCATCTGGCTCCGACTGGTCAAGCCATTCTCAACACCTTTCATATCGATCGAGAGTCTGGCGGGCGAATCAGTGGTAAAACTAGATGGCATTTCAATGGGATTTGATAGCTCTAAAACAAGCTTAACTCTGTCCCCAGGAAGCACGGAGTAATCAATGCCTTGCAGTTTACTACCCGCAATCACTGGGGCGGCCATAACATTTATAAGCAGTAGGAGCATCAATAGACCATAGCGCCCTCCTCTCCTTGCAACACTAGAAGATCGCCTCACAAAATGATCATCTTCCAGTTTGAAATCAATTGGCATACTGTATTTCATCGATACGTCCCGTAAATTACTCACTCAAAGCTAGGAATGTTGACCGCTCACGGTAATTCCCTAGCCCATCTGCAACTATCTCAACCAGCTCTATTCTGCTCTCTGTCACACGCAAAATCTGCCCGTGATCTTGCCCTAAATAGTTACCGCTATGAACTCTGTGGATAGTGCCATCATCTGCAACTACTAGCCCCCAGAACTCTTCATTCTGCTCAAGGAGACCAACCATTTTAAGTGATGTTAATGGGTAGCGCTCCAACTCCTCTTTTCGCCGGTTATAATCTGGCGAAATGCCGCCTGCAACAGCTGGTGCATCACTTTGATCATCTTGACCAGATAGCGAGAATGGATCACGTCGCTCACCCTCTAAATAGATAAAGGTTTCAACGTTTTTGACTTCTGGCAGTGACTCAATTTGCCCAGCACTTCGAGCTTTAACCTGCTCAACATACTGCTGTAGATCTTGCATGCCGGGGCCGTTACAGGCCGCCAGTAAAACGGAGACCAATAGCACCAGCACTACGCGTATAGATGAATGACGAAAAATCACTCGCGTTCCTCCTCATCCAGGTAGCGATATGTTTTGGCAGTCGCCTCTAAAAGAAGTGTACGAGGGCCAAAGGGTGTTGAGCTCTTCGCCTCTTTGCTGACACCAATTGTAATATTATGAATCGTTACAATTCGTGGCAGAGCTGCCAAGCCACTAATAAAATCACCAAACTCATGGTAACGCCCCTTTACCTTAAGTTTAATTGGTAACTCAGCATAAAACTCTTTCCGTACCTCAGCTTCAGGCTGAAATAGCTCAAACTCAAGCCCAGAGGCTAGACCTGTCTGAGAGACATCAACCAATAACTCAGCCACTTCAGTCTTATTTGGCAGCTGGCGTAACATGGTACCAAACGAGACCTGCATCTCCTCAAGCTGTAATTTGTAGGGTTCTAGATTTGCAGCTTTGCTTTGTTTCTCTTCAAATACCTTCCGTAAGACTTGCTCTTTCTTCTCAACTTTTTCTAATTTTTTAATTTGGCCCTGAATATTCAGGTAGTAACCAGCAGTGCCGCAAATAGCACAAACAATCAAAACACAAATAGCTTTGACAGCAATTGGCCACTGCCCAACATTACTGAGGTCGAGTTCATTGAGGTCTTGAATATTCACTTCTTCACCTCATCAGCTGGTATTACTTGCGTTGCCATTAACTCAAAATGGCTAAGTCCAGTACCCGTTTTATTTTTATTTTTAATCACTTTTAGATTTGCATTTTTTAGCCAATCTGATTTAGCAATATTCCGCATATAAGCTGAGACACGAGCATTTGACTGTGCTCGACCAGACATTGAAATGGTGCTGCCCTTCTGTTTTACCGTCGTTAGGTAGACACCAACCGGCAGGGTGGCAACTAACTCATCAAACAGATGAACAATCTGTGGCCGACTACTCTGTAGCTGTTGGATGATATCCATTCGGGCTAAGAGACGCGCTTTAGTCGATTCAAGGTCTTGAATCTCCTCAATTTTCTGATCCATCTTGGCAATCTCTCGATCCAGCAAGAGATTACGCTGCGATTGAGCGGTGATCAATCCATTGATGTGGATATGTACGGCTATGATTACCAATATGGTGATGATGACACCACCACCAATCATTATGCCAAATTCACGCTGCTGCCTTGCTCGCTCTATTTCTCGCCAAGGCAGTAAATTGATACGTGCCATATCAGTCAAAACTCCTTAATGCTAGCCCACAAGCAATCATCATTGCAGGAGCATCACTGCTAAGAGCCTGTGGTTTTACTTGACTTGAAACCGACATATTTGCAAAAGGGTTGGCAATCGTCACTGTCACACCAATTTTTGCTTCGACCAGCTCATCAATACCAGGAATCGATGCGCTACCGCCCGCTAATACAATATGGTCAACACTATTAAAGGCGCTCGATGAGAAGAAAAATTGCAGTGAGCGACTCACCTGTTGCGCCATCGCCTCTTTAAAAGGCTCCAACACCTCGGGCCCGTAGTTGTCAGGCAAACCACCTTGCCGCTTGGCCATCCCTGCCTCTTCATAAGAGAGGCCATAGCGCCGCTGAATCTCTTCTGTCAATTGGCGACCGCCAAAATTCTGTTCACGTGTGTAGACGATTCGGTCGTTATGCAACACATTTAAGGTTGTTGTTGTCGCCCCAATATCGGCAATAGCGATGGTTTGATCAACACCTTGCTCAGGTAACTGCTCAACCAATTGAGTACAGGCATTCTCCATTGCATAAGCCTCTACATCGACCACTACAGCTGTTAAACCTGCCGACTCAAGCGCAGCAACACGATCTTCTACATTCTCACTACGCGATGCGGCTAGCAGGACATCAACTAATTCAGGGTTTTTCTCAGAGGTACCCAATACCTCAAAGTCGAGATTCACCTCTTCTAAGGAGTAGGGGATATATTGATCAGCCTCAAGCTGAATTTGGCTCTCAAGCTCATGGTCATTGAGCGATGCGGGCATAGAGATAATTTTAGTGATGACGGCAGAGCCTGAAACAGCCACCACCGCACGCTTGGTTTTTGTACCTGAACGACGAACAACCGCTTGAATGGTCTCACCCACAGCGTTGACATCTGCAATGTTTTTTTCAATCACCGCATTGGCAGGAAGCGGTTCTACAGCATATGTCTCAACTTTATACATGGTGCTGCCTCTGCCGG
>JAMOMH010000047.1 GCA_027068675.1 Sedimenticola sp.
GATCGTTACCTTCTGATTAGGGATGAGAGGCAGCCGCTAGAACTTAATGTGGTAGACAATTACCAGGCAGGTGAAATCCGTTCAACTAAAAACTTGTCAGGTGGTGAGAGTTTCATCGTCAGCCTCTCGCTGGCACTGGGGCTTTCGCATATGGCCAGCAAAAATGTCAGGGTCGATTCACTGTTTCTGGATGAAGGGTTCGGCACCCTGGATGAAGAGGCTCTTGATACTGCTCTGGAGACGCTCTCTGGGTTGCAGGAGGGCGGCAAACTGATTGGTGTGATCTCTCATGTTTCAACGCTCAAAGAGCGAATCAGCACTCAAGTAGTGGTCAGCCCTTATTCGGGAGGAAGAAGCAATATTAGCGGGCCTGGTTGTAACAGGTTACATCAAAATGCGTGAAGCCTAAGTTCATAGTGCTGATCCAATTCAGAATTTATAGAGACCCTGAAAATATGGAGAATGCTAGCACACCTAATATAAAACGGGAAAACCCAATCAAAGGCTCACCCGATTTTAATTTTTTAACTGCATTTTTTAACCCAACAGCTTTCATCTAGGTCAATGACATTATTGTTATTCTTATCCCACATTTTCACACCCAGGTTATTGGTCTCTAGCCTTCCATCTCCTATCTGCGCCCCTTGTGGAGTAGCTGTTAAGGTGTAAGTGGAGGCGGTGACTGCGCTTATGGTTACATTGTAATATGTTGTATCTGCACCCACTGGTGAAACAGTGAGCTCTGCTGGAAGTGCAATAGCAACTCCGGCTAAGTCTTGGTGGTATCGGTGATTGGCCGTGTAGTGTCGCTCCATAAATTGTGCCGCTTCAATGAGTACGGATTGCGCATCCACCCTATTAGTTTTTATTACATGCTGTTGGTACATAGGGAAGGCGATACCACTCAGAATAGCGATGATGGCAACAACAATCATCAATTCAATAAGTGTCATACCTTGGGCTTTATCTCTCTTAGCCATAAACTTATCAACCATATTAAATTAGATTTAACGCAGCTCTATGCCTGCGACATAAATGGGAGGGGTAAAATCTTTAAGCTGCTCTGGATTAATATAGACCTTTACTTTTGCCCCTACTGTTATAGCGGCCAATGAAACAAAAATACCATTTGTTTTTCTGACGGTTGTAAGCTCATTGAGCTGGAAGGCCATATCCCCCACAACGAGTTCACCTGTTTTTAGGTCGATATAATCCACCGTACCAGTCATTGTCCTCATTTCAGGAAATAGCTTTGGATTTGAATGGGCCATATTCATAATGCTTAATGTGGCCAATATAAGAAGTGTATGAAGCCATAATTTACTATTCATCATTTAACCCTCTCAGCGTAACTCTACCCAGGAACGTGTTTGATTCAGCCCTGAGTCTTCAGTAATGGAAATTACATCACCACGGGAGGTGCTTGTAAGTTTACTCTCATTTCGGCTGTTGGCATGCAAAATGACCGCTGGAATGGTGATGATCCCTGCGCCAGCTAGACGAATGCCAGAACCAACCAACACATCATTGCTGTCTACGTCTCCATCTCCATTAGTATCAACATCCATCTCGATAAGATCTGTATCACCAAATTTACCATCTCTATCGTAATCAAAAGGAGTCAGATCAAGTCGTGAGCCATTTGAAGCATTCAACTCCATTAACCAATGTGTACCACCTGATAGGCAAGGGTCACTCGATGGTGTTGCCGTGACAAAAATTATTCTGCCATTTCGTAACAGAGACTCTTGATGGACCCGCTCACCTGATTCGGGTAAATCCATATACCAGCCTCGCTTTCCGTCATTCCACTGAATAGTATGATTTGAGGAGACTCTGGCATCCGTGCTGGCAAATTGAGTTAAATTGACGTGAATTATGGACTGCTCAAGAAGCTCTTCTCGTTCAAAGCCATTATTGATGCCATCATCCCATATAGCGTAGAAACTCTGTCTGCTGGTATCTGCAATATCTGCCTTTCCTAAATACCTGCCGGTGCCAAAATAGACCATTGTGCCCATACCTGTTGGGTGTTTGCCAACAACGGGCAGTGTTGTGATAGATTGTGCATTGCCAAGATCATCTTCTGCTGAAAATAGTGGCTGTGGATGGCTGCTACTTCCGTACTTTGATGACCACATATTGGGGTTTGATGCTGAGAGATCATATGCCCAAAGATTGCCAAAAATATCGGTGGCATAGAGTGAATCGACAATAAAATCGCCATTCAAATCTACAGGGCTAATGCCCATAATGCCGTTTGGCCTAGAAGAACCGGTGGGGTCATCTGCTTTACCGGCATTCGTTGATAACTTCTTTATAAGCCCGCCTGTCTCAATATCGATAATAAATATTGCTGCTTGGCCATCACTGCTGATGGAGCTATCTGAGCTGTCTGTATTGTTTAGCCCGTTGCCAAAAATAGCTGCCCACTTACCATTATTGAGTCGGACAATACTGGGTTTACCAAAGCTGTATCCCATATCTGGATCATCATCATCGGTGAACTCCCACAACAAGGTAGAGCTGGCATTTGTTTCATTGAGTGTCCCAGGGTTGGTAATTTCTAGCGCATAGTAACCCTGTCCACCCAACCCTAAACCACCAACAAGAGCGGTATGCCAATTGCTGTCATAATAGACATCCCCTTCCACAATCGGGCCATCCACATAACTCATATGAGCATAGTCGGTGGTGTGTAGCTGCCAAAGGTTGTTAAAGACCTCATTGGGCATGTATGCAAATAGCTCCTCACCTGTGCTTGCCTTGAAGCCATGCAGCATGCCGTCATTACTGCCAACATAGACCATCGGTATGCGGCTTGAATTACTTGAGATAAAAGCTGGGTATGAAGAGGCCTCTGGGAAGTTACTATTGGTCGTGTAATGGCGGTTGGGGGCATCAACATAAACTGGGGTGGAATGAATTATATCGCCAAAAATACTGGTACGGTTTCGGAATGTACCCCCATTTGAAACCTCAAGGTTACGATCTCCACGGAGAAAGTTGAGTACATCCTTGCCATACTGAACAGGGCCTTGTGAGGCTACACCAAACAGCCCATCTGGATCACGCAGCGTCCCTTGTTGATCGCTAGATAGATCATCCCAGTTAAGTCCTGTGCCCTGCTTTGTGGAGCTGTTCATAGTAATGATGCTTCGACTGCTTTGTGCGGTAACGGTAGAGCCTGTTGCTGCACAGGTACCACCATCAAGACTACAAGCTGCATCCCACACTGTCTCGCAGATTGAACCTATAGGCACTGAACCGCAATTTGAGCCAGTAGATATACTTTTGGATAGTAGGTGGCCTGCCCATCCATTGGTATCAAAACGCGCCTGGTAAACGCGGGAGTCACTTTGAATGTAGCCAGAGTTTAGAGAGACGGCTGCAGAGGAGCCTGTGCGATCAATAATGTTGCCAACAATATCTGCAAATGATCTCACCATTTCAGACGCATTTGAGGCTGAAAAATATTTCCCCCGACTATTGATTGCGGTATGCCACAGGTCATCAATCTGGTTGTTACTCCAGTTTATATCGCCGCTTAGTAGGTTAGTATAATCACCTGGAAAGGCTAGCAGGCCATCGACACCCATGCCGATGGTATAGGTCACCATGTGCTGCCAGCTTGCAGGGTTGTTTTTAGGGTTCCAGAAGATATCGTGATCATCTACATCACCATCATTGTCAATATCACTACTAAGATCAAAAATACTTGTTGGCACCTCATTATCTAATGTTGGACGTAGATCTGTTGCCCAGTAGTGGAATCCATTGTCTGCAAGGAAGGCTGT
>JAMOMH010000048.1 GCA_027068675.1 Sedimenticola sp.
AAAACATGATCTAAGTGAAGCAGAGATAATTGATGTTTGGGATTGTAAATTTGAGGTGCTAGAGAGCTCACTGAGTGGTGAATTTATATCTAGTTCAATAATTGCATTTGCTATAAATTTAGGAAAGTCGAAAATTATTCCAGGCTCAATAAGATGCTTCTAACACATATGAGCCGTAACTCTGTCAAATGGCACTAGAAAACAATTCAGCTAAAAAGCCGGAATATATATCAATAAATAAAATGCCTCTGCACTAACTTACTGTTCCACGACAAGTTACAGAACAGTGTTCTACGCATAACCTCAAGATTCTGTTAGGAATTTCTGCTTCCCAAAAGCGATAGCAGAATTCGAGTTCGGGAGTTCGGGGTCAGAGTAATAATTCAATCACACCATAAGAAAAATTATTGATCAAAGCTATTACGCTGCAAATATATGGTTGTTAGTTGAGCGGTACAAAGTCGTAACCAACTGAATTAAATAGAGAAAATATAGAATTTGAGGCTCCTCTCCGCTTATGTGAGTGAAAAAAGCATCGCATATCTCCATAACTCATTGATGCGACAGAACATTGCTCCCAACGGCCTATGCTGGGTAATTTGCTCCTTCAGCATCAGGCTCAGGACAGGTATAACTTCATTTCCCTATCCCTCGCCGCCTGCATCAGTCCTGTGCTTGTGCGACTGATGCAGGCGGCGAGGGACAGGAAAATGATAAAACCTCACTCAACAAAGCGGAGAACAACCGAATTTGATGCCTCTTCTGCACGGGTTCTTGCCTTGGTGAATGAACAGTACGGAGGTGGAACGCATGATAGAGTTGCCATGGAGGGTTTACTTATCCTGATTGCTGAACTCCGCGTCGGCAAGCGTCCTGGAAGAATAGAGCCACGCGCATTAAAACGGCGACAAAAACAGTTCCCACTACTTACTCAATTGAGACAGGATGCGAGGAAGGATGTTCGGAAAAATGGCCACCAAAAAAAACAGAGATAGTGAAGTGTTAGGGCTTAAGTCAGTGCCATTCAGCGCTGCCCCCTTTTTTCTGCCTCTGATTAGGCGAGGTAGATACCGCCTAAAATGACAGCATTGTCGGCCCCGCTCACATCAGGCAGGTTGCCTGTGAGTCCATTCAGTGTGCGGTAGGCCAGCCAAGCAAAGGCTAATGCCTCCAGCCAATCTGGCTCTACTCCGGCTGTTGCTGTGCTGTGAACTTTGATAGGTTGGAGCAGTGTAGCCAACCGCTGCATCAAATGTTGGTTATGTACTCCTCCGCCACAGACCAATATCTCTTTGCTCTCAATATCATGCTGCTGAATAGCTTGAGTGATGCTTTGAGCGGTTAGCTCTAACAGAGTGGCTTGGACATCTTGGTTGCTGAGTGATCGTGTGGCTATTTTCTGCTGTAACCATGTGGGGCTGAAATACTCCGGACCACTACTTTTGGGTGGTTGGCGAGAGAAGTAGGGGTCTGCAAGCATCGCTTCTAGTAGAGGTTGCTGCACCTTACCTATACTGGCCCAGTTACCATGCTTATCAAATGGTCTGTTTAGGTGCTGTCGGCACCAGCTATCCATGAGGGTATTGCCAGGCCCAGTATCGTAACCAATAACGGGCATATTGCAGTCTGCGGGCAGTAGCGTGATATTGGCAATACCACCGATGTTGAGGACAATACGAGAGTGGCCAACTTGCTGAAATAGATTGGCGTGTACGGCGGGAACCAGGGGTGCGCCCTCCCCACCAGCAGCCATATCCCGGCGTCTGAAATCAGCAATAGTGGTGATGCCTGTGAACTGGGCCAGTGTGTTGGGGTCGCCCACCTGAAGAGTAAAAGGTGTCTCTCCATTGGGGCGGTGGCGTAGTGTCTGGCCGTGGCTGCCGATGGCAGTGATATCGCTAGGAGCTATGCCGTTTAATGACAGTAGATTATTAACCGCTTTAGCGAGTAGATGGCCCATTTGAACATCAGCTACCCCCACCTGATCAATACCATCGTTGCCTGGTTGAGCCAGCTGGCGTAGGCTCTGCTGTAGCTTGTCGGGTATTGGCTCTTGATGCGATGCAATTAGGTGAGGCAGATGGCCGCTAAAGTCGACCACAACAGCATCAATGCCATCCATGCTGGTGCCTGACATTAGGCCGATAAAGAGTGTTCTAGAGTTGGGCATCCGCAAGCAATATACGGCTTAAAGTGGCTAATTGGGCGGTGAGTGGAGCCGTCTGAAGCTTGAAATCATCACGATAGGCTTTTGCAACAGGACTGGCCGCGGGCAATTTAACAGTTAGAGGGTTGCGGTGTGTGCCATTGAGACGGAACTCATAGTGTAGATGTGGGCCTGTGGCGACGCCTGTTTTGCCGACGAAACCGATGGTCTCTCCCTGCTTTACACGACTGCCTTTTTTGCGTTTCAACATATAGCTGTTGAGGTGAGCATAGAGTGTGGTGATTCCGCCGCCATGTTGCAGCACTACTGTTTTGCCATAACCGCCTTTACGACCACGGAAGATGATTTTTCCATCACCTGATGCCTTAACGGGAGTGCCAGTGCGTGCGGCATAGTCGACACCGCGGTGAGGGCGTTTTTTACCCAATACGGGGTGGTAGCGAGCGCCTTGGAAACGTGAGCTGATACGGCGAAAATCAACAGGAGAGCGTAGAAAAGCTTTGCGGACACTATCACCCTCTGGCGTAAAATAGTCAGTATCTCCCGTCTTATCTATATAACGAACGGCTTGGAATGATTTGCCTCGATTGATGAATTCAGCGGCTAAGATGGGGCCGTTACGCAGTTTTTTACCGTTCAAAAACTCCTCTTGGTAAATCACTGTAAAGCTGTCACCGCTGCGAATCTCAAGTGCAAAGTCGATATCCCAGGCGAAGATATTGGCCAGTGACATGATGAGTGGGTCTGACAACCCTGCCTCTTTTGCGCTAAGGAAGAGTGATTGGGAGATGGTGCCGTTAGAAAAAGCGGTGCGGTACTCCACCTGTTGCTTGATCCGTTCGGTAGAGAAGCCATCAGCTGTGCGTTTTATCTCTAAGCTATGAATGGCATCAATCACTTGAGTCAGGGTGATAAACTCACCCGCTGTGTCGGTGTTGATACGTAGCTCTTGGCCAGGTTTGATATGGGCTAATTTGGCGCTCTCTGGGCTGCTGGTGACAATATTGTGCAGCAACTTGGCGCTAAGCCCATATTTAGAGAAAATCTTGGCTAGAGTATCGCCTGACTTTACTTTATGAATAGACCATTTTCCGTTGATCTCTTTGGGTGTAGCCTTCACAACCACGGGTGGTGTTTGCTTAGCGGGTGGTGCGGCCGCCGCTACAGGTTTGCTGGCAGCAATGGGAGTGTTATCAAGCTCGATATCAATGGGTTTACTGTTATCGAGTGTAGGCAGCTTTAGCTTGACCACAATGGGGTCAGCACTATCGGGCGATGTTTGAATAGAGGTTTGAGGTGGTGATTGCTCACCAAAATCGGCATAGAGTGCGCTGACAAATAGAATCAACAGCGGAAGAGCAAATAGCCCTTTTCTGAGCATGTTTTTACGGCTGTGGGAGCGCTCAAATGAGTAAAGAGATTTATAGTCCTGCATGATGGTTTCTTTCTGCCCCTAATCTTCTGCGAAGCCTAACCCTTTAGGCATGATATGACAAGTAGATCTATTAGCGGTTAAAACGGGGAAAAGTTGAGCTTAAACAGTAGTTTTCATATGACTTCTGCAAGGAATATCACCATTTTGATCGTAATGATATACTCAATACACTGCGCATGATTTAC
>JAMOMH010000049.1 GCA_027068675.1 Sedimenticola sp.
CCAAACATCGAGATTGATGAGCAGTTTCTCCAACGCATTAAAAATACACTGGTAGAAGAGCGCACCAATATCTACAATAGCGTCAGTCATGGTCAAATAGACACACTCGATGAAGACACCATCGACCTAGTCGGCATGCTGTTTGAATACATGCTGAATGACCCCATTCTACCAAACGTAGCAAAAGCACTCATCAGCTACCTGCACACCCCCTATTTGAAAACCACCATCATTGACCGCACCATGCTGACCAATACTCAACATGTCGCACGCAGACTGCTCGACAGCTTAGTTGAAGCGGGCAGCCACTGGGTCGATGAGAGTAATTTAAAACGGGGCATCTATCCTGAGATGCAGATCATCGTCGATAGAATTCTCAAAGAGTTTAATGAAGATCTCTCACTATACGATGAGCTGTTTTCAAACTTCAGAGAAAAAATGCAGCACTTTAAACAGAAGAGTGATGCGCTAGAAAAGCGTGCCAAAGAAGCAGCCATGGGCAGAGAGAAGCTCAATATTGCTAAACAACGTGCTCAACAGGAGATCAAGGCTCGCCTACATAGCGCTGCACTGCCTCTCCCAATAAAAGATTTTTTACGACAGAGCTGGACCGACAAACTTATCTTCACTCTACTTCGCCACCCAGAGGGCGAACTCAGCTCAGATTGGAAGGATGCTCTGCGCCTTGCCGACGATCTAGTTTGGGTATTTGAGCCTAAAACCACAGCCAGTGAGATGACTGAGCTAGCCAAATTGCTCCCACTCCTACGTCAATCAGTTAAAGAGGGGCTCGCCTCATTGGGTGGTTACAACATCAAGCAAGGCAAGGTTATTTTTGACCTATTAAATAGTCCTGAGTCAGTCACTTCAAGCAGCACATCTCGCCAGAAGCCTGATGAAGATATCATCACAGCACCGACACAAAAAGTGGGCAGCAAAAACCCCTCTGTACCAATGGCCACCAAAGAGAGTGAGTGTGATATTCCTAAAGCTGAACTTGAGATGATGAACAAAATTAGGGAGATCAAATTTGGCACATGGTTTGAAATCACAGGTAACAAACCAGGCACCATTAAGCGCGTCAGGCTCTCTTGGCTTAGCCCTCTCACCGCCACCTGCATGTTTGTTGATCGCGCAGGGATTCAAACCGCCATTAAACCTCTCAACCTACTCGCTCAAGAGCTGATTGATGGTCGTTCAAAGCTGATAGAAGAGAGTAGCGACCCCTTTGTTGAGCGTACCCTGCATGCTATTAGGCGCATGTTAAAAAGCTCACTATCCAAAGTAGATCAGGTCACCTAAGATATGGAATAAAATGCCGCTATCAGGAAAAGCACCATGAACAATAAAAGAAAGCAGATTAGAAAAGTAGCCAATATTGTTTTAGAGACCTCTGATCACCACACAGGGGTATCACTTGGTCAGGTCGTCAATATCACGACAGAAGGGCTGCTGCTAATAAGCAGGGAGCCAATAGCCATTGATACTGTTTTCCAGATGGATGTACACCTAACCGACCCCATTGGCACACTATCTTTTGGAGCGACAGCACTCTGGTCTAGCCCTGCTCGCCAAGAGGGGAACTTTTGGACAGGCTTCCATATTATTGATATCTCTCAGGAGGTGGTCAAAGCCATTGAAGAGATGGTAGAGGATTGGCAGGCAGATAACGGCAACGCTGAAAATTAACACCAATTGAGTGCAAAAATAACGCTGGTTTGAACCTGAAGAACCTGAATAAAAATAGGCTACGCGGTCACCTGTTTTGTCGATAAAAAGTTAGCACTTTTTTAACATAGCGCTGTGTCTCAGGAAATGGAGGGATGGTATTTCCATAGCGGCGCACCGCATTCTCACCTGCATTATAAGCAGCCAACGCAAGTGATAGATCTTGGAAGTGATCAAGCTGTTTCTTTAGATAGAGCGAACCTGCTCTAATATTCTCAACAGGATTTGTTAGATCAGTGATGCCATATTGAGCCGCTGTAGCAGGCATCAGCTGCATCAAGCCAACCGCCCCAGCAGATGAGACCGCTTTGGGATTGTAGGCTGACTCAGCACGAATCACCGCATGCACCAGCGCTGGGTGCAAGGTTGTCTGTTTAGCAATACGATCAATAAGTGGTGAAAATCGGCTACGGTTTCGTTTCAGCCGATCCATTGCGGAGCCCTTTGCCCTAGAGGGTGAGGAGCGCCAAATTAGCGAAAAATCACCCCCCATCCGTTTATCGGTAAAGTGTAATCGACCATTAGCATCACGGTATTTGAAGATCTCTGCACTAGCCGATTGAGCGGCAAGCAGTAATACCAACATCACTACCATCAAATCTATTTTTTGCCATCTCTGCATATTGAACAACCCTATGAACCTCTTCTAAGTTTCGCTCAAAATAAGAAAAACGCAAAGTCCCTATCACTATTCTAGTGCAGAGCTCACAAAGCGGTGATTTTGTTCTGCTGCTCCTTTAAGCGAGTAATGGCAGAACGTAGTTCTTCCATTTTTTGCCGAACTTTATCGACCACAACCGCAGGAGCTTTATCAACAAAGCTTGGATTTTGTAGTTTGCTCTCAGCAGCAGATAGCTCTTTACCCAGTTTTTCA
Source organism: Sedimenticola sp. (assembly GCA_027068675.1). Lineage (GTDB taxonomy): Bacteria > Pseudomonadota > Gammaproteobacteria > Chromatiales > Chromatiaceae > JAKITT01. The sequence continues at coordinate 2,603 of JAMOMH010000049.1, forward strand.
AGCTCCTTCGACAAGCGTGCCAGCTCAGCCTCTTTGTCGATTAGACCCGCCATTGGGATCAGCAGCTCCATCTCACCAACCAGTGCTGTGGAGGACTCAGGCGGTCTATCATCCACTTCGAGAAGTGTGACTGACTCCAACCGTGCCATAACATCAAGATAGTTACGATTTGCTTGCAGCCAGTTACGATCTTGCTCGCTGCTGTGCTGTAACAATATCGGTAACTTTTTACCCGGTGGGATATTCATCTCACCCTTAATTCGGCGCATGCCAAGAATGAACTGCATCACCCACTCCATCTCTTTGATGGCATCGGTATCGATTTTTGACTCATCAAACTGAGGAAAAGATTGAGTCATGATAGTCTCACCAGATTTGGCCGCTAGTGGGGCGACACGTTGCCAGATCTCTTCACTAATGAATGGCATTATTGGATGCATCAGGCGCAACTGGGTTTCTAGCACACGTACTAGGGTACGACGAGTGCCCCGTTTGGCTTCAGCGGTGGCGTTGTCATCATTCAGGGTCGCTTTAGCCAGCTCAAGGTACCAGTCACAGTAGGCATTCCAGGTGAACTCATAGATCGCTTTGGCGGCTTGGTCAAAACGGTAGTTATCAATCGCATCACAGACGGTTTTCTCCGCCTGCTGTAGTTTTGAGATGATCCAGCGGTCAGCCAGTGAAAGCTCAACATCACCACCATTTTGGCCACAATCTTGATCTTCTGTATTCATCAGCACATAACGAGCGGCATTCCAGATCTTGTTACAGAAGTTGCGGTAACCCTCAACACGGCCCATATCAAATTTGATATCACGACCCGTGGCAGCCAGTGCAGCAAAGGTAAAACGTACGGCATCCGTACCAAAGCTTGGGATACCATCGGGAAACTCTTTACGAGTCTGTTTTTCAATTTTCTTAGCCAGTTTTGGCTGCATCATGCCGCTGGTACGTTTGGTGACCAGTGACTCTAGGTCGATTCCATCAATCAGATCAATCGGATCAAGCACATTGCCTTTTGATTTAGACATCTTGTCGCCATTAGAGTCGCGCACCAAGCCATGCACATAGACCTCATGGAATGGCACCGCATCCATAAACTTCTCGCCCATCATGATCATACGGGCGACCCAGAAGAAAATGATATCGAAACCGGTGACCAGAACATTGGTTGGGTAGAAATCTTTCAGACGCTCAGTATCATTTGGCCAGCCCAGAGTAGAGAAGGGCCAGAGGGCAGAGCTAAACCAGGTATCAAGCACATCCTCATCCTGGCGTATTTTGTAATCGGCAGGCAGATTATGCTTCTCACGCACCTCTTGCTCAGAGCGCCCAACGTAGATATTACCCTCATCATCATACCAAGCGGGAATACGATGACCCCACCAGATCTGACGGCTGATGCACCAATCCTGGATATTGTTCATCCACTCATAGTAGGTATTTTTCCAGTTATCCGGTACAAAACGCACCTTGCCACTCTCAACCGCCTCAATGGCTGGTTTGGCCAGTGGCCCTGTTTTTACATACCACTGATCCGTCAATAACGGCTCAATCACCACACCTGAACGGTCGCCACGAGGCACAACCAGTTTATGGTCATCAACCTTTTCCAGCAGGCCCAATTTATCAAGCTCTGCAACAATCTGTTTCCGCGCTACATAACGGTCTAAGCCGATATATTTTGCCGGCAGTAGTTGCCCTTCATCCTCTTCATTGTCACGGATGGCGGCATCGGTGGTGAAGATATTGATCAGGCCGCCATGCTGCTGTTCACTGACCATTTTCTCATCACGGTGACGCATCCAAACAGCATAATCGTTGAAATCGTGTGCGGGTGTGATCTTGACACAACCGGTACCAAACTCAGGGTCAACATGCTCTTCGTCAGCGATGATGGGGATTTTGCGGCCGGTCAACGGCAACTCTAGCAGCTCACCAATCATATGTTTGTAGCGTTCATCATTTGGGTTGACAGCTACGGCGCAGTCACCCAACATTGTTTCAGGGCGTGTGGTGGCTACCACCAAGTGGCCCTGGCCGTTGCTCAATGGATAGCGCATGTGCCACATGTGGCCACGCTCCTCTTCAGAGATCACCTCTAAATCAGAGACGGCGGTGTGCAGCTTTGGATCCCAGTTGACCAGCCGTTTGCCACGGTAGATCAGCCCCTCTTCATAGAGACGAACAAAGACCTCTTTCACCGCATCAGAGAGGCCATCATCCATAGTGAAGCGCTCATTCTCCCAATCGAGTGAGGAGCCAAGTCGACGCAGTTGGCTGGTGATGGTACTGCCAGACTCCTCTTTCCAACCCCAAATTTTTTCAATGAAGGCCTCACGCCCCAGGTCGTGACGAGATTGTCCTGCCGCCTCTAACTGCCGCTCTACGACCATCTGTGTGGCAATACCCGCATGATCACTACCCGCCTGCCACAGCGTTTTATCACCTTTCATTCGATGATAGCGGATCAGCGTATCCATAATCGTGTTGTTAAAACCATGCCCCATATGCAGACTGCCAGTCACATTGGGTGGCGGAATCATGATGCTGTAGGCGGTAGAGGCGGACTCTTGAGGGGCAAAGTAACCTTTCTGCTCCCAGGTCTCATACCAGCGTTGCTCTAAATCGGTGGGGTTGTAGGTCTTTTCCATGGCGGTGATCTATCTGAGGTATGTAGAGGGAAGATGCGCTTTATTGGTAATGAAATAGCCACAAATGAACGCCAATAAACGCCTATTGATTAGAGGCGTTTATTGGCGTTATTCACGGCTATCTTTTAGATCATCAAACTGAGAATGGGTCAGTCAGAACCATGGTCTCTTTACGGTCTGGACCGGTTGAAACAATGTGGATAGGCACACCACACAGCTCTTCAAGCTTATTCAGATAGTTGCGTGCCGCTTGAGGTAGTGCATCAATATTTTGAGCACCTACCGTTGAATCACTCCACCCCGGCATATCGATATAGATGGGCTCACACTGCTCAAACAGGTCAGCACCTGTTGGCGGGCTGGTTATCTCTTCACCCTTCAGGTTGTAGGCAACACAGATTTTTAGTCTCTCCAAACCATCCAATACATCCAACTTGGTGATGCAGAGGCCACTAATACTATTCAGACGCAGGGTGCGGCGTAGTGCGACGGTATCAAGCCAGCCACAACGGCGGGCGCGTCCAGTGGTAGCACCAAACTCATGCCCTTTGTCACTCAAGTGCTTGCCATCATCATCAAACAGTTCAGTTGGGAATGGCCCGCCGCCAACACGAGTGGTATAGGCTTTTACGATACCCAACAGGTAGTCAAGATCTCGTGGCCCAGCGCCACTACCGGTGGCTGCACTGCCTGCAGTGGTATTGGATGAGGTGACATAAGGGTAGGTGCCGTGGTCGATATCCAGCATCGAACCCTGCGCCCCCTCAAATAGGATGCTGGCATCCTCATCCTGTAGTTGATGGATGATGCCAGTCACATCGCCAACCATTGGGCGAATCTCTTCGGCTTGTGCTAAAGCCTCATCAAGCACCTTCTGGTAATCGACGGCATCAACTTTATAGTAATTTTGTAGCGTGAAGTTGTGATACTCCATCACTTCACGTAGACGTTCACTGAAGTGGGCGCCCTCCATCAGCTCACCTAGACGAATGCCACGACGCGCCGCCTTATCTTCATAAGCAGGGCCGATGCCGCGACCAGTGGTACCAATCGCTTTCTTGCCACGTGCCAGCTCACGCGCCTGATCCAATGCAATGTGGTAGGGCAGAATCAACGGGCAAGCATCACTAATGGTGAGACGTTCACGGGCGGGTATACCGCTCTGCTCCAATACGCCCAGCTCTTTTAGCAGCGCCTCGGGTGAGAGCACCACGCCATTGCCAATCAGGCAGCGTACACCATCACGCAAAATGCCTGATGGAATCAGATGTAAAACAGTTTTTTCGCCATCAATAACAAGGGTATGGCCGGCATTATGACCTCCCTGAAACCGTACAACGGCAGCGGAACGATCGGTTAATAGATCGACTACCTTGCCTTTACCCTCATCACCCCACTGAGTACCAATGACTACAACGCTCTTACCCATGACTATTTCTCAGGTTCTCTAAATTGGTTATTTGGTGTCGGCTAGCTGCCAAGCACCCTCTTCACACACTAAAATTTTACTACAACCCATCTCAGCAGCTCCGCCTTGCTGCCCAGGCAGGGTTGATATAACGCAGTGCCCTTCGGCACGCAGTGCTGCAATCTTATTTTTCAATGAAAGATCATCCATTGATGGCGCTAAGATACGCTCGACAGCTGTAACATCTCTGGCAGAGTGGCCTAGCTGAAAGAGCTGTTTCAAATCTGCACTAAAACCCGTTGCTGGACGCGCCCGCCCAAACACTTGGCCAATCGCATCATAACGACCACCACGGGCGATTTCTTGCCCTTGGCCAGGTACAAAAGCTGCAAACACAACGCCGGTATGAAAGTGATAACCACGTAGTTCCGCCAGATCAAAATGGAGCGGTAGCTCAGGCAGAGATTGCTTGATTTGATCTACAACTCGCTGCAGATAATCAAGCGCCTCCTTGACCTCATTACCCGCACTCTCTAGCTGTTGCTTTGCTCGCTCAATCGCATCACCACCATTGAGGCTGGCCAGCGCTATAAACATGTTGCACTGCTCAGCAGTGATATCAAACTCAGCTAATAGTGCATTGATCTCACTCTCAGCTTTACGCTGTAGTGCTTCAAATAGAGCCGCCTCTTGAGACTCACTCAATCCGGCCTCTTTGGCCAAACCACGATAGATTCCAACATGACCTAGATCGAGGTGAATACCATTAACACCGCTCATATCCAATGTGTCGATCATCAGGCTCAAAATCTCGACATCACTCTCAATGCCCGCATGGCCATACAGCTCTGCACCAATCTGTAACGGGCTTCTGGAGCTGGCAAAACCATCGGGGCGGGTGCGTAAAACAGTACCCATGTAACAGAGGCGTGATGGATGATCACAACGCAGTTGGTGTGCATCCATCCGTGCTGCTTGAGGGGTAATATCAGCTCGAATACCGAGCTGTCGTCCTGTTACTTGATCAGTCAACTTAAAGGTCTGTAGATCAAGATCACTGCCAGTGCCGGTCAACAGTGAATCTAAAAATTCAATAAAGGGCGGCATCACCAGTTGGTAACCCCAACTTTTGTAGTGATCTAACAGATCTCGGCGCAGCTGCTCCAGCATTTGTGCCTGGGGCGGCAGCATCTCTTCGATACCATCCGGTAAAATCCAACGATTGTTTTGCATCAATTTACCAAATAGAGCAGGGCGACACCGCCGAGCATGCTAAATAGACCGATAATTCGTAGTGTGCGGTCATCCAATTCTGCAATCATCAGCATCGACCGGCGCATCCCTTTGGGGTCAAGAAAGGGGAGTATCCCCTCAATCACCAGCAAGAGTGCGAGGGCCATCCACAATGAATCCCACATCTAATGTTCCTGCAGCCCCATCACTTTTTTCAGATGATGGGGCTGAGATACTCGGCACTGTAACAATGCCTATTTTCCTAACTGATTTTTGAAGTAGCGGAAGAACTCTGAATTAGGCTCTAACACCATAATATCCTGCCCACCCCGAAAGACGCTTTTGTAGGCGTTCAGGCTGCGGTAGAAGGAGTAGAACTCACGATTAGTGTTGTAAGCATCTGCGTAGACGGCAGACGATCTAGCATCGCCTGCACCACGCTCCTCTTCCGCTTGTTTATAGGCATTTGCCAAAATGACGGTTCGCTCTTTATCTGCCCCCGCGCGAATCTTCTCTGCAGCCTCGGCACCTTTTGCGCGTAGATCACGGGCGACACGTTCACGTTCAGCGCGCATACGCTCATAAACTGATCCACTCACCTCGGCAGGCAGATCGATCTGTTTAATTCGAACATCCAGCACTTCAATCCCCAGCTCAGATGCCTGAGAATCTGACTCTTTGGTCAACAACGCCATAATTTCAGTACGATCACCAGAGATGACCTCTTGAATGGTGCGTTTACCAAATTCGTCTCGCAAGCTGGTATTAATTCGCTCAGCCAACAGTCGACCCGTTTTAGTTGCGCTGCCACCCGTTGAACGAAAATAGAGTGCTACGTTGGTGATACGCCATTTGACGTATGAGTCAACGATCACATCCTTCTTCTCAAGGGTGATAAAACGCTCAGGGCGTGCATCAAGCGTCTGAATTCGGCCATCGAATTTAGTGACGTTATGCACAATAGGCAGTTTGAAATGCAGGCCAGGTTCATAGTCACTATCGACAATTTCACCCAGACGTAACTTCAGTGCCATCTCCCACTGGTTGACAATAAATGTCGAAGAATAGACAGCAACGCCAACAACTATCGCTAGAAAGGGCAGTATGGTTTTAAGGTTCATTATCTGCCCCTCCGGTCACGGTTGACATCTCGGCTGGATGATCTTGATGACGGTGTTATGTCATCAAGCGGATTATTAAAGGTCGAGCTGGTCGCTGATGTTTTGATGCGCCCCTTCTCGATCAATTTATCTAACGGCAGATACATCAGGCTACTACCCTCTTTAACATCCATAATCACCTTGTTGGTACCAGACATCACCTCTTCAACCGTATCGAGGTAGAGGCGTTCACGTGTCACTTCAGGTGCCTTTTCATACTCAGCAAGCACAGCGAGAAAGCGGTTGCTTTCACCCTCTGCTTCAGCAATCACCTTGTCACGATAGGCTTCTGCATCGGCCACTTGGCGAGCAGCTTCACCGCGTGCCTTTGGCAGCACTTCATTAGCATAGGCTTCAGCCTGATTCTCTATGCGCTCCTTATCCTCACGCGCTTTAATGGCGTCATCAAATGCACTCTTAACCTGCTCAGGTGGCTTGGCTGGTTGCATGTTGACACTGGTCACCTCAAGGCCGGTTTTGTACTGCACCAGCAAGGCTTGAACGCCAACGCGGATCTGTTCAGTAATAGAGCTACGACCTTCGGTCAGAACAAAGTCGAGGTTACTTTTACCGATCACCTCTCGAACAGAGGTTTCAGTTGCATCGCGCATGGTTTTTTCAGGGTTTTGGTCCTGAAAAAGATAATCTGCTGCATCTTGGATACGTGATTGCACGGTGAACTCAACATCGATGATGTTCTCATCGCGTGTCAGCATCAGTGCCTTGTGACGGAAGGATGAGATCTGATCAACATCAACCTTGAGTACACTCTCGATCGGCGCAGGGAAATGCCAATGCGGCCCAGGTAGTGTCGTATCATTGTAGGCACCAAAGCGCAGGACAACACCACGTTCAGCCGGCTGAATAATATAGATACCCGATGCCATCCAGCCGAGAAAAATGACCAAAATAACCAGGCCAATACCGATGGATGAGGCGGGGCCAGATGGTGATGAACCACCACCAGAGTCGACGCTACGTGGCCCTTTACCGCCACCACCAAACATGCCGCCTAACTTTTTCTGAATATTCTTTACCACTTCGTCGAGGTCAGGCGGGCCTTCTTGCTTGCCCCCTTTGTTACCACTCCAGGGATCTTTGTCCCCACTACCCGGTTCATTCCAGGCCATATAAAACTCCACGTTTTTAGTTGGGCCAGAGAAGCAAAGTGCGCTCTCTACGCCGTTGTAAGGTCGTACTTCTAACAATAGGAAGTCGAAAGATAAAAAATTCTGAGGGGTGATTTTATGGTGCCTGCTCGCTAGGAGCAAGCACATCAGGTAATTAGACGCTGCTCAAGTAGTACTTCTTGCTGAAGAAGACGATTAAATTCACGACTGGCAAGGGTAACATCCATCTCCCACCCCCCATCTTCGGTCGCCTGATCTGAGATCACTCGTCCCACTTCATACAGCTTAGCCCGCAATCGTCCATCTGTTGACTCAAGACGAAGCGAATGGCGACTCTGCGTCTGTTGGAAAAAACCTGCCAGCACTTGCAACAGCAGCTCAATGCCTTCACCATTTTTAGCCGATAACCAGACACGCACCGCCAAGCCCTCCTCATCCCACTCTATTTTTGGCTGTAACTGCTCATCAGCATCAATTTTGTTATAGACCTCAATTTGCGGCACTTCATCAGCCCCAATCTGCCGTAGAACCGAGTTAACCTCAGCAATTTGTGATGCGCGCGATGGGTTAGCAGCATCGATTACATGCAGCAGCAGATCTGCCGAGGTGGTCTCTTGGAGTGTTGATTTAAAGGCTGCCACCAGGTCATGTGGTAGATCACGCACAAAACCGACTGTATCTGCCAAGATCAATGGCCCCGTCTCTACCGTATCAATACGGCGTAGCGTAGGGTCTAACGTGGCAAATAGCTGGTCTGCTGCATAGACTGCCGAACCTGATAGCCGGTTAAAGAGTGTCGATTTTCCTGCATTGGTATAGCCAACCAATGAAACTGTAGGCATATCGGCCCGTTTTCTTGCACGGCGCCCTTGGTTGCGCTGGGACTCCACCTTCTCCAGCCGTTGCCGAAGATGAGTGATACGCACGCCCAATAGACGGCGATCCGTCTCAAGCTGAGTCTCACCAGGCCCACGTAGGCCGATGCCACCCTTCTGGCGCTCAAGATGTGTCCAGCCACGGACTAAGCGTGTAGATAGATGACGCAGTTGAGCAAGCTCGACCTGTAACTTACCTTCAAAGGAGTCTGCCCGCTGAGCAAAAATATCGAGAATAAGCCCCGTACGATCAACAACCCGACAGCTAAGTGCCGCTTCAAGGTTGCGCTCCTGGCTAGGAGATAATTGGTGGTTGAAGATAACCAAGCCAGCCTCTGACTCAACCAGTGAATCTTTTATCTCATCAACCTTACCCGTGCCGACAAAGTGGCGTGCATCAGGGCGCGCCCTTTTACCAGAGATGACGGAGGTGGGTTGAGCACCGGCTGAAACAGCTAAATCCCAGAACTCTTCAGAGGCTTCTGGGTCAATTCCTTTGCCAAAATCCAGGTAGACAAGAACAGCACGCTCGCCAGATTTGGGGCGCTCAAACATTAGAAGGGCTTATATGAATAGAACTCAAACTATTTTTGAGTTGGTAGCTAACAAGCCACCAATTAACCAACATCTACCATCAAGTTGATCAATGATTGCCAGGGCCTTGGCTTTCATCAACTTGATTGCTTGGCGGTACAATTTTTACATTTCGTGAAGGCACCACGGTAGAGATCGCATGTTTATAGACCATCTGGCTTACCGTATTTTTAAGTAGCACAACAAATTGGTCAAACGACTCAATCTCACCTTGCAGTTTGATTCCATTGACAAGAAAAATTGATACAGGAACCCGCTCTTTACGCAATGCATTAAGAAAAGGGTCTTGTAAACTTTGCCCTTTGGACATGGATATTCTCCTTTATTGTTATACAAAGGCGATTGCACCCGCGGCAAACGCACCATCGACTAACTCATATTATGATAAGAAATTACAGTACATAAGGAAAAACTACTACTTAGTTCACACCAAAAGTAGCCATCCTCTTTATCTGTAAATTTAGATATAACACCAACAAAAGATCTATATGCCGCTTCCATTGAACAATTTCAAGGTCTGTGAAGATAAATCCTCACCTTCTATTAACCAGTGTAGCTCCTTCTCGGCTCGTAGCCAGGTGAATTGACGTTTAGCGAGCTGACGGGTGGCAATGATGCCGCGCTTAATCATCTCTTCATAGCTATATTCACCTTGGATGTAGCTCAACATCTGCCGATAGCCGACTGAGCGCATCGATGGTAGGTCAGCCGAAAAACCCTCATGCCTCATCAGCTCACGAACCTCCGCCTCAAAGCCCTGCTCCAACATTTTGTGGAACCGCTGTTCAATACGCTGATGCAGCACCGCCCGATCATCTGGCGCTCTCACCAACTTCAGCAGCCGGTATGACAACTGCTGCTCACCTTGCCTATTTTGCAGTTGTGACATCGGCTTTCCAGTCAATTCAAACACCTCCAACGCCCGCTTTATTCGCTGTGAATCATTGGGATGGATACGGCTTGCAGCAATGGCATCTACCTCAGCTAGTCGCTTATGTAGTGCAGCCCGACCAAATTCTACTTGAAACTGCTCTAACCGCTCTCTAATGACAGCATCCGCAACAGGTAGTTCAGAGAGACCATACTGCAGCGCTCGAAAATAGAGCATGGTGCCACCCACCAATAGCGGGGTTCTACCTGCAGCGGTGATCTCCGCCATCGCCACCAATGCATCATCACGAAAGCGTGCTGCAGAGTAAGCATCACTCGGATCACAAATATCGATCAACCGATGTGGTGCAAGAGCCAGCAGTTCAGCATCAGGTTTGGCGGTACCAATATCCATACCACGATAGACCAATGCGGAGTCAACACTAATAATTTCACAGGGCCGCTGCTGCACCAACTCAACTGCTAAGTCAGTCTTACCCGATGCCGTCGGCCCCATCAAAAAAACAGCACATGGTTGCTGAGATCTCATTAGCGACCTCTAAGAAAGAGTTTATCTAGCTCAGCCATCGTCAATCGTGTCCAGGTTGGCCGGCCATGATTGCACTGCTCTGAGCGCTCAGTACGCTCCATCTCTCTTAATAGGGCATTCATTTCATCAATGGTCAGGCGACGATTCGCCCGTACAGAGCCGTGGCAGGCCATCGTGGCTAATATGGCATCAATCTCTTGGCGTACCCGTTTGCTATTCCCATAGATCACCAGATCAGAGAGCACATCACGCACCAGCCGCTCAACATCAGCCCCTTGCAGATAGACAGGAATGCTCCGTACCAGCAGAGACTCATTACCCGTTCGATCCAGCTCTAAACCGAGCCCAGCAAAAGCTTCATCACACCCCTCGGCCAACTCCGCCTCTCGTCGACTCACTTGCATTCTAACCGGTACTAATAGCGGCTGACTACAAATCCCCTCCCCCTCAAATGCCACCTTCATTCGCTCATACGTGACTCGCTCATGTCCAGCATGCATATCGACTAGAATCAAACCATCAGCATCTTGAGCGAGGATGTAGATACCATGCAGCTGCGCCAGCGCCAACCCTAATGGTGGTATTGGCTGACCAACCCCACTCTCTGTTTCACCTAATTGCGATGATGGATATTGCATCTGCATCGATGGACGATAAGCCGCTGGGCGCTCAGCTACTCGTAGTGGCATCGTCTGTTGTACTACTGCGGTGGTTGAAGAGTGACTCTCTAATGGCATCGACTTACCACTCGTTGCAACAGGCTGACTAGCTGCTGCGGGCTCTGCCAAAGATTTGTGTAGGGTGCGAAATAGAAAATCGTGTACCAACCGTGACTCACGGAAACGCACTTCATGTTTGGTCGGATGGACATTGACATCAACCATCACCGGATCCAACTCTAAATAGAGCAGATAGGCGGGATGCCGCCCATGATAGAGCACATCTTGAAATGCCTGCCTCACACCATGACTCACTAAACGGTCTCGGATATGTCGACCATTGACGTAGAAATACTGCATATCTGCCTGGCTACGAGAGAAGATGGGGCGTGCCACCCAACCCGATAGCCTTAATCCCACTGCCTCATGCTGAATATAGATAGCACTCTCAAGAAATTGCATACCTAGCAATTTAGTCAGCCGACGCTCTCGGTCAACCTGCGCCTCAGCAACCGGCAGAGTCAGCACTTCGCGGCGGTTATGCTTTAAAGTGAAAGCAACATCAAACCGTGCCAATGCCATGCGCCTAACAACCGTTTCGATATGACCAAATTCAGTCTTCTCAGTACGTAAAAACTTCCGCCGCGCGGGAGTATTAAAGAAGAGGTCACGCAGATCAATGGTGGTACCAAATGGATGGGCTGCTGGCTCAATTGTGGAGATCTCATCGCCATTGCTGGTAACAGACCAGGCGCAGTCCGCCTCCCTCTCATGCGAGGTCAACCTGAGATTTGAGACTGAGGCAATACTCGGCAACGCCTCACCACGAAAGCCCATACTCTGTACGCGCTCCAACTCATCGAGTGAGTTAACCTTGCTAGTCGCATGCCGAGAGAGCGCTAGTGCTAAATCATCCTTATGGATACCTTGGCCATTATCACGCACCCGCATCTGTTTGATGCCGCCCTGCTCAATGTCGATCTCAATTTTTGTAGCGCCTGCATCAAGGCTATTTTCAACCAACTCTTTAATAACGGAGGCGGGTCTCTCAACCACCTCACCCGCAGCGATTTGGTTGATTAATAGAGTCGGCAGAGCATGGATACGCATGGCAATCAGCGTGTTCAGAGGTAGCAATCGGGGTGGGCAGTCTACCTGTTTATCAGGTTTGACCAAACCAAGAAATTAGATAACAGGAATATCCAACACTTGTCCGACGCGAATTTTACTACCTTTTAGTCGGTTAGCATGTTTGAGTCGGTTTAGGCTAACTTGATAGCGCACCGCAATGGAGGAGAGCGTCTCGCCTGGATTGATAGTATGTCGTCTCACCGCTTTGGCAGCCAGCAACGTGCCTGGTGGAGGAAGATAAGTGAAGTAGTTACGAATCCCCCGCATCAAGGCATTAGCAACCTTTTGCTGATGTTTGCCACTCTTCAACCGCCGCTCCTCTTGGCGATTGGAGATGAAGGCCGTCTCCACCAATACAGAGGGGACATCAGGTGATTTTAAGACGACAAAACGCGCCTGCTGAACACGTGGTTTGTGTGTCTTACCCACTTTTTTTAGCTGTTTCAGCAGAAAGCCTGCCGCCTCTGAACTGGCCTGAAGCGTGGCATTTTGGGAGAGATCCAGCAGTACAGAGACCAACACGTCATCTTTATCTTCTAGCTTCACACCGCCGATCATATCGGAGCTATTCTCTTTCTTAGCCAAAAAGGCGGCGGCTTCACTGGTTGCCCCACTACGCGACAGTGTATAGACAGAAGCACCCCGCACCCGCGCATCACTAAAAGCATCAGCATGGATTGAGATAAAAAGGTCTGCCCGTGCATTACGCGCCTTATCCATACGTTTGCGCAGACGTAGAAAATAGTCTCCATCACGCGTCAATACTGCACGCATACCGGGCTCTTTGTTGACTAAAACCGCTAATTTGCGAGCAATCGCCAGAACAACATCTTTCTCATAGGTGCCACTATGACCTTTGGCACCAGGGTCTTCCCCACCATGCCCTGCATCAATCGCCACCACTATTTCACGGTGCTGTTTATCACCTACCGTTTTAACAGGGCGATGTGAACGGTGGTTTGCAGCCCTCTTTTTATTCTGGAAAAGATCAAGCACCAGCCGATGGCCATATTTGTCATTGGGCTTGAGTACGAAGCTTTTTGGACGAACGGCCTCTTTAAGATCCAGTACAACACGCAGATTGTTTTTCCCGCGCTCTGCTACGCGCAGACGTTTGATCAGCCGATTCTGTTCAAGTTTTGGCAGCACATTTTTTAGCGAGGCACTATTTAGGTCGAGCACTAGACGTTGTGGTTTTTTTAGCAGAAAGATGTCGTGAGAGAGCTGACCACTGGTGTCAAACACCAAACGAATATGATCCGGTGCAGACCAAACACGCATACCACTAATCTCTACCTGCTGGGCAAGGAGAGGAAGACTCCACAAAAGTAGTAGTAGCGCAGTAACTGTTCTCATATCAGCTTTTAATTTTAGCGGGCCTTACCGAAGGTATCTTACCCCTAAAACTAGCATGCCATTCATAAATTTTCCAGTATTTACCATGAGGTAGCACATATTCATCTCTTATAACATCATAAGTGAATTGTAACCTACTGTAATTTATCAACTATATTACAACCAATCTCACTCATCGGGGTGAGTGTTAGCAGGCGCCCAACATCTTGATGGGCGATAGTAATCGCCAAATCAGGTGGTGGTAACATACCAGCGCCCCGCTCTGGCCATTCAACCAACAGTATTGCCGTTTCCGGCAGGTCACGAATACCGAGATACTCCAGCTCTTCAGGGTCAGCAAGACGGTAGAGATCCATGTGATAGAAGTCTGCCCCATTCAATTGATAAGGCTCAATCAAGGTGTAGGTGGGGCTTTTAACTCGCACTGCCTCACCAAAGCCATTGAGCAGGCCACGCACTAATGTCGTTTTCCCTGCACCTAAATCACCCTGTAGATAGACCACCGATGGCTGTGGAAGCAGAGCCGCTAAACGCACACCCAGCGCCATCTGTTCCAGCTCTGTTGTGAGGTGAATTTTTAACAATGATCTATCCTCCATTCAGCAGCTGACGAATGAAGGGAAGAAGGTCCGTTGCCAGCATA
>JAMOMH010000050.1 GCA_027068675.1 Sedimenticola sp.
TAGAGAGTGATGGCGGTAATGACTCTTCAAGGCTCAAACGAATGTTTAAAGCAAAAAAATAAGTGCTTATCGAATCAAAGGTATTCAATAAGCTGTGTAATGGGTAATTTTTAATTTAATATAGAGGAACCCTCTCCTCTATTAATAAACAACACCTCAAACTATAATGCGGAAAGCAATATTCAGAGTCGCTCTACAGCGTACGGCTATCTGTAAAATTGGCTATTAAAAATTATAATAATTAACGTAACTATTCTGGAGACTGTATGAAGCTCGGTGTTGTTATTCTCGCAGCTGGCCAAGGGAGTCGGATGCGTTCAAATCTTCCCAAAGTGCTCCATAAACTTGCCGGTAAATCGCTACTGGCTCATGTGGTTGATACCGCTGAAGCGATTCATTCTGAGCATACAACCGTAGTCTATGGGCATGGTGGCGAGCAGGTTAAAGTGGCCTTTTCTCAACGCCAGCTAGAGTGGTGTGAACAGAAAGAACAACTCGGTACGGGGCATGCTGTAATGCAAGCGGTTCCAGCTCTTGGCAGTGTTGATAGCGTGATGGTGCTCTATGGTGATGTGCCATTAATCGCGGAAGAGACGCTCAATAGGCTGCTTGAAGCAGCAAAAGAGACTGAGTTGGCACTGCTCACTGTAACACTTGAAAACCCAACAGGTTATGGCCGGATTGTTCGAGATGCTGCTGGGCGTGTCTGTAAAATTGTTGAGCAGAAAGATGCCAATGCGACAGAATTGGCGATCAAAGAGGTTAATACCGGCATTATGGCCATCAATAGAGCCTGCTTAGAGAAGTGGCTAGAGCGGACAAACAATCGCAATGCTCAAAGTGAATACTATCTAACCGATATTATCGAGCTAGCGGTCAGTGATGGTGTTGATGTGGCTGCCGTTAGCCCAGTTAGTGAAGAGGAGGTGATGGGTGTAAATGATCGGGTTCAGTTAGCCCATCTAGAGCGTCACTACCAACACGATCAATCTGAGCAGTTAATGAGAAGCGGCGTTACCCTGGCTGATCCGAATCGCTTTGATCTGCGGGGCTCTCTTATCACCGGTAGAGATGTACTGATCGATATCAATGTAGTGATTGAAGGTGATGTTGAGTTGGGTGATGGTGTTAGTATCGGGCCAAACTGTACACTAAAAAATAGTAAAATTGCCGCTAATACAAAAATTTTAGCTAACTGTGTGATTGATGATGCAGAAGTTGGAGTTGCTTCAGTTATTGGCCCCTTTGCCCGCTTGCGACCTGGAACACGATTGGCAGAAAAAACTAAAATCGGCAATTTTGTTGAGATTAAAAAATCAGATATTGGCGTTGGCAGCAAAGTAAACCACCTCAGTTATGTGGGTGATGCAACCATTGGCAGCAATGTAAATATCGGTGCGGGTGTCATCACATGCAACTACGATGGGGCCAATAAATTTCACACCATCATTGGTGATGATGTCTTTATTGGCTCCGACAGCCAGCTTGTCGCCCCAGTTAAGATTGGTTCAGGCAGCACCATTGGTGCTGGCTCTACCATTACAAGAGAGACCCCAGCAGGCAAACTTTCACTGAGTCGATCAAAACAGATAACCATTGATGGCTGGCTGCGCCCAGTAAAAAAACCAAAGGATAAATGATATGTGCGGAATTGTAGGAGCGGTAGCACAACGTGATGTAGCGGCCATTCTGTTAGAGGGGCTAAAGCGTCTAGAGTACCGAGGTTATGATTCAGCAGGCCTTGCCATACTTAATGCAGAGCAGAAGATCAGCCGTCATCGTACGCTTGGTAAAGTAGCGGAGCTTGAGAAGAGTCTTACTGAAGCACCGCTACCTGGCACAATTGGCATTGCACATACACGTTGGGCGACACATGGTGAGCCGGCGGTAAAAAATGCCCATCCACATGTCTGTCAAGATCGTGTCTCAGTTGTCCATAATGGCATTATTGAAAACCACATGGAGCTAAGAACAGAGCAGAAAGCGGCGGGCCACAAATTCACCTCAGATACCGATACCGAGGTGGTGGTACACGCCATATTCGATCAGCTTGAAGCGGGCGAGACCCTTTTTGATGCCGTAAAAAATGCGGTAAAAACCTTTGATGGTGCCTACTCACTAGGCGTGATTCAGGCCAATGATCCAAGCCGAATGATCACTACACGCCACGGCAGCCCATTGGTGATTGGCATTGGTATTGGTGAGAACTTTATCGCATCAGATGTCTATGCACTGCTCCCTGTTACACAGCGTTTTATCTTCCTGGAAGAAGGCGATATTGCAGAGATAACACGTGAAGAGGTGAAAATTTTTGATCTCAATGGTGAGCCTGTTAAGCGACCCATCAAAGAGTCCACACTCTCCGCAGATGCTGTAGGGCGCGGCGGATATCGCCACTACATGCTGAAAGAGATCTACGAACAGCCACGAGCTATTGGTGACACGTTGGAAGGGCGGCTGGGTAGTGATCATGTCATGCACAATATGCTGGGTTTACAGGCTGAAGCACTACTGGATAGTATTGAAGCAATACAGATCATCGCCTGTGGCACCAGTTACCATGCAGGTATGGTTGCGCGTTACTGGTTTGAATCACTCACCGGCCTACCTTGTAATATTGAAGTGGCCAGTGAGTATCGTTACCGCAAACACTGCGTGCCCAAAAACTGCCTATTTGTCACCATCTCACAATCGGGTGAGACGGCTGATACGTTAGCGGCACTGAAACTTGCCAAAGAGTTGGGTTACGCCACAACATTGACCATCTGTAACGCACCAGAGAGCTCGCTGGTGCGTGAGTCTGATCTTGTCCTGCTAACCCATGCCGGCCCCGAGATCGGTGTTGCCTCAACCAAAGCCTTCACTACCCAGCTCACCGCCCTGCTACTACTGGTCACCGTCTTGGGCCGCTACAACGGTCTCTCAGAGAGTGCAGAAGCGCGTCGTGTTGAAGCGTTGCGTTCACTGCCAGGCCGGATCGAAGATGTCCTTAAACTGGATGAAGAGATTAAGCAACTGGCACAGCGTTTTGGAGACAAACACCACGCCCTATTTCTTGGTCGAGGTGACCAATACCCCATCGCAATGGAAGGGGCGCTAAAGCTGAAAGAGATCTCTTACATCCATGCTGAAGCTTATGCAGCGGGTGAACTGAAACATGGCCCCCTCGCACTGATTGATGATGAGATGCCCGTTGTAGCGGTTGCTCCAAACAACCAACTTTTGGAAAAACTGAAGTCAAACCTAGAAGAGGTACGCGCCCGTGGTGGTGAGCTAATTGTATTTGCCGATGAGCGAGTAACCATTAGCGATGCAGAGGGTGTCACCGTAATCAAAGTACCTCATGTTGATGGCCTGATCGCCCCAATCATCTTCACCATCCCACTACAGTTGCTCTCCTATCATGTCGCCGTTCTAAAAGGCACTGATGTTGATCAGCCAAGAAACCTAGCCAAGTCAGTGACCGTCGAATAGGCAGTACTCAGACTATTGTAAATGTCGGAGAACAATAAAATAGGCAACAACACAATAAAGTTGTTTACTAAGGCAGGGCATTATCATAAGTCATTGATTTAACTTGCGACCTTTAAATACAAAAAAGTCTTTGTGCTTGATTATGCTGATTCTGTAAACAACTTTATTTTTTGATGGGCTGAATCTACGCTAATAACTTCAATAAGTTACATGGGGTTTAGTTAACAACTCTATTGTACGCCGACACCAGCACAAACCCAA
>JAMOMH010000051.1 GCA_027068675.1 Sedimenticola sp.
GCTGCATCATCGGTGACACGCAGACCGTTAACAATCTGCATCTCAGCTTTGCGGCTCTTCAATCGCCCTTCAATTTGTGGCCGTGCACCATGTACCAATACCAATCGGATACCGAGGCCTTGTAAGATGGCGATATCGTGGATCAGATTGGTAAATTGCTGACTATCAGCTACCGCCTCGCCACCAAAATTGATGACAAATGTCTGCCCCCGATGTGAGTGGATATAGGGGGAGGTTTGGCGAAACCAATCGACAAATGGGTCTGTTTGTATATTTTTCTGGCTCATCGCTTATGACAGGCAAAATTGTTGAATGACAGATTGTAACAGTTTGATTGTAGGAGAGACTCGCTGAGTAGATAGATATTCGTCAGGTTGATGGGCTTGTGCAATGTCGCCTGGGCCGAGGATGAGGGTCTCAATACCCAGATCACGCAGATAGGGTGCTTCAGTGCCAAAGGCAACAGCCTCTGCGGTGTGGCTGGTTAGCTGCTCGACTGCTTTGACGATACGGCTATCAGCGGGGGTCTCCATGGCGGGGATACCATCAAAGAGGGGAATCATCTCCAGCTTGAGGTTGCTATCGGCCAACTCCTGCTCAAGGCGATGCTGTAACTCGCCTCTCAGGGTGAGCAGATCCATGCCGGGCAGTGGGCGCAGATCAAACTGCAGTTCACAATGTCCGCAGATGCGGTTGGGGTTGTCACCACCGTGGATATGCCCCAGGTTGAGTGTTGGCACCTCAATGGTGAAGAGTGGGTTGCGATAGCGTTGCTGCAACTCTCTGCGCCAGTCGAGAATGTTGCCGATCACCTTGTGCATCCCCTCCATCGCATTGTTGCCCAGTGATGGATCGCTGGAGTGGCCCGATTGTCCGGTCAGCCGAATTGATTCCATCGATATCCCTTTATGCATCCGTACCGGTTTTAGGCCGGTGGGTTCGCCGATGATGGCGTAGCGGCCCATTCGGCAGTTGGCATCAACC
The DNA here is from genome assembly GCA_027068675.1 of Sedimenticola sp. Taxonomy (GTDB): domain Bacteria; phylum Pseudomonadota; class Gammaproteobacteria; order Chromatiales; family Chromatiaceae; genus JAKITT01. Next base: position 985 of record JAMOMH010000051.1, read on the forward strand.
AACGCTTTGGCACCGCTCATGCTGCTCTCTTCATCGGCAGTAGCAAGAATAATCAGTGGTCGTTTTAGCTGTTTTGCCTCAAGATCTCGGGCAGCCTCTAATGCCAAGGCGAAGAAGCTTTTCATATCTGAGGTGCCGAGGCCGTAGAAGCGGCCATCTATCTCGGTGAGTTTGAGTGGGTCATATTTCCACAACTCACCATCGAAGGGCACGGTGTCTGTATGACCTGCCAGCACCAGTCCATCAGGGCCAGAACCGAGCGTGGCGATTAGGTTGGCTTTGTCTGGGTGGTTGGGTATCGGCATCACCTCGGTCTGAAAACCAGCGGATGATAGCCAACCCTCTAATAACTCAATCACCGCTAGATTGGATTGATCCCAGCCCGTATTGACGCTGCTCACCGATGGGGTGGCAATCAAGGCGCTCATCATTTCTGTCAATGTGGGGAAACTATCGTTCATAGTGATACTTGAATAGGCTGATTAGTTACAATATCGTTACTATTTAGAAGTCTAATCGGTCTGCCAAAATTAATCTGTAAAAAGGAAGAAGAACCATGAAGTTGAAACAGAAAGCACTACTCCTGGCTTGTCTTGCTATTTTTACAGGCATGCTCTCTACAAATAGTATGGCAGCTAAACGGCTCGTTTTTAGTGGTGGCCCTGCTGGCGGCACCTTTCAAGTGGTGGCGAATGCTATTCAGGTTTATGGCCCGGTTAAGGCATCTAAAGATTTCAAACTGAAGGCGCAATCATCGGCGGGTTCATTAGAGAACCTACGCAAGATAAATAAAGGGCGAGCCCATTTTGGTGTGGTCTATTCAGGACATCTCTATTTGGGGCGAAATGGTCAGTTGAAGAGTGATGCTCGGCGTTATACCGATGTTTTGGCCGTCTCCTATCTCTATGGTGCGCCTGCGCAATTGGTGGTGCATAAAGATGCTGGCATCAAAAGCACCAAGGATCTGATTGGTAAGCGAGTAGGTGTGGGTAATGCTGGCTCTGGTGCCTTTGCTAACAGCGAACTCTTCTTCAGCCACATGGGTGTCTGGGATAAAATAAAGCGCAATGCGATGGGTTACAACGATGCCGCTCAAGCGTTTGGCAATAACCAACTGGATGCCTTCTGGTTATTTACTGCCTTCCCGAGTGGTGCCGTGATCATGGCTGCTCAGACCAATGATATTGAGCTGGTCAACTTAGACAAAGATGCCGAAGCGAGTGGTTTTTATGATAAATATCCCTACTTCTCTAAGCTCTCTGTACCTGCCGATACCTATCGTGGTGTGACGCAAGATACCCCCTCATTTCAAGACTCTGCCCTGTGGGTTGCCAATGCCAAAGTGCCCAATGAGACGGTCTACAATCTGTTGTCAATAATCTATACCGATGAAGGGCTGGCCCACATGCGGCAACAGAAAAAGACCTTCAAGGAGATGAGCCTTCAGACGGGTACGAATGGTATCGTCACCCCCATGCATCCTGGGGCGATCAAGTTTTGGAAAGAGAAAGGCCTGCTCTAAACTAAAGCCAGAGCATGATTGCTAATAGAGTAGAGAAAATAGAGCAGCTCATCTTTGATGGGTTGGCGCTATTTCTTGTCCTATTCTACTCCTACTCTGCCGTACTGGAGCCGGTTTCCACCCAGTACCATCGCGGTATCTACATCTTTATCACCTACATTTTGGTCTTTCTAATCTACCGCTCAACAACACGGGTGGGGCGTATTTTTGACTATCTACTGATCCTGTTATCCATTCTCTCGATTAGTTATTGGATGTTCAATTTTGAGGCGATCAACTACCGTGTCGGTGCTGAGACGGAGCTGGATCATCTGATCGCCATGGTGGGTGTGCTGCTGGGTATTGAGTTGGCTCGGCGGGTGGTTGGTAAGGTGTTTGTTGTCATCGGTGTGGTGATGCTGCTCTACGGTGTCTATGGTGAATATGCACCGGAGGTCATCTCTCATGCCGGTGATACCTTTCCCGAACTCTGCACCAGCATCTTCTATAAGAGTGATGGTGTATTCGGCATTATGGCCAATGTGCTGGCGACCTACATCCTGCTCTTTGTCATCTTTGGAGCCTTCCTGGAGAAGTGTGGAGCACAGCGGTTTTTTATTGACCTGCCGCTGGCTGTGGTTGGCCATAAAGTGGGGGGAGCGGGTAAAGTCGCAGTGATCGCCAGTGGTCTATTTGGCTCCATCTCTGGCAGTGCTATTGCCAACACAGTCTCCACAGGTGCCTTCACCATTCCGATGATGAAAAAAGCGGGCTTTAAACCCCATGTTGCAGGGGCGATTGAACCGGCTGCCTCTATTGGTGGAATGTTCATGCCACCTATCATGGGGGCGGGTGGTTTTATCATGGCCGAACTGACCGGCTTGCCCTACTCACAGATCATGTTAGTGGCCCTCTTTCCCGCTTTGATGTACTTCTTTAGCGTCTTTGTCATGGTTCACTATGAGGCAAAGCGCCACAATATTGTTGGTATCAAAAGTAAAGCCAGTGCCAAAGAGATCTTGAAAAAAGAGTGGTTCTATATTCTGCCACTGGTTGTTATCACTATTTTGATGCTCTCTGGTTACTCTCCTGGTTATGCTGCGGTGATTGGAACATTCAGCTGCCTGGTTATCAGTTGGTTCAGAAAAGAGACGAGAATTGGGCCGCGTGAATTTCTTCAAGCCGCCCGAGCAGGTGCAGAGAACAGTCTAAAAATTGGTGCGACGGTGGGGGTTAT
>JAMOMH010000052.1 GCA_027068675.1 Sedimenticola sp.
CCCAGACTGTGACGTTGGCAAAGATGAGTTCAAGATGGGAGAGGTGTAGGAAATAAAGCCTCCCTTGCTACTTGTTACCTTAAATTAGAAAGGAAAAATCCAAATGGGTAAACTACTCAAAATTATATTTTCACTATTTGGTCTACTACTTTTCATCGTAGTGGCTGCTGCGCTATTGATCCCTCTATTTGTCGACCCCAATGAGCATAAAGAGACCATCATCAGCAAAGTAAAAGAGGCAACCGGTAGAGATTTAACTATCAATGGTGATATCGCACTCTCCATTTTCCCTTGGCTCGGGCTTGATCTAGGCAGCCTCCAACTCAGTAATGCTGCGGGTTTTGGTGAACAACCCTTTATCGCCCTTAACCAGGCGCAAGTGCGAGTTAAACTCCTCCCTCTATTTAGTAAGCATCTCGTAGTCGATACAATCGTTATTGATGAGCTGCGCATCAATCTCGCAAAAAATAGCAACGGTATAAGTAACTGGGACGATATGATCCATCACGGTGCTAATAGAGCTGATACAACAACTAACAGCGCCAATCAACAAACAGAGATCCCGTCTAAAAGTGATGCGCCAATGCTCGCCATTGAGGGCATAACTATCAGCAATGCAGACCTGCTCTGGGATGACAAATCCACAGGCCAACGATATGAAATCAAAGGGATTAATCTACAAAGTGATGGCATCAAAAATAGAGAACCAACCGCGCTAAACCTCAACTTCTCAGTAACCTCTGATCAACCAGCCATCACCGCACACCTACAGTTAAATGGCCAGATCACAGTCGACCTCAATAAACAGAATCTAAAGATTGAGAATCTCAAAATAGAGACCGATCTACAGGGTGAAGGGTTACCAAAAGAGGGATTACAAACTGAACTACTCGCAACACTCTTGCTAGATCGCACTAAAGATAGTATCGATATACAAAACCTCACACTCACCGCTGATAATCTAAAGCTAACCAGTAGCATATTTGGCCAATCACTCTCAACCGCTCCCATATTTGAGGGTGAGCTAAAGCTGGCTGAATTTAGCCCTCGCAAACTAATGACTCAGTTTGCACTACCAATACCCGTTACTACCGACCCTTCCGTATTGAGCAAACTCTCTATGGAAGGTTATTTTCGAGCTGATACAAAAAATATTGCACTCAGTAAAATAGCCATCGCCTTTGACCAAAGCCGTATCACAGGTCAGTTCACACTGCTTGACTTTACTCAACCAGCTTACCGCTTTAAACTGAAATTAGATGCAATAGATACCGACCGCTATCTGCCTCCCCCTCCAGCAAAAAAACCAGATGATTCCCCCGTTGTTGCTGAAGAGAAAAGCACTGAAAAAGAGTCACCACTGATCCCCGTTGAGACCTTGCGTCCACTCGATGCTGAAGGTGAGTTATCGATTGATAAGTTCAAAATTAACAATATTCACGCACAACTTATCAGTCTATTAATCCTAGCCAAAGAGGGGAAAATAACCGTTGATCAAAAAGTGAAACGCTTTTATAACGGCAATATTGATGGCCGCATCACATTAGATCTACGCGGCAAAACGCCACAGATAAGTGTTGTAGAGCATGCCAAAAAAATCCTCGTAGAGCCGCTCATCATGGATATTGCTGATGAGGATATGTTGAGTGGCATTGGTAACTTTAATGCCAACCTAACCACCCAAGGTCAGACTATTTCAGAATTTAAACAGCATTTGGGTGGGGAGTTCAATTTCACGTTCAACAATGGTGCGATTAAAGGGGTCAATATTGCTCAAGAGTTGCGTGAGGCAAAAGCAAAAATAACCGGCAAAAAAAGCCCCACCCATCGAACAATAAAGAGAACCGATTTCTCTCAACTAAGCGCCAGCGCCCGTATCGAACAGGGGCTTATACACAACAGAGATCTGTTAATGAAGTCCCCCTTTATTCGAGTAACCGGCAAAGGCAAAGTTGATCTTGTTACTGAAACACTCGATTACCTTATTCGCCCCGTTGTGGTCTCAAGTGATAAAGGCGAGGGGGGCAAAGAGCTGAAAGATCTGGAGGGCATCCCTATTCCCGTTCGACTAAACGGCCCGTGGAGCAAGCTCGATTGGGAGATCGATATGGGTAAAGTGCTTGTCGATTCGCAAAAAGCAGAGGCCAAGAAAAAGCTTGGGGAGGGTATCGAAAAAGAGCTAGGTGTCGACCCAAGCCAGTTGCTGAAGAAGCTATTTTAAAGGTTAGCCCCTCAATTTAGTCGATGAACAGCAAACAGCTATCTCAACAGCTGCTCCGTTGGTTTGACCAGCATGGCCGCAAAACACTGCCCTGGCAACAGAACCCCACTCCGTACCGAGTATGGATTTCAGAGGTGATGTTGCAGCAGACTCAAGTAGCGACGGTCGTTCCCTACTATCAGCGCTTCATGGCTAGTTTTCCCGACATTGAAACACTGGCCAATGCTGACTTAGATAACGTACTCAGCCACTGGTCAGGCCTTGGTTACTACGCCAGGGGACGTAACCTACATGCCGCAGCTAAAATAATTCAACATGAGCATGCAGGATCATTTCCCCTCCAGATAATGGAGGTCATAGCACTACCAGGCATTGGCCGATCAACCGCAGCAGCTATCCTCTCCTTAGCCACAGGCGAGCGTCATGCCATTCTCGATGGTAATGTCAAACGCGTCTTAGCCCGCTGTTTTGTCATTGAAGGGTGGCCAGGGAAGAGCCATGTGCAAAAAACCCTATGGCAATTGGCTGAAGAGCTTACCCCTACCAATCGTGTCGCCGCCTACAATCAAGCGATAATGGATCTAGGTGCCACCTGCTGCACCCGCAGCAAACCTCAATGCACAAGTTGCCCGCTCACCACACATTGCATGGCGCTAAAACAAGGGTTAGTCAAAACACTACCCACCGCTAAACCACGGAAAATAATTCCGATCCGCAACACCAAAATATTGATGATCTGCAATAGAGAGGGTGAGATATTATTAGAAAAGCGCCCACCAACAGGCATTTGGGGTGGGCTTTGGAGCCTTCCAGAGATGGCTCAAAGTGAAAGTGCAGATAGCTGGTGTAAAAACAGACTTGGCCTAAAAGTTGAGCTATTAGAGGAGTGGCCAATACGCAGACACACCTTCAGCCACTTTCATCTTGAGATGCAGCCACAACTTATACAGCTCAAAAACAACCCCACTCATATCAATGAGAGCGACCGCCATGTTTGGAATAAAATGCAGCAAACTTATGGGCTAGCTGCCCCCATCGCCCGTCTAATTGAAGAGTTGAATAGGAGAGAGCTATGAGCCATACCGTGAATTGCATCAAACTAAAGCTGGAGGCAGAAGGGCTAGAGCGCCAGCCCTACCCTGGTGATCTGGGCAAACGCATCTACAACAACGTCTCTAAAGCCGCTTGGCAAGAGTGGCTACGAGCACAGACCATATTAATCAACGAAAACCGCCTCAACCCACTAGATCCAAAGGCTGTTAAGTTCCTAGAACAGGAGATGGAGCGCTACTTCTTCGGTCAAAATGTCGGCATGCCAAAATAAGCAGCGCAAAACCCCTCTACTACCTTGACTCCAAGCTACAAGGCGGGTTTAATACGCCCTCCAAAACGCCCAGGTAGCTCAGTCGGTAGAGCAGGGGACTGAAAATCCCCGTGTCGGCAGTTCGATTCTGTCCCTGGGCACCAT
>JAMOMH010000053.1 GCA_027068675.1 Sedimenticola sp.
TGCATGATGGTGCGTCGGGGAGCACTGGAGGATGTAGGGCCGATGGATGAGGGGTACTTCATGCATTGTGAAGATTTGGATTGGTGTATGCGGTTTCGTCAAAAAGAGTGGAAGATACTTTTTGTACCTAGTGCAAAGCTGACTCATCATCAGGGAGCTTGCAGTAAATCAAGGCCTATTTTTGTTGAGTGGCATAAACATAAAGGGATGATGCGTTTTTATAGGAAGTTCTTCCGCCACCAATATCCCGGTCTTCTTATGTGGTTGGTTGGGTTGGGTGTTTGGTTGCGCTTTGGAATGGTTGCTTTGCTGTATGGCAGTAAACAGATTGCTGCTAGGTTAGGTTTGCGGAGTGGCTAGGCATACGATCGGCGTAATTGGGGCGACGAGCTTTGTTGGTGAGTGTTTACTCTCTCTTTTAGCTAAAAATGATACAGATGTTATTGCATTTTCGAGGCAGGAGAGAGGCTGCGGTGACCTAAATGTTGGTGATGCTCAACAGATAGAGTGGAGGCAATTTTCTAAACAGGCTTCTAAAAATGTTGAGCTAGAGAGTGAGCAAAATATTGAGGTTTGGTTCTCTTTAGCACCTATATGGGTGTTGGCTGATCATCTGCCGATGCTGAAAGCGTATGGGGCTAAACGTGTTGTAGCACTGAGTTCAACGAGTCGTTTTACGAAAGCTGTTTCATCAAATGTTGCTGAGCAAGCGTTGGCAGAACACTTGGTGTCAGCCGAAGAGGCATTTATAACTTGGGCTGAGAAAGAGCAGATCGCCTGGACTATCCTACAGCCAACACTGATATATGGTCTGGGCAAGGATAGGAATATCTGTGAGCTTGTAAGGTTTATTCATCGCTTTGGTTTTTATCCACTTTGTGGGCAATCCCGTGGGCTGCGGCAACCGATACATGTAGAAGATGTTGCTAAGGCCTGTTATTTGGCCCTAAATTCAGATAATGCTATTAACCGTACCTACATAATCTCAGGTGGTGAGGTATTAACTTATCGAGAGATGGTTGGGCGCCTTTTTAAGGTGATGGGAAAACGTCCTCTTTTCATTCGTGTTCCACTTTTCTTATTCCGCCCAGTTATTTCAATTCTACGCTGTTTTCCGCGTTTTAAGGGCTGGTCAGTTGCGATGGTTGAGCGGATGAATAAAGATATGGCGTTTGACCATTTGGAGGCGACGCGTGATCTTGGTTTTACCCCAAGAAAGTTTCAGCTTACTAAACAGGATCTACCAATTTAGCTTCGCTCTAGCTCGGTGATCGCCCTGCTTTCTTAAGGGCTGTTGATAGAGATGTAAGCGATGCGCTTCAACCTAACTTAAATTTAATCAATATTTTTGGTATTGTTTGGCATGTCATATGATTTAGTCGTGTTTTTATACCCCATTCTTCCAGGGGTCGTATAGCTCCACCGAGCTTTGCTGCATATCTGAAGTGTTTCTTGTTACTACAATACAATTATTGACTAGGGCGGTGATGGCAATTAATCCGTCAATTGTTGATAGTGGCTTGCCAACTGCTTCTGGCTTCCCTTGAATCTCCCCCCATTTAATGGCTGTTTGCATGTCAATGGGCAATATTCTGTTTTTAAATCGCTGTTTTAGGTCCTCTTCAACCCAAAGTCTCAGTCTCTTTTTTCTCTCTGTGTTAGCTGATTTTTCAATCTCTCCGAATGTGAGTACGCTAAGGTATAAGTTTGTCTCGTCTTGGTTTTTTGTTTTGTCAAATGGGGGGAGGTTTGAGTGAATGCAAGGTTTAGGCAAGAGATGTTGATGATTTAGCTACTCGTATTGTTCTCTCTTGCCTGCGCCTAGCTTGGTAGCTAAGAGAGTGAGTGGCAGATAGGCTGCTAGAGTAATGAATAGTCCAACGCTGGGGTTGGTTGCTGCCAGCCAGGCTAAGGGGAATAGCCAAAATGTATTAAGGCTGATTAGTGCCAGTGTCACTGAGTGATGATTGCCCCACTTTCTCGATAGCTGTTGGTAGAGATGTGAGCGGTGCGCTTCAAACCAGCGTTCGCTGTTGAGCATGCGGCGGAGCAGCGTTACTGTTGCATCGGTGATGAAGAGTGCTAAGAGTATCACCCAACACCAGATTGAGAGGCCAAGGCTTGCACTCCATAGAGCAAATAGGCCCAACATCAGCCCTAAAAAGCCACTGCCTGCATCACCCATAAATATCTTTGCTGGGGGCCAGTTTAAGACCAAAAAACCGGCAACACCGGCCATCAATATCGATAACCAAAATATTGGGGTGCTGAAGTCTCCAGTGGTAGCGTTGTACATGATGATGATTGCACTGATGCCCACAAAGAGTGCCTCACTCCCTGCAATGCCATCAATACCATCCATAAAGTTGAATAGGTTGAGTAGCCAGACTAATCCGATTACACCAAGAGGATAGCCAATGAGTCCAAGATCTAACGCCGTATTTGGCAGAGGAATGGTTGGTAACCCTAATAGAGATAGACCGATTAGAGCGGCAATAGCATGAGCTAAAAAGCGCCATCTTGCGGGAATGTGGGTGTGGTCATCCCAAAAACCGATGCCTGCCACTAATAGGCTTGCTAGGAGAATGGCAAGGAAGGGCTCTGTCTGGGGGGCGAATGTGGTGATGTTGAAGCTATAGTCAGCGGCAAATGCCACCAGAAAAGTGATGACAAATGAGAGTCCACCCCCGCGTGGCGTTGGGATGGTGTGTGAGCTGCGTTCATTTGGCTTGTCGATAATGCCTTGTTTGAGCGCGTAGTGACGGAGTGCGCCCGTTAGCCCGACAGAAGCAAGAAATATAAGTAAAATTGATGTGATCATTGGGTGAGGGATGCTTGAAGTCTGCTCACCTGCTTTTCTAGTTGTGGTAGATCAAGTTCAATGGTGCGCCAAACAATGGGTATATCAACTTTGAAGTAACCGTGGGTGAGAGCATTCCTCATCTCATAGGCGATAACCAAGGGTATTTCAGGGTGTTGATCGACAAAATCAGGGTAGCGTTTGTTAATATTGTTAGAGGCCTCGCCAATAACCTCAAAATTTCGTATCACAGCATCCTGGGTTCGCTGATCCTGCAGAAAGGCTATTTCATCTATATCACTAGTATATTCTTGAATACGATGGATAGCCTGAAGGATATGTCTTAGATAGTCAGCAAGACGAAGGTTATCAGAGGAATTCATACAAGACGGGCTTCCTTGAGTACTTGGTCTTTGAAGCTATCGGGCAAGTTATTTGGGGTTAATACGTCAACTTTGATGCCAAGCAGTTTTTTTAGCTCATGTCGAATGGCACCGATATCCATTAATGTCGTTTTGGGTGTTGTATCAATTAACAGGTCTAGATCACTGGTGTCGGTATCGCACCCATGAAGGGTTGAGCCGAAAAACCTTGTATTGTGGGCATGGTGTTTAGTGACTATCTGTCGGATAGCCTCTCTGTTATGTTCCAAGGCGATAGATGGTTTCATCTCTCTCTCAATACAGTGTGTTAATGGTAGCTAGCATTGTTAGTCATGGGCTAATTCAGATCAAGTTTGTGTTCTGAGTTAGGGAAGGGGAATCACCGCTCTTTATTCTGGAGATACCATGCTACGGTAT
>JAMOMH010000054.1 GCA_027068675.1 Sedimenticola sp.
GATGGGGTCAGAGTAACTGATCGTGCAATGAGCTTGTAATCAATTACTTAGACTCCTTTGACCCTATCATCATGGGTTGATGTTTTTATGACCCTGAATCCAAGAAAAATAGGGCATATCTATAACAGATAAGGGTATAGGTAGAGCGGTGCTAATTGAGCATTAGCTTAATACCTATTAGTAGCAAAAAAAGTGCAAATAGGCGTTTGGTTGTGGTGGCAGGAAGGTGGTGTGCTAGTCGGACGCCGGTTGGGGCAAAAAGCATGCTGCTGAAGGCGATAATCAATGCTGCTGGCCAATAGATGTAACCGCTACTGGCTAGTGGCAGATTGCTAACTCCCCAACCGTTGATGAGATAACCCATTGTGCCTGCAATGGCAATAGGGAGGCCACAGGCACTCGATGTGGCAATGGCTCGCTGTATAGGGTTGCCTGTGCCAATAAGAAAGGGGACGGTCAAAGTGCCACCACCAATGCCGACGATAGATGAGAGCGTGCCGATACCTCCGCCAATGAAAGAGAGTGCTGTTGCATTGGGCAGTGGGTAGCGTTGGCTGCTCTGCTGGTTGATGGCTATTTTGATACTTAAAAAAAGTAGGAAGAGCGCGAAGAGTCGCTGTAACCAAAAGCCATCAATGGTGCTGGCGATTAGTGCCCCCAGCCATGCACCAATCAAAATTCCAGGTGTCATTTTCAGTGCTATTGGCCAAATGACCGCTTGGCGTTGATGGTGCCCATAGATGGCTGAAATTGAGGTGAAGATAATGGTTGCGAGTGAGCTGCCTATCGCCATGTGAACAACCAACTCTGCTGGAAAATTGAAGCTGTGGAAGAGAGGGATTAATGCCGGAACTACGATGGCCCCTCCGCCGATACCAAATAGCCCCGCCATAATACCGGTTACCACGCCAACCAATAGGAGTAGCGTGATATCGAGTAGTGTTAGGCCAAAAAATAGTATCTCCATTGTCGTTGGTTATGCTGGCTTAGAGATGATCCAGCATATTCATTAAGCTAAACCCGATGGGCTCCTCTTCTAGATCACGACTCAAACCCAGTACCTTAAAGCGCTCGCCCATCTCTGAGGGTAGGGTCAATTTTTTCACCCCTTGCATCAGCTCAAGATGGTTGATGAGATCATCTGGGTCAGATTTAGCTAGGATCTGCTCTAACCTGCAGCTCATCAAAAAGTGTGCCTGAGTGGCAAAGCCATCCACTCTTAATCCAGCCTCATGGGCGGTATCAGCAATGGCTGAAAAGTCGACGTAGGCGGTGATGTCTTGCAGGCCGACCAGTTTGAATGGGTCATCATGGGCACGGTGTTGGAAGTGGCACATTAAGGTTCCTGTGCTGCGTTCTGGTAGGTAGAACTCACGCTGTGGGTAGCCGTAGTCGATCAAAAAAACTGCGCCCTGTTGCAGTGATGCTGCAAGGGCACGTATCCAAGAAGTGGCGCGTTGATTGACCTCAGAGAGGTAGCCAACAGGCAGTGGTTGGAGGTTGTTGATCTCATCAATGCGTTGGATGAGTCCTGGTGTGTCAGCAGGTTTGTATAGCGTGGTGAACTCCCCCTGGTTGTTATAGGTGATGAACTCCTCTTCAATCCACTCATCACCGATACGGAAACGCTGAACGGGCATTGCATCGAGCACTTCATTGGCGATGATGATGCCGCAAAATTGCTCAGGTAGTCGGTCTATCCACTGCACACGTGATAGGAGATGTGGCACTTTTTGTTGTAGTGTCTCCTGTTGACGAAGGCGTAGATCTGGGCTGATATCTAAAATAAGATAGTGTTCAGGCAAACTCCCTAACTGCTCAAGTTCGGCCAATAAATCGGCGGCTAAGATGCCAGACCCCGCACCAAACTCTAACAGCTCCCCTGTGGGTAGTTGCTTAAGTATCTGTTGAGATTGTCGTGCCAAGCAGTGAGCAAAGATGGGCGAAATCTCTGGTGAGGTGATGAAATCACCCGTTGCGCCAAATTTACGTTGACCCGCAACGTAGTAACCTAAGCTGGGTGCATAGAGTGCCAGCTCCATAAATCTATCGAACGGGATAGCGCCGCCAGCATTATCGATCTCGTTACGAATCACCTGCGTGAGTTGATCACTGTGTGACTGCTCTGCTGTTCCAGGGGTTGGCAGGGTGTTGGCTGCTTGCGGCTGCATATAGTTCCAATTTTAGATAGAGTTGAGTGGTACAGTTTAATACAACATTTTGTTGGCCTAATATTCAACCACGGAGTCCTAACATGACGCAAAGCCCGCTGAATGGAAAGTGTGCGTTGATCACCGGAGCGGCAAAGCGTATTGGGGCTGAGATTGCCCGCACTCTGCACCATCACGGGATGGATGTGGTGTTGCACTACAACCACTCGGTGGAGGATGCCACTGAGCTGCAACGGGAGTTACACCAACAGCGTGCCAACTCTGTGTTGCTGTTGTCGTGTGATCTAAATGAGACGGCTCAATTATCAGCATTGGTTGAGCAAGCCGCCGCTTTCAAAGGGCGGCTTGATCTGCTGGTTAATAACGCCTCGGCCTTCTACCCAACACCGCTGCAATCGGCGAATGAGAAGCAGTGGGATGATCTGTTTGCCAGTAATCTTAAGGCTCCCTTCTTCCTTGCTAAGGCGGCTGCACCTTGGTTGAGCCAGTCAACCGGTAATATCATTAATTTGGTTGATATCTATGCCGAAAAACCGCTAAAAGAACATGCTATCTATTCGATAGCCAAAGCGGGTAATGCCATGTTGGTGAAGAGTTTAGCAGCGGAGTTGGCGCCGCAAGTGCGTGTTAATGGTATCGCGCCTGGGGTTATTCTCTGGCCTGATGGGGCTGAGGAGTCGAAGCAGGCTGCAATTCTTGAGCAGGTGCCGCTGCGCCGATCGGGTGCTCCTAGCGATATTGCAGAGGTGCTACTTTTTTTAGTGCGTGATGGCCGCTATATTACCGGTGAAATTATCAAGGTGGATGGTGGTCGCTCGCTTAATCTTTAGCCGCAGGCGAAAGGGTTAGATATTGGGCTGTAGTGTGGTAAGCCAAAGTGGCTGATCGGATTTGTTGAACGCATCCCATAGCTGTTGGTAGCTCTGCTGGGTGAGAGGGTGAATTTCGCTGCCTGCCACATCAGCCAGTGGTTTTAAGACAAAGGCGTAACGGGTGATTTCATCGCGTGGTAGCTTGATCGTCCCCTCGCAAATTTCCTTGTCGCCATAGGTTAAAAGGTCGATGTCGAGGGTGCGTGGGGCAAATTTTGTGCTGCTACGTTTGCGCCCTTGCTTCACCTCAATAGCATGCAATTGGCTGGCTAACTCACTAATTGACATGTTGGTCTGGATACCAATAACTAGGTTGAAGAAGTCCTCCCCCTCAAAACCAACAGCCTGGCTCTCGTAGATTGGTGAGATGAGCAGTGAGCCAAATTGTGCGCCCAGTTGTTCAATGGCGGCATGAATATTTTTGTCGCGGTTGATGTTGCTGCCAAGACTGAGCCAGACTTGGGTCATGTTAGGTGCGCTGGCCGCGTTCGATGATTACACCAACGCCGCTGGCATTACTGACGGCACCAATTTTATTTAGGCTGAGGCGTGTCCATGTAACACCAAACTCATTGAGGATGATCTCACTACAGCGTTCAGCCAGTGTCTCAACTAGCTGAAATTCACTCTCGTTAACAAACTGAGTCAGTCGTTTTGAGACCAATTTATAGTCAACAGCATCCTCAATTTGGTCACTGGTTGCTGCTTGCTTTACGTCACAGCTCATCTCAATATCAAAAACCACGCTTTGTCTGATCTTTCGCTCCCAATCATAGATGCCTATAACGGTGTCGGCGCGTAGATCACGAATAAAAACGATATCCATGGTGATGCTTCAACTCTAAATTTTTAGTGGGTACATAGTAAAACATGCCGCGTAGTGCTTGACCATACGTGGCTTAATTGTGTCCAATATGCAGCATGTTAATTGATATCTCAATTGTTGTTTTTGCCTATCTGCTGGGTTCAGTCTCCAGTGCCATTATCGTCTGTCGCTTGATGGGGTTGCCCGATCCACGAACAGAGGGTTCAAATAACCCAGGCGCCACCAATGTGCTGCGCATTGGTGGTAAAAAGCCAGCCGCTATCACATTGATGGGTGATAGTGCGAAAGGCCTTGTACCGGTATTGATCGCTGCTCATCTACTCAATGTGAGTGATTTAGTGGTTGCGTTGACTGCGCTGGCCGCTTTTATTGGCCATCTCTACCCGCTGTTTTTTGGCTTTAAGGGGGGGAAGGGGGTTGCGACCGCGCTGGGTGTACAGTTTGGGTTGAGTTGGGAGATTGGCCTCTGCGTTACGGTCATCTGGCTCTTTATGGCCAAGGTGCTCAATATCTCTTCGCTGGCTGCACTGATATCGATGGCTTTAGCGCCAGTGATTGTCTGGTATTTCTGGCCAGCGCAGGAGTTGATTGTCATGCAGGTGGTGATGAGCCTGATGCTCTTTTGGCGTCATCGCAGCAATATCCGTGATCTATTGAGTGGCACTGAAGGCAAAATTTCAAAAGAGCAGGGGCCGAGTTCGAAAGGTTAAATCGCCTGTAACTCATCCAGTGGCCAGCGTGGCGTAGCGTGGAATTTTAGTGCGCTCTGTTCGCCTGTCTTGAGGCGCAGCCAGCCTGCATAAGCGATCATTGCCCCATTGTCGGTACAAAATTCAGCTCTTGGGTAGAAGGCTTCTCCTCCCTCTTTTGCCATCATCTTATTGATCTGTTTTCGTAGGTGTTGGTTGGCGCTAACACCGCCAGCCAACACCAAGCGTTTGGTGTCGGTATCGCGTATAGCACGGCGGCATTTAATCACTAGCGTATCAACGACAGCATCTTCAAAAGCACGGGAGATATCGGCCTTCAACTGGCTATCTGACCCTTGGTTGAGCTTCTGCTCTCTCTGCAGTGTATTGAGGGCAAAGGTCTTCAAACCACTGAAACTAAAATCGAGACCTGGGCGATCGGTCATTGGGCGTGTGAATTTGAATCGTGTTGGATCACCAGATTCAGCCAGCTTTGCCAGCTCTGGGCCGCCAGGGTAGGGGAGGCCAAGCATCTTGGCGGTTTTGTCGAAGGCTTCACCCGCTGCATCGTCCAACGTATCCCCCAGTAGATGATAGTCACCCACACCGCGTACTTCCACCAGCTGTGTATGGCCACCTGAGACGAGCAGGGCGATGAATGGGAATTGTGGGGCGGGCTCCTCCAACATGGGAGCCAGTAGATGCCCCTCCATGTGATGAATGGCGACAGCAGGCACGCCAAGAGACCAAGCGAGGCTGCGCCCAATGCCTGCGCCTACCAACAGTGCGCCCACCAAACCAGGGCCAGCTGTGTAGGCAATGGCATCAATATCTGTACGTGTCAGATTGGCCTGATTAAGGGCTTCATTGATCAACGGGATTGTTTTTCGCACATGATCGCGTGAGGCCAGCTCAGGTACTACACCGCCATACTCGGCATGGAGTGAGATTTGGCTGTAGAGCGTGTGTGATAGCAGACCTTGCTCACTGTCATAAATAGCTACGCCTGTTTCGTCGCAGGAGGACTCAATGCCTAAAACCTTCAAAATATCTCTCAATCGTTAGGGAAGTTCTGAACAATCATGACTTGCTTCAGAGCTTCCTTAAGTTGTAAATGGAAAATTATAGAGTGTATAGCACTCCTTTGGGCCGCTGATTATCGCGCTTTTTTACCCATTAGGGGAATTAGCTTTGCAAAGCTGTAAATCGGGCGCTATAATTCGCCGTTTTCCCGTTCTTGGGAATCTTACATTAATTGTTTAACGCTATTTGAGGTAGCAGAACAGATGCCGAATATCCGTGTCAAAGAGAACGAACCATTTGAAGTTGCCATGCGTCGATTCAAGCGCTCATGCGAGAAAGCAGGAGTCCTAGCTGAAGTCCGTCGTCGTGAATTCTACGAAAAGCCAACTTCAGAGCGTAAGCGCAAAGCTGCCGCTGCTGTTAAAAGACACCTGAAAAAGGTCTCTCGTGAAAGTCGACGTTTTGAGCGTCAGTACTAAGCTCGATTGATTCGTTAAATGCTAACAGAAAAATTCCGAGATGAAATGAAGGCGGCCATGCGTAGCGGTGATAAGCCGCGCCTGGGTGTCATTCGTCTCGTTCTCGCAGCGATTAAGCAGCGAGAGGTCGATGAACGTATTGAGTTGAATGATGAACAAGTGCTGCTTGTGCTTGATAAAATGGTCAAACAGCGTCGTGAATCATTGGCTCAATTCAAGCAGGCAGGTAGAGATGATCTGGCTGAGCAGGAGGCGTATGAAATCGGTGTTCTGCAAGATTTTCTGCCCGAGGCGCTCAGCGAAGAGGAGATTTCAGCAATGATCTCTGAAGCGATTAAGCAGACTGAGGCAGCATCGATTCGTGATATGGGTAAGGTGATGGGAATTATCAAACCCAAGATGCAGGGCCGAGCCGATATGAGCGCGGTTAGTGCAGTGATCAAGCAGCAGCTCAACAGCTAGACTGATCTTTCCGTTTGCTTTATGGCCGGAAAAATCCCAAGAAGTTTCATCGATGATCTGCTCGCCCGAGTCGATATTGTCGATGTCGTCAATCGTTATGTACCGCTGAAAAAGGCAGGCAAAGAGTATCAGGCCTGCTGCCCCTTTCACGGCGAGAAAACCCCCTCTTTTACCGTTAGCCAGCAGAAGCAGTTTTACCACTGTTTTGGTTGTGGTGTTCATGGATCGGCCATCAGCTTTCTGATGGAGTATGACCACATGGGATTTGTTGATGCGGTCGAAGAGTTGGCGCATCAAATAGGTGTCGAGGTGCCTCGTGAAGAGGGTTTCTCATCGGGCCCTGATCTACGTCCTCTCTATGAAATAATGCAACGCTCCGTTGACTATTATCGTCAACAGCTCTGCAGCCATCCACAGGCCGATCAAGCCGTAAATTATCTCAAACAGCGCGGGTTGAGTGGTGAAATTGCCGCACGTTTTGATATCGGTTTTGCACCGCCTGGATGGGATGGGTTGATAAAGTCTGTCGGTGCCGAAGAGCAGGATCTCAAGCGGCTGCGCATCACGGGTATGACATCGGATCCAGATGGTAAATGTTATGACCGTTTTCGTGAACGTATTATGTTCCCTCTGCGTGATCAACGTGGTCGAACGATCGCCTTTGGTGCGCGCATTATTGGTGATGGTAAGCCCAAATACCTTAACTCACCTGAGACACCGCTTTTCCATAAAGGTAAGGAGCTATACGGTCTCTATGAGATGCGTAAGGCGCTGCGTAAAATTGAGCGTCTGTTGGTGGTTGAAGGTTACATGGATGTGGTCTCATTGGCTCAATATGGCATTGACTACGCGGTAGCAACGCTGGGTACGGCAACGACACCTGATCATCTAGATCGCCTGTTTAAGACTTGTAGTGAAGTCACCTTCAGTTTTGATGGCGATCGGGCAGGGCGTGAAGCGGCGTGGAAAGCGATGCATGTAGCGCTGCCTATGATGCGGGATGGTCGTGAATTACGCTTTTTGCTGCTTCCTGATGGAGAAGATCCAGATACTTTGGTGCGTAAAGAGGGTGAGCAGAAATTTGCAGCGCGGGTTGCTGCGGCGTTGCCGCTCTCCACTTTTCTCTTTGACCATCTAACTGGTCAGGTTAATACGGATACGATTGATGGGCGAGCACACTTGGCTCAATTGGCCAAGCCGTTGCTTGAACGGCTGCCAGCCGGTCTTTTTCGTGAAATGATGTTTCAGCGGCTTGATGAGCTGGTTGGTCTGAAGAGTCGTCGTGCAGGATCCCCCAAAAGAGTGAATAGATGGAATGCTGTCAAAAGTACTTCAGCGGCTAAGCGGACAACGCCAGTGCGTAAGGCGATAGCACTTTTGATGCAATACCCGGAATTGGCAAAGCTGCTTGTTGATAGTCCACAGCAAGAGTGGCGACTGTTGGAGGTGCCGGGTATTCCTCTTTTAGTTGAGATTGTTGAGATGCTTAAACAGCGACCAGAGTTGTCATCTGCTGCGCTACTTGAGCGATGGCGCGACTGTGAGGAGTTTAGTTCTCTACAGCGTCTACAATATTATGATATTGAGATTGAGCAAGGGCACGATAGTGAACTGCTTGGGGTTATTGGAATATTACAGCGAGAGTGGGAACGGCGAGATGATAAATTGCTATTATCAAAGCTTAGTCCGCGTGATATGAGTGAAGAGGAGAAGCTGCTTTTGAGGCAGAAGTTCTCAGAACGTGTAACAGTGCAAAAAAAACCAGACGGATTGGAATAAAATTAAAAATACATGCTAAAATGCGTGGTTCAGTGTAGTGCTATGTGTAGATTTAAATATTTAAGGTAGAACATGAGTCAGGAATCGCAGCAATCCAAACTTAAACAACTGATTGCCAAAGGTAAGGAGCAGGGCTTCTTAACTTACGTAGAGGTTAACGATCACCTGCCTCCTGGTATTGTAGAAGCGGATCAGATTGAAGACATCGTTCGCATGCTCAATGATATGGGTATCACGGTGCATGAAAAAGCGCCTGATGCGGATGAGAGCAGTGGCGGTGCAAACCCAACGGATGATGATGCCGCCGAAGAGGCCGCAGCCGCGCTGGCAACAGTTGATAGTGAGTTTGGTCGTACCACCGATCCTGTCCGCATGTATATGCGTGAAATGGGCACTGTTGAGCTACTGACTCGTGAAGGCGAACTGAGTATCGCTAAGCGCATTGAGTCGGGTCTAAACCAACTGCTGATTTCACTTTCGTACTACCCAGGCACGGTTAAGTTGGTACTCGATAAATTTGCTGATTATAAGGCAGAAAACATCCGTTTGAATGAGGTCATCAGTGGCTTTGCGGATATTATTGATGAGAATGACACCTCTATCCCTATGCCCGTTGTTGCTAGTGATGATGACGAAGAGGTGGTCGATACTGGGCCTGATCCAGAAGAGGTCACGCTTATCATGGATAATATGCGTGAGAAATATGACCATGTTATCGCCTGTTTAAAAGAGCATGGTAAGGCTGATGAACGTACTCAGAAAGCGATCGAAGAGACCTCTGAAATCTTCATGGAGTTCAAGTACACACCGGCGCTCTTCAATAAATTGGTTGAAAATCTCCGCACCGTAATCGGGAGAGTGCGTAGCCAAGAGCGCGCCATTTTGAACAACTGTGTAAAAAAAGTGGGTATGACTCGAAAAGAGTTCATCACCTCATTTCCAACCAATGAAACCAATCTTGATTGGGTCGATACGCTTATTGCTGATGGGGCTCACTATAGTACTCCCCTGGAAGAGTTTGCCGATGAGATTGTTAGATCTCAAACACGCCTAAAAGAGGTTGAAAGAGAGAGCCTCCTCAATATTAAGGAGATTAAAGAGATCAACCGCCGAGTCTCTATCGGTGAAGCGAAAGCGCGCCGTGCCAAGAAAGAGATGGTTGAAGCTAACTTACGTCTGGTTATCTCTATTGCCAAAAAATATACCAACCGTGGTCTGCAGTTTCTTGATTTGATTCAAGAGGGCAACATTGGTTTGATGAAAGCGGTTGATAAGTTTGAATACCGCCGTGGTTATAAATTTTCAACCTACGCCACTTGGTGGATTCGTCAGGCGATCACCCGCTCAATTGCAGATCAAGCGCGTACCATTCGCATTCCTGTGCATATGATTGAGACGATTAACAAACTTAATCGTATCTCACGCCAAATGATTCAGGAGATGGGTCGTGAAGCGACGCCTGAAGAGCTGGCAGAGCGCATGGAGATGCCAGAAGATAAAGTGCGTAAAGTGCTAAAAATTGCCAAAGAGCCTATCTCAATGGAGACCCCAATCGGTGATGATGAAGATTCACACCTGGGCGACTTTATTGAGGATGCTGGTGTTGTCTCACCTGTTCAGTCGGCAACGATGGAAGGGCTCTCAGAAGCGACTCAAACGATGCTCTCTGGTTTGACAGTACGAGAGGCTAAAGTGCTGCGCATGCGTTTTGGTATCGATATGAATACTGACCATACACTTGAAGAGGTTGGTAAGCAGTTTGATGTGACGCGTGAGCGTATTCGGCAGATCGAGGCTAAAGCGTTACGTAAATTGCGCCACCCTTCACGTTCAGATTCACTACGCAGTTTTTTGGATAGTGATGGTTGATAGGATTGAGCTTCTGCCTCTTCCCTTATCTCTCGCTGCTGGTACAATTTTAATCACTACGGGCCCTTAGCTCAGTTGGTTAGAGCAGGGGACTCATAATCCCTTGGTCGAAGGTTCAAGTCCTTCAGGGCCCACCATATAAAACAAAGAGTTACGTTAAATCGTAGCTCTTTTTTTATGCCTGGAGTTTATGTGTAGACGCTATGTAGACATTTTAGGCGTGGGTTTTCGTACATAAACTCTTAATCATAACCACCCGTAGAACTCTAGCCCTAAAAGCGTATTTGAGCATGCAGTTTGTTTATGGAACAAAGAAAAGGCCAAAGGAGACCCATTTGACCGTGTGTATTGTGTCTTCGATAAAGATAGCCATGAAACTTATACTGAGACCCTTCAGAATATTGCATTATTTCATATTGAAAATGTTTTTCAGGCTTCCGTGTCAGTTCCCTGCTTTGAATATTGGCTTCTGCTCCATTTCATCTATACAGCTAAGCCATACGCTGCTGCCGGTTCTAGAAGCATTGGAAAACAAGTGCTCAATGAACTTAAAGGCTATCTTCCAGAATATGAAAAAGGAAGCAGTGGCATATTTACGTTATTACATGGCAACCTAGAATTCGCTAAAGGTAATGCAATAAGCTCCTTGAAGTGCGCAGAAGATAGTTTTACCGATAATCCATCTACTCATATTCATGAGCTTGTTGAGTACCTGCAAGACATAAAAACAGCTTCAACCGGCATGTAGAACGGGGTAGCACTAGGTTGGGGCGAAGAACGAACCCCAACATGACCCAGGTAAGGGTTATGACATGCCATTGGCATATGGTGTAGTGCAAGGCTTTAGCTGTAGCATACAAATAGCATCGCGGAGCGATACATTGTGTTGAGTTTTGTCCCCTATTTTCGCAAAGCACCATCCGCTACCACCTCAACGCCCTCCGCAATAAATCGATACTCCTTGGTGCTCTCGGTTATCTGGTTAGCCTGCTCTCTACTCATACCGGCATCCATTGCGTAGTGTCTAACCTCCGCTACGCTCATGACGGTTTCACTAAGCTCTCCCTGCGCTAGCACCGTTTTTCCGATAATGGTCTCAGGTACAAAAAAGCCATAATTCTTGAAGGTGACACGGACTGCGCCATTTCTGATTCTTAGTGCCATCCAGCATCCTTTCTTCTGACACACCTTGGTCACTTGGCCTTTTACTAGAAGTGTTTTCGTCTTGGCTGGATCATACTCTTTAATTCCCTGCTCTAAGCTGATCGCTTTGTAGTGGGTGAGGGGTTCGCCAAAATGGTTGGTATCCTCAGAAGCGGGGAGTGGGCAGGCCATGATAAGGCTGATTATGGTGAGGGAAATGATTTTGTTTTTCATGGTCTTCTCACAAGTATTGTTGACTGTCTATTCATGGTGTATTTATACACTTTTATCGAGTGTCAGCGGGGATGTTAACGTCAATCTCTTTGCCGATAATGGAGATCACACAGTTATGGATTGCAAGTGAGTGATTATAACTCTCTTCGATAATCGTGGGGGTAGAGATATTACTAGAATAGATGAATGAGTCGAACCTGGAAAAAGCTAATGATTTGTATGCAGTTCGATAGCTTTCGCTAGGCCATCGGTATCAAATGCATCAAGTGTCGTAGGAAATCAGAGCAGTCCAGGGTCCTAATACAACTGTTTGCAGGATCGATTAGATATATTTGTGCGTATGGATATCAAAAATATTCTGGCCTATTCTATTCAAACAGCGTTCCTGTGACTTCTTCTCGATACCCCATAGAGCGGTAGCCGACACGTCGTTTCTCAAACATCTTGGCAAGCATTGGGATTTTGCTATCAACATAATCAATAATCCGAACCTCGTCTTTGCCAGGGTGTAACCGGTGTAATCGACCAGCATATTGGATAAGTGTCCCTTTCCAGGATACCGGTAATGTGAGGAACAACGTGTCCAGTCGGGCATCATCGAAGCCCTCACCAATATATCTGCCGGTTGCTAGCAGGAGTCGTTCTTCATCTGTGGGAATTGATGCAAGCTGTTCTTGAACTTCCCTGCATGTTTTCGCTGATCGGCCTCCGTGTAATACGACAAGATGTTTTACAAACCCCTTTAGCCATTTGTAGAGGTTTTCGAGATGCTCCTTGCGTTCAGTCAGCAAAATTGGTGATCGGCCTTCTTCCAATGCCATCAAGACTTCGTTAATGATTAGCTCATTTCGTTGCTGATCGTTAACCAGCAAACTATAGAGTTCCTGGATGGTTAAGCTGGAATCCTGCACAGGGAGTTCAACTTCTGTTTTTCGGACAATAAGCCGATGGTTAAATGGGTGTTGAGCCAGTTGATTGCGAGTATCAATTTTGTATCGAGTAGGCCCTATTTGCATATGAGTGATGGGTTGATGACCATCGCGGCGATGAGGTGTTGCTGTTAACCCGATAACATATCGTGCTTTTACTTCAGACAAAATGCGCTCAAATGAGACGGCTGGTAGGTGGTGGCATTCATCAATAATGACCTGGCCATATTTTGTGACAATATCATCTACGCCCTCTTTGCGGGATAGACTCTGAATCATCGCCACATCGATATCTCCGGTTAGTTTGCGCTTTCCACCACCGATCTGTCCGATGATTTTCAAGTCACGTTCCAGGAAAATACCGATTTGTGAGCGCCACTGCTCCAGTAATGGCTGTCTATGTACCAGGATCAAGGTGCTGCACTTGCGTTCAGCGATGAGATAGGTGCCAAGAACAGTTTTCCCAAAACCTGGTGGTGCTACGATGATTCCATTGTCGTATTTAAGAATGGCCTCTGCTGCCAGGTGTTGGGCTTTGGTTAGTTCGCCAAAGAAGTTGGCGTTGATAGAATCACCCGAGTTTCTTTTGTCCTCTATTTCAAAACTGCTCTGATGTTCGCTGAGCAAGGCCTGTACATTATCAAAGCAGCCTCGCGGTAAGCTGATATGTTTTCCATGATCCACTGCACATGAGATTACGCGAGGTGTGAGTGCGGTCGAAAGTCGGAGGTTTTGCTTTTTGTAGAACTCTGGATTTTGGAATGCTGCCTGTCGTCTGATTAGGTTGATCATAGGCGATGGTAACCCGGCTTTCTCAATGTAAAGTCGCTGTGACAAAATGCACTTAACTTGATGGGGTATGGGTTCAGCTATTGTAATAGGTTTTTGTTTTTGTGATCTCAACCAGGGGCTAGTATCGACTTCATCATCCGTTTCAGCAACTTGAAGCCCCATGATCTGTCCCTGGGTTACAGCATTCTGGATAATGTGTTCAACCTTTGAAATCGAAATACGGGATAAGGAACCAAGGAAATTCCATTGATCCGTGAATGGTTCAAGATCATCATTCAGAAAGAGGGTGTTTCCTTCTTGCCGGGGATGAAACTGAAGTGGTAACGCAATGAGATTGCCGAACCCGCCTTTTGGCATAGTATCTTGATTTGGGAAAAGCCTGTCGTATGAGGCCATACTGAGTTGATATCGCCTTGCCATGGTTTCAGTAATTAGATAACTCCCAAGCTTTCTTACTGTTGATGCCTGGATTGGACTACTGAAAAAGAACCATACGTGTGCTCCATTTCCGGAGCGGGAACGTTCTATTGCGTAGGGAATGTTTATGATTCGGCAGGTCTCTGTAAATGCAAGAACATCCTCTTGCCAGGACTTTTTGTCAAAATCGGCAGCAAGAAACCAGCATGTCCCATCCTTTAGCATGGGGTAGATACCAATAACATGACGACCTTGAAGATGGTCAAGAATTACATCGGTTGATATCGGGAGGAAAGCCTGATTGCTGCATTCACCGCATTTTATTCGAGGCTTTTCGCATACTCCGCGAACCCATTCATTGGAACATGCAGGTGAATAGCCTTTCTTGGCTGATTTCTCGTTTTGCCAGAGCTTTGGGTAGACATCCTCTCGGCCGCGAAATAGGCTGGCAAAGAGCACGACTTTCTCCTCCGGTGTTATTTTTGAAGTCGGTAGAGTAAAGGGCACAGCTGAGGTGGTTGCTTTATTTGGGCTCCCTTTATCGTGTTGTTTAAGATGATCGTTAAGCAACTGGAGTACGTTCTCAGCCTCTTCTTGTTCTTTGCGTAGCTGCGTGATCTGTTTTTTTGTTTTGGCAATTTTGTGAAGGATGTTTTTGCGATTGGAAACTTTCATCTGACAAATCCATTTTGTGTACCTCCAATATACCACCACATCATATAGCGGTTTGTAGTGGGGTTAGATGTCAGAATGAGATATCAGGCTGCTTGATTGCCTAATGAGCTTAACTTTTCAAGTGTATCTGGGAATTTGCGCACCATTAAGATTAGAGCGGAAGCTTGGGCATTGGGTTTAGCTCGTCCCTGTTCCCAATTTTCAAGTGTGCGTAGGGA
>JAMOMH010000055.1 GCA_027068675.1 Sedimenticola sp.
TCTCCAGAGCTTTCAATGAGGTGTGGACACTTGCTAAATCTGAGCAGCGTAGCATGCGAAGTGCCGCTTATATTCACGCCATACGCCGGATTGGTGAAGCTGTTTCTGCTCACGGTACTCGAGAGTATTTTACAAACAGCTAAATGGGGTTGTTTAGAAAACAAGCTAGGCAGGGTGGGCAGTTTTTTGCCCACAAGAAATGCTATAAATCGATGCTACGATGTGAAATGGTGGGCATGAACAGCCTGCCCACCCTACGTTACTTACTCAATTTTGCCCTAAAAAGGCTCTTCAACTGCTCAGCTCGACGCCGATTTACACCAAAATCACTGTAACCTACCCGAGATGCAGAGCGAAGATGAATTCGATTTTCTACAGGGTCAAATCTCAATGCTACATCATCAACAAATTTGAACAGTGATGAGGTGAAGGTGGCTGCAATATGGGTGGCATTTGTAGAGTGAATATCACCACCCATCTCTCTGACGGTCTCTACTAGAAGTTTTATGATATCTGTTCGGTTCTCTGTGGGAAGATCAATTGGCAGGATAAAATGAGCGGTATCATCTGGATATTCACTGCAGACACAGTTTGGCTTGGATGAGCATTTTAATAGCTGATTTACTTCTGCACTTTCACCTGACATTAATAGACCGCTCCAAATAGCAAACAGGGTAGCAAGGCATAGCGCCGCATATCTATTTTTTTGTGGCACAGTGCTCCACCTCAAGCATCATGACTCTCCAGTGGCCCAAGATAGACCACACCTTGTTCAACCTTGACAGGGTATCTATTTACACACCCTTCATCAGGCGCTTTAACTTGGCCACTCTCTAAGTCAATTTTCCAATTATGTAGCGGGCAGGTAACGGTGTTGCCATGCACCATACCTTGTGACAACGGGCCTCCAAGATGTGGGCATTGATCTCTAATGGCAAACACCTCATCACTGCCGGTACGAAAGATGGCGATATCTACTGTATCGGTCTTCAACTGGCGTGAACCCCGTAGCGGAATATCGTCTAATTTTGCGATGGCTATCCAATCACTCATGTTGTTCTCCTCCGGTTAGCCTGCAATTTTCAGGGGGTTAAATTCATGTGACTCGGCACCATCGGCTCGCTCTTTCCAGGGGTCAATCTGAGCAACGCTTTGGCTCACTTTGAAACGCTCATTAAGTGCTTTACGTCCCGTCTCATTATCAACCACATGCTCTTTGATACGTTTCATACCGACACGCTCAATCCAATTGGCTGTGCGTTCAAGGTAGTGGGCATCCTCACGATAGAACTGGGTAAAGGCACCACAATACTCCTCCACCTCCTCCTCAGTGGTCACTTTACAGAGCAGATCAGTCACTCGAACTTTGATACCGCCATTGCCACCCACATGCAGCTCATAACCTGAATCGATACAGACCACACCAAAATCTTTGATGGTCGCTTCTGCACAGTTACGAGGACAACCTGAGACGGCAATTTTAAATTTATGCGGCATCCAGGAGCCCCAAGTGAAATGCTCCAGTTTCACGCCTAGGTCGATTGAGTTTTGCGTGCCAAAACGACACCAGGTTTCGCCGGCGCAGGTCTTAACGGTGCGTAGCCCCTTTGAGTAGGCATGGCCTGAGATAAAACCGGCATCATTCAGGTCTTTCCACATTGCAGGCAGCTGCTCTTTCTTCACTCCGAAGAGGTCGATACGCTGACCGCCCGTCACTTTCATCTGCGGTACATCATATTTATCTGAGACATCAGCAATGGCACGCAGATCATTGGCAGTACAGAGACCACCAAACATACGCGGCACCACAGAGTAGGTGCCATCCTTCTGGATATTGCCATGTACACGCTCATTGATAAGGCGAGACTGGGCATCATCTTCATACTCTTCAGGCCAGCTGGAGAGCAGGTAGTAGTTGAGCGCAGGGCGGCAGCTGGCACAACCATCTGGAGTGCTCCAGTTGAGATAGCGGAAGAGGGTTGCCATATCTTTGAGGGCCCCTTTGCGGATCGCCTCCATCACCTCATCATGGCTGAAATCGGTGCAGCCACACATCGCCTTTTTACTCGGTGTAGCATCAAAATCTGAACCAACCGTTGAGACCAAAATCTGCTCAACCAGCCCTGAACATGAACCACAAGAGGCACCCGCTTTGGTGTGCGCTTTCACCTCATCAAGGGTGAAGAGGCCTTTATCCTGAATCGCCTTGACGATATCGCCCTTACAGATGCCGTTACAGCCACACACCTCAGCATCATCAGCGAGGTTGACCATTTTTGAGCCGCCGCTATGGCCCGCATCACCTACCGAGTGCTGACCAAATAGAATGGTGCTGCGGAAGCTTGAGATGTCGGTCTCCTCGCGCAGTAGTTGGAAGTACCAACTACCATCGAGGGTATCGCCATACATCACCGCCCCTTTCACTCGGTTGTTGCGGATCACCAATTTTTTATAGATCCCCTCAGCAGGATCTTGCATCACGAGCGTCTCATCACCATCGGTTTCGATAAACTCGCCTGCTGAGAAGAGATCAATGCCACTCACCTTCAATTTGGTTGAGACAACTGAGCCTTCATAACGGCCATAACCGAGTTGACAGAGGTGATTGGCACACACTTTGGCCTGCTCAAATAGTGGGGCAACCAGACCATAGGTGGCGCCACGATGCTGCACACACTCACCAACGGCGAAGATACGGGGGTCATAGGTGGTCAGTGTATCGCTCACCACAATGCCACGCTCGCAGTAGATGCCAGCCGTTTGAGCCAGGCTGATGTTGGGCCGAATGCCAACTGCCATCACCACCAAATCGGTAGGAACAGTCTGACCATTGGCAAAACGGATACCCTGCACCCGCCCTTCACCGAGCAGCGCTTCAGTCTGATGACGCATCAAAAACTTCATGCCACGCGCTTCAAGTGAGGCTTTTAGCATCGCTCCAGCAGTGCTATCGAGCTGCTGCTCCATTAGGGTATCGAGTAGATGAACCACCGTAACGTCCATGCCCTGTTTCAGCAGGCCATCTGCCGCCTCTAAGCCCAGCAGACCGGCACCAATAACCACCGCCTTATTGTACTGTTTTGCGGTTTCCAGCATCTGATCGACATCATCGACATCACGAAAGCCAACCACGCCATCAAGATCAGCGCCAGGGATTGGTAGGATGAAGGGGCTGGAGCCGGTTGCAATGATCAGGCGATCATAGTGAGCCTCTGTGCCATCATCGGCCACCACTTTACGGTGGTAACGATCAATTTGAGTGACCTGTTTGTTGACATGCAGTGTAATACCGTTATCTGCATACCACTGTTTCTCATTAAGGATGATATCTTCAATGCTCTTCTCACCCGCCAATACAGGGGAGAGCATAATACGGTTGTAGTTGCCGTATGGTTCCTCACCAAACACCGTAATGTCATACATCTCTGGATCAAGTTTCAGCACCTCTTCCAGGGTGCGTACACCGGCCATGCCGTTTCCAATCAGTACTAGTTTCTCTCTCATAGGTTGCACTCCCTTTCTGCTCTACTGCTCACTGCTTAATAGTGGCGATGACTCATAACCATCTCTGTTGCAACTAATATGCCATGCACCAAAACAGAACCCGTCATTCTAAAACAGGCTGCTTTATCCCCACATTCTAACCTTGCCTGCACTCTTTCAAATATTAACGCACCAATACGGTGCGCCACTACACCTTAGTAGCCGCCCTATTTTTAAGCAAGGCCATTGTCAATTTTGCACATGCCGCACCCCGCTTAACAGGTTGTGGTTGTGTGACAGGCTGATGACTCACAATTAAAACACCATTTTAGGCACCTCAATGTTGGCCAAATGGCTGACAACTTCAACTAATTTTCTGTTATCCAGCGGCTTCTCAAATACTGCATCAGCCCCCATCTCAAGCGCCCTTTCAAGATCAGCCGCTGGCATCGCAGAGATCACAACAATCTTCTGCCCCTTAAGCGGCTCTGTAGAGCGGACAAACTTCAGCACATCAAAACCATTGATCCCAGGCATCTGTAGATCCAGTGTCATAACAGCAGGTTTGTGACTATAGAGGAGTGATCCCGCTTGAAAGCCATCGGTTGCAATGGCCACTTCAAACCCCGCTCGGTGTAGTACACGCTCCATCGACTTAACCATTGATAACTCATCATCAACAATCAAAATACGACGATTGGGCGGTGCTAAAAATTCGGGAACTGGCATGCCATGCTGCCGTATAAATTCAAGTAAATCATCAGGTTGGATTCGATTATCACCACGCCCTGGTAATTTATAGGCCGCCAGTTGACCCCGTTCAATCCAACGAATCACCGTGCGTTGATTAACACCACACAGCTCAGCAGCTTCACCTGTGGTTAAACTTCTCTTTGCTTTATCCATAATAAACACCACTTTGTTGACTTAATAGAAGTATAGGACTATCTTGACTTTTTTGTCAAGTCAGCTATATTTTCTATCAAGCAGAGGAGATATCACCCTATGTGCAACCCACTAAAGAAGCTTGTTGAATAGTCGATAGCTCAACTAAGGAAGCTAGGCAGTGGATAAGCAATAGCAAATGGAACAGCATGGAGAGGCCTTTATGAAAGAGAACACCGTTGACATACTGCTGGTGGAAGATGATGAGGTGGATGTTATGAATGTCCAACGAGCCTTTAAAAAAAACCATATAAATAACACGCTTCACATAGCAGGCAACGGCCTTGAAGCTTTAGCCCTGCTACGCGGTGATGATAAAACCCAAAAATTAATACCCCGCCCAAAAATCATTCTGCTCGATCTCAACATGCCAAAAATGAACGGCATTGAGTTTTTACAAGTACTACGAAAAGATCCTGAACTAAAATCACTCAGCGTTTTTGTTCTCACAACCTCAGGTGACGAACGGGATGTTATTGCTGCCCACCAACTCAATGTCGCCGGCTATATACTGAAACCCATTGAGCTGGAGTGCTTCATCCAAGCACTTGCCACTCTCAACCTCTATTGGTCTTTAATCGAGATGCCGTAAGCAGGGGGTTATCATGAACATAAGCATTGCAACAAAAATCACCTCCGCAGCCGTTACCTTAGTTTTAATCACTGCGGCAGCTGTTGGTTTTGCCGTCTACTCCGGTAGCAGTGCACTATTGGTAAAGCATCAGCTAGAGGATTTAGGTGACCAAAACCATATTGCAGCGACACGACTCACATCACACATCAAAGCACTACGTCAGGATCTACAATTTCTTGTTGGAACCCCGCCCATTCAGGGCCTGGTACGCACCCACAGCCGAGAGGATGGAATCGATCTATATGATGGCTCGACTGAGAGGCTATGGCGCAGTCGTCTAGGGGTTATTTTTCGCCAATTCCTCGATGCAAAACCAAGCTATCTACAGATCCGTTATATCGGCCTTGCAGAGGGTGGACGAGAGCTGGTCAGAGTGGAGCGTGCTCATGATGGCAGAGCAGAGGTCGTCCCCCTATCAGCCCTTCAAAAGAAAGGGCAGCACACCTATTTCCATGAAACCAGCAAGCTTAAAGCGGGGCAAATTCACCTCTCAGAGGTCACTCTTAACCGCGAGCAGGGGGAGATAAGCAAACCAAAGGTTGCCGTCATGCGGGCATCACTGCCTGTTTTTTCTCCAACGGGGGTGCTTTTTGGCATGGTTATTATCAACATGGACTTTCTCTCAGTTCTTGAGAATGTCACCAAAGATCGTCATTTTTACATCAGTAATGATCGTGGTGACTACCTACTCCATGAGAACCCCGAACTCAGCTTCGGCTTTGAGTTTGGCCGACAACATCGACTGCAAGATGATTACCCGCAAATTGCTGAAATGTTCAACAAAAAGAGCCAACTGAACGAGCAAACACTCTATCAAACACCCGACCTCAAAGGTGAAGCGATCAGCTTCTATAAAGCCTTCTTTGACCCACTCCACCCGCAGCGTTTTATTGTCTTAGCACTCTCAGCCTCCTATCAACAGGTCATTGCTGAATCCGTGGCTGTGCGTAACCAAAGTGTGGTACTTGCGCTCTTTTTAATTAGCATCGGAGGGGGAGCGGCTTGGCTCTTTTCACGCATGCTCACTCAACCTCTCCAGCAGATTACCCAAGCAGCTGAACAGATTTCAAAGGGTAATTTTGATATCTCTCTGCCGACAAAAGCGGACGGTGAACTCGGACTTCTAACCAGAGGTTTCAATCACATGGTGCAACAGATCAACGAACGAGATGAGGCGCTGCAACATCGGCTTGATGAGCTGGAGAGGGTCAATCGAGAGCTCGATCAGTTTGCCTATGTCACCTCACATGATCTTAAAGCGCCGCTACGTGCCATCGCCAACCTCTCTCAATGGATTGAGGAGGATTTAGAGGCAATTATGACCCCCGACACGCACAAACAGATGGATCTACTGCGTGGCCGAGTCCATCGCATGGAGGCACTCATCGAGGGTATTTTACAATATTCGCGGGTAGGCCGTGTTGCAGAGGAGGTGATGGAGGTCGATATCAACGTACTTCTTTATGAAATCATTGAAAACATCGCGCCACCCGAAGATTTTAGCATAGAGATCACCCCCAATATGCCCACATTCAATGCAACAAAAGTACGCCTATCTCAGGTTTTTGCCAACCTCATTAGCAACGCTGTTAAGTACCGGACACGAGATGATGGGCAGCTCAAGATAGCGGTTAAAGATGCGGGATCATTCTATCACTTCTCAGTCACTGACGATGGCCCAGGGATCGCTGAGGAGTACCATAAAAAGGTGTTTAAAATATTTCAAACACTCCAAGCCAGAGATACCATCGAGAGCACCGGTGTTGGTTTAACACTCGTCAAAAAAATTGTTGAAGAGCAAGGTGGTATCGTCACACTGGAGTCAGCCGAAGGTAGAGGCTCTACCTTTAGTTTTACGTGGCCTAAACAACCGGAGGTTGAGCATGTCACCTGATCACCCACAGCAAGAAGAGAGCAATAGCGAGCAACTCCACATCCTGCTCATTGATGATGATGATGTGGATCGCATGGCAATTCAACGCGCCTTAAAGTCCACCAACATCAAAGCAACGCTACAGGAGGCCATGAGCGCTGCAGAGGGGTTTGAAGTGGCAAAAAGCAGGTGTTATGACTGTATTCTACTCGATTACCAGCTACCTGATGGTGATGGATTAACGCTCCTACGCAAGCTCCGTGCTGAACAGATCAACACACCCGTCATCATGATGACGGGGCAAGGCGATGAAGAGCTTGCCGTTGAGATGCTGCACGCAGGAGCCAATGACTATCTGCCAAAAAACAGGCTGAATCCAAAGTCACTCACACACGCACTGCGCAGTGTTAAGCAAATTTTCCAAGCAGAATCACAGCGAAAAGCGGTGCAGGAACAATTGACTGAAACCAGTTCCCGCCTGCAATATCTCATCGATAATAGTCCAGCCATTATCTACAGTGCGGTTCCAACAGGTGACTTTAAAATCACCTTTGTCAGTGAAAATTTACGCATTGTCCTCGGCTACGAGCCTCGCGAGATGCAGGATGATATGAATTTCTGGATTGAACATATCCACCCTGATGATAGTGCGGCACTTATGCAACGCCTGCCTGCCTTGCTCTCGCAAGGGGGGCAGCTAACACATGACTACCGTTTTCGTCACCAAGAAGGACACTACCTCTGGATGCACGATACATTGCGTTTGGTCAAAAACAGGCAGGGGCAACCCTTAGAGCTGCTCGGCTCTCTACTCGATATTTCTAAACGCAAAGAGATGGAGGATGCACTCCAGCAAGAGAAAGAGGAGCAGAAAAATCTCATACGTGAGCTACAGGAGGCACGAGAACAGCTGCTACAAAATGAGAAAATGGCCGCCATTGGCCAACTGGCTGCCGGTGTCGCACATGAGATAAACAACCCGATTGGCTACATCAACTCAAATCTCAGCACACTCAAGCTCTACACCGATGATCTGCTTGAACTCACCACACTCTATCAAGCAATCGAAGGCTCACTTGGCAAAGCAGATCAACCGCTTCTTGAGTCCATTAACAGCATTAAAGAGCGTATCGATATTGACTACATTAAAGAGGATCTGCCTGATCTGGTACGTGAATCACAAGAGGGAGCAGAACGGGTTCGGAAGATTGTCCAAGATCTTAAGGAGTTCTCCCACGTAAATGAGGCGGAGTGGCAACTGGCCGACCTACATCTTGGTTTAGACAGCACGCTCAATATTGTCGCCAATGAGATTAAATATAAAGCAGAGGTGCATAAAGAGTATGGCGACCTGCCTCAAGTCGAATGCATCGCATCTCAAATTAACCAAGTCTTTATGAATCTACTGGTGAATGCCGCCCACGCAATTGAGAAGCAAGGCATTATCACACTACGCACCGATCACAATGAGAGTGAGGTGTGGATTGAGGTGAGTGATACAGGAATGGGTATTGCTAAAGATAAACTTAAACATATCTTTGAACCCTTCTACACCACAAAACCGGTCGGCGTTGGTACCGGTCTTGGGCTATCACTCTCCTACACTATTATGAAAAAACACCATGGACGAATTGAGGTCACCAGTGAGCCCGGTAGCGGCACCCGCTTTACTCTCTTTTTACCCATCAAACAGCCCAAGAATAGCCCAACAGAGTCGCCAAAAACCATACAACTTGGTTTAGATGGAGGTAACCAATGAGTGAACCGACAACTGAGCCTAAAGCAAAACTCCTGCTGGTTGATGATGAGGCCAACATTCTCTCTTCACTCAAACGCCTCTTACGCCCATTAGGCCACCATATCTATACCGCCACCAGTGGTGCTGAGGGGCTAGAGATATTGGCCAAGCAGCCTATCGACTTAATCATCTCAGATATGCGTATGCCAGAGATGGATGGCGCAGAGTTTCTTGAGAAGGCTGCCG
Organism: Sedimenticola sp.; assembly: GCA_027068675.1. Taxonomy (GTDB): domain Bacteria; phylum Pseudomonadota; class Gammaproteobacteria; order Chromatiales; family Chromatiaceae; genus JAKITT01. The sequence goes on from JAMOMH010000055.1 coordinate 8,920, forward strand.
CAACATGGCCTGAGACAATCCGTGTCTTACTGACCGGTTATTCTGACTTAAGCTCAACAATCAAGGCGGTCAATAGAGGGAAAATCTACCGCTACATTAGTAAGCCATGGAGTGATCATGAGATCACCCTATTGGTTGAACAAGCCCTAAAACTTAAACACTTAGAAGATGAAAAAAATAGATTAGAAGCCCTCACCAAACAGCAAAATGAACAGCTAAAAACGTTCAATGACACCCTGGAAAAACGAGTGACTGATCGCACAGAAGAGCTGCGCCAAGCGATGGGGTTTCTTGAAAAGGCACACACATCGCTTAAAACGCAATACACCACTTCAATCAAAATATTCGCAAATTTGATGGAGTTGCGTGAAGGCATTACCGAAGCATCGGGTAGAGGCCATGCTCGCCAAGTCGCCGATCAAGCCCACCAATTAGGGTCTGCAATGGGGCTATCCGAGGATGAGGTTCAAGATATACTTTTTGCCGCACTGCTGCATGACATCGGGAAAATTGCCCTACCTGACACCCTGCTGCAAATGCCCTACGATAAACTCAACGCCAACCAGCGTAAAGAGTTTGAGAAGCACCCTGTACTGGGTCAAGCCACGTTAGTTGCACTTGAGCCTCTACATAGTGCTGCCAATATAATTCTTGCCCACCATGAGCAGTTCAACGGCCAAGGTTATCCAAACCGACTGCAAGGGACAAAAATCCCACTAGGCGCTCGTATTTTGGCCGTTGTTGATGACTATAATGTCCTATTAACAGGGGGGTTATTTAATCACTGTCACAGCCCAGCAGAGGCAAAAGTGTTTCTACAGAAGGAGCGCAACAAACGCTACGACCCACAGGTGGTTGATCATTTTATCCAACTATTGGACTCAACCGAACCCGACACCCAGACAGTCATTGAACAGTGCCTAAAGTCTGCTGACTTAAAAGATGGCATGGTGTTAACACGTGATCTGCTTACCAGCAACAGCCTCCTTCTGCTCTCAAAAGGGCATCTGCTCAACGATGAGCTTATTACAAAAATCAGCCAACTTGAGAAGGCGGCTGATTATGATCTCTCATTCTATGTGCAATCTCACTAACACCTACATGAGATAAACAGCCGGGATGAGTTATCGGCCAGGGAGGGCACATGGAGAAAAACAGACCATCCAAAAAAAGTGGATTATTTCCTATAGCCTATACTGACCCTTTAACTAATTAATTGGCAATGACTTTTTTCTCCACTGCTGGGTTTTATACCCGCTACTGCTTTGGATATAAACGGATATAAATCATGGTGAACTCTATTGAGTCGGTACTCTCAGGCACAAATCTCACTTTTGTTGCTGAGCTCTATGCTCGCTACTTAAAAAACCCTCAATCTATCGACTCCAGTTGGAAACAGCTCTTTTCGGAGCTTGGTGATAAAGATGCCGTGTTGTTGCAAGATATGCATGGCGCAAGCTGGGGCAGCCCCTCCTCCGTTGTGGCGCAAGAGGCAGCCGCCTCAACAATGGCACAGCAACCTGCTACCAGTGCTGATAATCGCACCGATACGCTGCTCTCCATTCGGGCGCTCATGCTGATTCGTGCTTACCGTGTGCGCGGCCATCTAATGGCCTGTTTTGACCCGCTGGGATTAGAAGGCCGAGAGCCTCATCCTGAATTGGACTATAAAAGTTACGGTTTCAGTGAAGCAGATCTTGATAGATCCATCTTTATCGACCATGTGCTGGGGCTTGAGTACGCCACACTTCGAGAGATTCTACAGATCCTCAAAGAGACCTACTGCGGGAATATCGGCGTTGAGTTTATGCACATCCAGGAGCCGGAGCAGAAGTCCTGGATTCAGTGCCGTATCGAAGAGATTCACAACCACACTAATTTCACCCAAAAGGGTAAAACAGCCATCTATGAACGACTGGTTCAAGCCGAGGGCTTTGAGCAGTTTCTCCATGTTAAACATGTCGGCACCAAGCGGTTTGGTCTAGATGGAGGCGAGAGTCTGATCCCAGGAATGGAGCAAATTCTTAAACGCGGTGGCCAACTGGGTGTCAAAGAGGTGGTGATCGGTATGCCTCATCGCGGGCGTCTCAATGTTTTAGCTAACGTGATGCGTAAGCCTTACCGAGCCATATTTTCAGAGTTTCTTGGCACACCCTCCCACCCTGATGAGGCGCGGGGTTCAGGCGATGTTAAATACCATCTTGGAACCTCTGCCGACCGTGAGTTTGATGGCAATCTTGTCCACCTATCTTTAACAGCTAACCCTTCACATTTAGAGGCTGTTAATCCCGTCGTAATGGGCAAGGTGCGGGCAAAGCAGACCCATGACAATGACACTGAACGACGGCATACACTAGGACTTCTACTCCACGGTGATGCCGCATTTGCCGGTCAAGGATTAGTGGCAGAGGGGTTGGATCTGTCACAGCTTAAGGGGTATGAAACAGGTGGCACCATCCACTTTATCGTTAACAACCAGATCGGTTTCACCACCAGCCCCAGATACTCTCGCTCCTCTCCCTACCCCTCCGATGTAGCAAAAGTGGTTCAAGCGCCAGTCTTTCATGTCAATGGCGATGACCCTGAGGCGGTGGTGCATGTAGCCAGGATCGCAACTGAGTATCAGCAAGAGTTCAAACAAGATGTTGTGATCGACATGTTCTGCTATCGACGTTACGGCCACAATGAGAGTGATGAGCCCTCTTTTACCCAGCCGATTATGTACCGCGCCATTGCTGATCATAAAACAACCCGTCAACTCTATGAGGAGCAACTCATCGAAGAGGGGTTAATAAGCCAAACAGAGGCCGACCAGATCAAAGGCGCTTTTCGCGCCGTTCTGGATGCAGAGTTTGCCAGCAGCAGCCACTACAAACCCGATAATGCCGATTGGCTAGAGGGAAAGTGGGACAAACTGATGGCACTTCAGGAAGAGGAGGAGTTGCACAATGATGATACCGCCATCTCTTTGGAGATGCAGCAGCATGTAGGACGTGCTTTGTCACAGCCACCTGAGAATTTCAACACCCATAGCAAGATCATTCGGCTACTGAAAAAAAGGCGACAAATGGTCGACTCCGGCGAAGGTATTGATTGGGCAATGGCTGAGGCATTGGCCTTCGGCACCCTGCTACATGAAGGGACTCCCATCCGTCTTTCAGGGCAGGATTCGGGTCGTGGCACCTTCTCTCACCGCCACTCAGTGCTGGTAGACCAGGAGACCGAGGAGCGGCATATCCTGCTCAACAATATCCCCGGTCAAAAGAGTCAGTTTGAGGTGATCGACAGCCCACTCTCAGAGATTGCCGTACTGGGTTTTGAGTATGGTTACACCCTCTCAGAGCCTCATGCACTGGTGCTGTGGGAGGCGCAGTTTGGCGATTTTGCCAACGGCGCACAGATGATTTTTGACCAATTCATCTCCTCTGGCGAGTCCAAATGGTTACGCATGTCAGGTTTAGTAGTGCTACTGCCGCACGGCTACGAAGGGCAAGGGCCAGAACACTCATCAGCACGTTTGGAGCGTTTTCTACAGCTCTGTGCAGAAGATAATATCCAGGTAGTCAATCTGACCACCCCCGCAAACTATTTCCACGCTTTACGACGCCAAGTACGGCGTAACTTCCGCAAACCACTGATCATGATGGCGCCAAAATCACTATTACGGCACAAGCAGTGTATCAGCAAATTGGATGACATGGGGCCAAACTCAAGCTTTCACCGAGTGTTGGGGGAGGTTGATGAGAGGGTCGCCGATGAGGCGGTTAAGCGCATCATTCTCTGCACCGGAAAAGTCTACTACGACCTGCTGCAAGAGCGGCGTGACCTTAAGTTAGATGATGTGGTCATTATTCGAGTAGAGCAGCTCTACCCTTGGCCAAGAAATAGCTTGGTCGATGCGCTGAAACAGTACCGTAATGCCGAACTGATCTGGTGTCAGGAGGAGCCTGCCAATATGGGGGCTTGGCTCTTTGTTCAACCACGTCTCCAATATGTACTGGACGCCCTTAAGTTAGCCAATGAACGCCCTATATTTGTCGGGCGTAAAGCATCGGCCTCTACGGCCAGTGGTGCCATGGTTATACATTTACAAGAGCAGAAGCTCCTGGTGGAGCAAGCATTGAGCTGGCCACTGGCCGATCTTCTGCAACCCTTTCAGCGTGCCACACCGCTGAGTGGATTAGCAAACACCCATACATAAACAACTATGATCGAGGATGTCATGGATATTGAGATAATTGTACCTACCGTCGGTGAATCTATCACCGAAGCGACCATTATAAAGTGGTTAAAATCTGTCGGCGAAGCGGTTGCATTGGATGAGCCGCTATTGGAGCTAGAGACCGATAAGGTCACCCTGGAGGTGGTCTCACCCGCCACAGGTGTGCTTAAGAGCATTGAGGCTGGAGAGGGTGAAGATATAGAGATTGGCACGGTGCTGGGGCTCATCAGCGAGGGGGCAACCGCTGCCGCCACACCCCCCGCAGCAGCAGAGCCACCACCTATTTCAAACCCAACAGCTACCAGCGATGACCCTACAATGATGCCCTCTGCACGCAAACTTGTGGCGGAAAACAACTTAGAGCCAGCGGCCATCCCAGCCAGTGGCAAAGATGGGAGATTAACAAAAGGTGATGTCTTAACACATCTTGAATCATCAGCCACTCAACCTCAGCAAGCCTCGGCAATTACCACACCCGATGCACCCTACCCGCCCGCTGTAGCTGGGCCACGCGAAGAGCGAGTACCGATGACTCGCCTGCGGAAGCGAGTGGCTGAACGCCTAAAAGAGGCACAAAATACCGCTGCCATGCTCACCACCTTCAATGAGGTGGATATGACCGCCACAATGGAGATGCGGAGCCGTTACAAAGAGTCATTTGAGAAAAAACATGGCGTTCGAATCGGTTTCATGTCGATCTTTGCCAAAGCCTGTGTCGTTGCATTAAGAGAGTTTCCCGCCGTCAATGCGGAGATAAGCGGTAGTGATATCATCTATAAAAATCACTATGACATTAGTGTGGCTGTCGGTACTGAGCAGGGGTTAGTGGTGCCGGTCATTCGAGATGTAGGCACACTGAGTTTTGCCGCTATTGAGGCTAAAATTCGTGAATTAGGCAGCAAAGCCAAAGAGGGCCGCCTCTCACTCGATGAGTTGCAGGGCGGCACCTTTACCATCACCAATGGCGGTATCTATGGCTCCATGATGTCTACCCCCATACTCAACACACCACAATCTGGCATCTTGGGTATGCACAACATCGTTCAGCGCGCCATGGTTATGCCCGATGGCTCTATTGAAGCCCGACCCATGATGTACCTGGCACTCTCCTATGATCACCGTATTGTGGATGGCCGTGAGGCTGTTGGCTTTCTGGTACGAATAAAAGAGTGTATCGAAGACCCACAGCGCATCATGTTAGACGCATAGAGGATATTTCATGAGTGAC
>JAMOMH010000056.1 GCA_027068675.1 Sedimenticola sp.
GCACTCTCCTATGATCACCGTATTGTGGATGGCCGTGAGGCTGTTGGCTTTCTGGTACGAATAAAAGAGTGTATCGAAGACCCACAGCGCATCATGTTAGACGCATAGAGGATATTTCATGAGTGACAACAACTATGATCTCATCGTAATTGGTGGTGGCCCAGGCGGCTATGTGGCGGCTATCCGAGCCGCTCAATTGGGGATGAAGGTCGCTTGCGTCGATAAACGCAGCACACTGGGCGGCACCTGCCTCAACGTGGGGTGTATTCCCTCCAAAGCCCTGCTGCAATCCTCGCATCACTACGAAACCGCATCGAAAGAGCTTGCCGTGCATGGCGTGCAGGCCGAGTCAGTCAAATTTGATCTGGCCACCATGATGGCACGCAAAAACAAAGTAGTACTCGATTTAACACAAGGTATTGAGTATCTCTTTAAGAAAAACAAGGTGGCCCACATAACGGGACTAGGGGTTATTGTTGCTCCTAATCAGGTCAAAGTGTCCTCTCAAAATGATGGGGAGGAGCACACCCTAACAGCCAAAAATATCCTCATCGCAACCGGCTCATCCGTCACACCCCTACCCGGAGTTGATATTGATGAAGAGTCTATTTTATCCAGCACTGGCGCACTCAATCTTGAAAAAGTACCCCGCAGCATGGTGGTGGTTGGTGGTGGTGTCATTGGCCTAGAGCTTGGCTCAGTCTGGCGTCGCTTGGGAGCCGAAGTCACCGTGGTTGAGTTCTTGGATACCCTGCTGCCCGGCATGGACAAAGATATTCGTAAACAGATGCAGCGCAGCATAGAGAAGCAGGGCATGACTTTAAAGCTCTCAACCAAGGTTGTCAGTGCTACAAGGAGTGGTAATACCGTTCAGCTCACGGTTGAATCACTTAAAGATGGCAAAAGTGAAACCCTTGAGGCAGATACGGTACTGGTTGCAATTGGTCGCCAACCCTACACTCAAGGGCTGGGGCTTGAGGTGATGGGTGTCAATTTAGATGACCGAGGATTCATCCAAGTAGACACGGGTTACCAAACAAACGTAGCAGGTATCTACGCCATTGGTGATGTCATTGGTGGTGCAATGCTCGCTCACAAAGCTGAAGAGGAGGGTATTGCTGTTGTAGAAAATCTTGCAGGTCAATCGGGCCATGTTAACTACAAAGCTATTCCTGGCATCGTATACACAAAACCCGAAGCAGCCTCTGTTGGCCGTACAGAAGATAGCCTCAAGGAAGAGGGCGTAGCCTACAACGTAGGCAAATTCCCTTTCAATGCCAACTCAAGAGCCCGCTGTAATGGCTCAAGTGAAGGGTTTGTTAAGGTGCTTGCCGATGCTAAAAGCGATCAAGTTCTAGGGGTACATATCATCGGCCCCAATGCCGGTGATCTTATCGCTGAAGCGGTACTCGCTATGGAGTTTGGCGCTTCATCAGAGGATATCGCCCGCACCTGTCATGCTCACCCTGGTTTAGGCGAGGCCGTTAAAGAGGCGGCTTTAGATGTGAGTGGTGGGGCTATTCATATCTAAGATCATCAAAGAAAACGGGGGATCTTAGCTCTTAATCAATTAAATTAAGGGGTCATTGACAAAGCCGCCAAACATTTGGTTTGGCGGTTTTTTTGCTTTCAATGCCGATGAGCACCTAAATTTGACGACCTTGTATAGAAAAAATTAGTCACTTGATTCACCATCA
>JAMOMH010000057.1 GCA_027068675.1 Sedimenticola sp.
AAAATCATGCTGGTTGGGACTAAGCTACAGCTTAACCTACAAAAAGATGGCACCGTTGTGCTTGAGGGGTTTGAAACCTCGGCATCACCATCTTCTGATGGTGCAGCGGTAGGTGCGCTTTTTCAAGAGAGCGAGCTGCTACTACAAGATAGTGAGGTCTACTGGAAGAATCATCGTCTTGATGCGCCCCCGCTGCGCTTTAGTAAAGTTGATGTCGCTTTGGTTAATCGAGGTGGCCAGTACTGGCTAAAGGGGGAGGCTCAACTGGGTGATAATTTACGGAGCCGTATCGAACTGAGAGCTGAATTGGCAGGTGATTTGGCTGAGCTGGGTGGTTGGCGTGGTGAGGTCTACTTCAAAGGTGAGCAGCTTGCATTGGGTGAGTTATTTGCCGCACGTCGCCCTCAGAGCACACAAATTGACCGAGGTATACTTGATGTTGAGATATGGACGCATTGGGAAAAGAGTCGGCTAATTCAGGTTGATGGTGATTTTGATGCCCGCTATCTACAGCTCACCACCACCCATGATAAGCGGGTGCGCCAGCACAATTTAGATCACCTAAAGAGCGGTATCAGTTGGCAAGCGGGTGCAGGTGGTTGGCAGCTCAGCCTACCTGAGTTAAGTCTAACCAAATCGGGCGTGACATGGCCGCAGAGCGGTTTTGTGTTGGATGTTGGGCGAGATGCTGAGCAGCGGCTTGATATTCATGCCCAGGTGAAATTTATGCGCTTAGGTGATCTTTTGCCGGTGGCGATGTTCTTCCTGCCGCAAGATCATGAACCGCTAAAACTGCTCTCAAAAGTGGGGCCACAGGTTGATCTGCGGGATTTTGATCTGCGTCTCAAAGAGCTGGATGAGGGGCGCTATGATTGGCAATTGGCGGGTCGCCTCAACAATCTCAGTACCTATCCACAGGATGGCATCCCTGGTGTAAGTGGCCTCAATCTAGCTTTCAATGCAACGGCTGAGCAGGGCAGTGTTAACCTATTTTCAGATGATTTGGTGCTTAATTTTGCTGAAATTTTTCGTGCCCCCCTTCATTTTAATCGGCTACAGAGTCGGCTTGATTGGCAGCTGCTTGATGAAGGCTTGCGTGTTGTTACTGATGAACTTGCACTATCGGATGGTGATTTCAATACGGTGAGCCGTTTTGACCTAAAAGTCCCTTTTGATTCACAGCCACTCTCTATCGATATGCAGACCGATTTTGATAGAGGCTCTCTTGCCAGCGTCTATCGCTATCTCCCAACTGCCATTATGGATGAAGGTTTTATCAAATGGCTTGATCGTGCTCTGGTTAAAGGCCAGATTTCAAATGGTGCATTGGTGCTGCAAGGGCCGTTAAATGCCTTCCCATTTGAAGCCAATGAGGGGCGTTTTCAGGTGTTGTTTGATGTTGATGATGCCACATTTGACTACAGGTCTGAGTGGCCACCTGTTAAGCAGGGTAGCGCACGGGTAGCGTTCCTCAATAGTGGGCTTGATGTTTATATCAAACAGGCCAAGCTGCTAGAGAGTGATGTGAAAGAGGCACGAGTACAGATTGAAAATATGCCTCACGGTACACCTGTCAAAATCCAAGGGGGTGTCGCTGGCTCCTCTGCCGATCTGATGAAGTTTTTAAGTGATACTCCGCTCTCTGAGCAGTTTGCCCCGTTGGTTGAAACACTAAAGGTGGCGGGAGAGGCGGAGTTAGCGCTTGATCTCTCTATCCCCATGAGGGAGAGCGAGCCGTTTCGTCTAAAAGGGGAGGTGGCATGGTCGGATGCGGTGATAACACTGCCAGCACTGGAGCTGGAATTAACGGAGGTGAAAGGTGTACTGGCCTTCACTGAAAAAGAGGTTTCGGCCAAAGCGATTAAAGCGACCGTATTGGGAGAGGAGACAGCGGTTGATATCCGAACAAAGCGTGATAAAACCATTATTTTACGAGCTAAAAAGCTGCCGATTAATAGCAAACAGCTGGCTAAAAAATTGCCAGGAATCTATTTAGAGCAGCTGGAAGGGGTGACAAATGTCGATATGGAGATAGGTATCGGCAAGGCGCAAAAAGAGGGCCGACAGCTCACCTTCACTATGAAGTCAGACCTTCTAGGGATGGCTGTTAATGCACCGCCCCCCTTGGCTAAATCTAAAAAACAGCGCCACTATTTTCATCTAAATGGTGATCTGACCAACTTGGAAAAGATCCGTTTTGATATTGACTATGGTGGTGGCCTTGATGCGAAGCTGTTGGTTGATGGCAAACAAGGTCGACTACTAAAAGCTGCTCTACAGCCTGGGCCAACCCCACCAAAACTGCCGAAAGAGGCGGTTATTAAAATTGCAGGTGATGTGAAACAGGTCGATTGGGGTCTCTGGCATAAGTGGTTGCATGCCCAGAAAAAAGTCTCCAAAGAGATAGGTAAAAGATTACCTATGTTGTTTGATCTGAATATTGGTGAGCTGCATTGGTTGGATCAAACCTGGCGACAAGTTGCTCTCCAAGGGCGTGATGAAGATGGCCAAATAAAAATGCAATTTTCAGGTCAAGAGTTGGATGGCCAGCTAATGATCTATGGGGATAAGGCGAAGCAAAATCAGAATAGGCTTGTCCTTAATCGGCTTCATCTGAGGCTTGATTTTGATGTGGCAGCCATTGATAAAGAGAGACCACCACTCGTACCGACCGATGATGACCCGCGTGAATTCCCGCCACTACAGATCATGGTTAAACAGCTAGTGCTGAATAAAAAAGAGCTTGGCAAGCTGACAGTTGGTCTACTCTCAAAGCGAGATGGTATCTCCATGCGTGGTTTTCGCCTAGTGGGAGAGCAGTTGGAGGTTTCTGCTGATGGTAGCTGGACATTAAAGGGAGGCCAGCATAATAGTACGCTTGATCTATTCCTCAACTGCACCAATCTTGGCCAGTTATTGGATGATCTCAATTTTGCCTCCAACATTGCCGAGACTGATATTGGCGGCACCATGCGCTTAAAGTGGTCACTGCCTGTTACGCAGCTACGGGCTGAGGCGCTTGATGGTCATGTTGAAGTGTTAGCCAGTAATGGCAGTTTTCGCTCTATTGATCCAGGTATTGGTCGCCTTGTTGGTCTGCTTAGTATCTCGGAGATTGGTCGGCGTATGACGCTCGACTTTTCTGACCTGTTTGGAGATGGCTTTGCATTTAATAATATTGTTGGATCAATGCAGATCAAAAAAGGTGATGCCTACACAGAAGATATGGTGATTGAGGGGCCATCTGCTAGGATTGAAATAGCGGGGCGTAGTGGCTTATCGACTCACGACTATGACCAAATTATTACCGTAACGCCGGCGATTAGTGCTGGAATCCCTTTGGTCGGGCTGTTGACGGGTGGCCCTTTAGTGGGGGCCGTGTTGTTGGCTGTTCAGAAATTGGTGGGTGAGGGTGTTGATGAGGCCGCTCAGTCTAAATACAAACTAACCGGTAGATGGGATAAACCCATTGTGACACCCATCAAGCGGCCAAAGCCAAAGTTGGAACAACAAAAAGCAAGAGTGGACTCTATTTTAGACCTAGAATAAGCGTCAGTTTGGCGCTATCTTTAACGGCTCATAAAATTATTTATCACATTATCCTAATGGAACCTATATGACAGATTGCCAGCAACAAGTGGCGGCTATTCAGATGGCCAGTGGCCCCAATGTCCACGCCAACCTTATTGAGGCGCGTAGATTGATTGGCGAGGCGGTTGCTGCCGGTGCCAAGCTAGTCGTTTTGCCGGAAAACTTTGGTTTTATGGGTGAGAAAGATAGCGATCAGCTTGCTCATCGAGAAGAGGATGGCAAAGGGCTGCTACAAAGTTACCTACGTGATATCGCCAAAGAGTTTGGAATATGGCTAGTGGGCGGCACGATCCCGCTGGTTGCAAAGGATGAGAATAGAGTGCGCGCAGCCTGTTTGGTCTATGATGATCAAGGGCAGCGAGTGGCGCACTACGACAAGGTGCATCTATTTGATGTGCATCTGATTGAGACCGATGAGTACTACACCGAGTCTGATACCATTGAGCCAGGAGAGGATGTTGTCGTTATCGACACCCCATTTGGCAAACTCGGTATTGCCGTCTGTTATGATTTGCGTTTCCCAGAAATTTTTCGCGCCATGCTCAATAAAGGTGTTGAAATCCTGGTGCTACCCGCCGCATTTACTGCGGTAACCGGTCGAGCGCATTGGGATATTTTGTTGCGCGCCAGAGCGATTGAAAATGTCGCTTATGTGATCGCTGCCGGGCAGGGTGGATATCACCTCAATGGGCGTGAGACTTATGGCCACAGCATGATTATTGACCCTTGGGGTGTCGTGCAGGACGAATTAGAGCAGGGTGCTGGCTTTGCGAGTTGCCTGATCGACCTCGACTACCAACAACGAGTACGACGGGATTTTCCTGTTATCAACCATCGGCGGATACGTTGTGAGTGATCTTATTCAAATAGCCCAGCAATCCATTTTAGAGCCATCAGGGCTGGCGATTGGCGACTTGGAGCAGCTGCTCGGTGAGCTGACAGGTAACCAAATTGATGCAGCTGATCTCTATTTTCAATCGAGTCGGCTTGAGTCCTGGGTGCTGGAAGATGGCATCATCAAAGAGGGCATGCATAACATTGAGCAAGGTGCTGGTGTGCGAGCCATTAGCGGTGAGAAGACAGGTTTCGCCTATTCGGATGAGCTGCAACTGCCAGCACTACTAGAGGCGACTCGGGCAGCAAGAGCGATTGCCCGAGGTGGACAGCAGGGGCGGGTGGCGATTAAACATACCGGCTCTCCGAAGCCACTCTACGCACCGATCAACCCACTGTTGAGCCTGGATGAGAAGCAGAAAGTTGATCTGCTGCGCCAAGTGGATGCTGAGGCGCGTCGTATAGACCCCCGCGTTAAACAGGTATCGGTTAGTCTGGTGGCAGCGCAGGATATTGTCCTGATTGCCGATAGTGATGGTGCACTGAATGCTGATGTACGCCCCATGGTGCGTATGAGTGTGCATGTTATTGCCGAGCAGAATGGGCGCATTGAGCAGGGCGGTGGCGGTGGCGGTGGCCGTCACAGTTTTCAATATCTGATTGATGAAGGGCGAGCGCTTAGTTTTGCGCGTGATGCAGTGCATCAAGCATTGGTTAACCTTGAAGCAGAAGCCGCGCCAGCGGGTGCGATGACCGTGGTACTTGCCTCAGGCTGGCCGGGCATTTTGTTACATGAAGCGATTGGACACGGCTTAGAGGGTGACTTTAACCGCAAAGGCACCTCTGCATTTGCCGGAAGAGTGGGCGAGAAGGTAGCGGCCACTGAGTGTACAGTGGTCGATGATGGTACGCTGGTGGGGCGTCGTGGCTCACTCACCGTGGATGATGAGGGTGTGCCCACTGAATCAACCGTGTTGATCGAAAATGGCATTCTAAAAGGTTACATGCAGGACAAACATAATGCTCGTTTAATGGGGCAGCGCTCCACAGGAAATGGTCGCCGTGAATCATTTGCCCATCTGCCGATGCCTCGTATGACCAATACCTACATGTTGCCAGGTTCGCATGCTCCAGAGGAGATTATCGCCTCGGTTGAAAATGGCCTCTATGCGGCCAATTTTGGTGGTGGTCAGGTCGATATCACCTCAGGTAAATTTACCTTCTCAGCGAGTGAAGCCTATTTAATCGAGAAGGGTAAGATTACTCGTCCAGTAAAAGGGGCGACCCTGATAGGCAACGGCCCCGATATTTTAACCCGTGTCAGTATGGTTGGTAACGACCTACAGCTTGATAAAGGGGTGGGTGTTTGCGGTAAAGATGGTCAGAGTGTCCCTGTCGGTGTTGGCCAGCCTACGTTACGCATCGAAGAGTTGACGGTGGGTGGTACAGGTTAAGCCTTAAGAGAGAGGTTGGTTACGTGTGAAACTGCTAATCATTACCGGCATGTCCGGTTCAGGCAAAACAATCGCCCTACGTGCATTGGAAGATGCGGGATTCTTCTGTACAGATAACCTACCCGTCTGTCTGTTAGATGCCTTTCTTGAGCATATGATTGAGTCTCAAGGGGATCAGGTTGAGCAGGTTGCCATCGGTATCGATGCACGCTCCCAGCTTGCCAATATGGCTGACTTGCCACAGCTGATTGACCGACTGCGTCAGCAGCAGGATTTTGAGTGTGAGGTGATCTCCATTGAGGCTAAACGTGAGACGCTCATCAAACGCTTCAGTGAGACACGGCGCAAACACCCACTATCAGATCACAACCTATCGCTAGAGCAGGCCATTGATAAAGAGCGGGAGCTATTAGCGCCACTGATTGATACGGCAGACCTGCATATCGATACCACCCAAACCACCCTGCATGAGTTGCGTGATCTGATTCGTAAACGGGTCAGTGGCAAAGCTGATGGCCAGCTCTCAATCTCATTTGAGTCGTTTGGTTTTAAACATGGTGTGCCGGCAGATGCTGATTTTGTCTTTGATGTACGCTGCCTGCCCAATCCCCATTGGCAGACTGAGTTGCGCCCATTAACAGGTTTAAATAGTGAGGTAGCTAAATTCCTTGAGCAACATGATCAGACAAAAAAGATGTTGCGGGATTTAACTAAATTTCTACACGATTGGATACCCAATTTTGAAGCCGATGGGCGTAGTTACCTAACGGTAGCCATCGGTTGCACTGGTGGACAGCACCGCTCGGTCTACATCTCCAACCAACTCTACCAACACTTTTCAGCCAAGCGGCCTAAGGTGTTGAATCGTCACCGTGAGCTATCATGAGCATTGGCCTGTTAATTATTACCCATGATGAGATTGGTGCAACGCTGATGGCGACAGCCATTAAGATGTTTGGTCACTCACCATTGCATTATAAGGTCTTCTCCGTGAGTGAAAATTGTGACCCAGATAGCTGCCGACAACAGGCGTGTGACTATGTTGATGCGCTGGATAGCGGTGATGGCGTACTGGTGATGGCGGATATGTATGGCTCTACACCCTGCAATATCGCCACATCGCTGATTGAGCCAGGGCGGGTCAATGTGGTTGCTGGCGTTAGCTTGCCGATGTTGGTTCGGGTCTTTAACTACCCTCATCTCGATCTTGAACAGCTGACCCATAAGGCGGTTAGTGGTGGCCATGATGGCATCATGCTCTGTAATCGAGATAAGTGTTGAGAGCGCTGTGATAAAACGCGATATAACGATTATTAATAAATTGGGCCTGCATGCCAGGGCTGCTGCTAAATTAGTGGCTTGTGCCAGTCGTTTTAATAGCGATATCTTTGTTGAGCGGAATGGCCAACAGGTTAATGGCAAGAGCATTATGGGTGTCATGATGCTGGCTGCTAGCCAAGGGGTTCAGATTACCTTAGAGGCTGATGGTGCTGATGAAACACAGGCGATAGAGGCGCTACAGACGCTGATTATTGATAGGTTTGGAGAGGGTGCATGAGCCTACTCTGTAGCGGTATTGGTGTCGGGGTCTCCCGCGCGATCGCTATAGGCCCTGCACATCTTCTGAAGAGTGGCATGATTGAGGTGCCGCCTAGCACGATCAGTGCTAAAGAGATCAACCGTGAGTGTGAGAGTTTTCAACAAGCGGTCAAGTTGGCTCGTCGCCAGTTAAAAGCAGTACGTGACAAAATTCCTGCCTCCACCCCATCTGATATTAGCGCTTTTATCGATACACATCTGCTGATGCTGGAGGATTCTGCCTTAGCTGAAGCGCCGCTTGAGTTGATTCATCTGCACTGCTTGAGTGCTGCCTATGCGCTGCAAATCAAGCGGAATGCGCTGGTCAAAGTGTTTGATGAGATGGATGACCCCTATCTCCGCACCCGCAAGGATGATGTTGACCATGTGGTCAATCAAATCCAAAAAAACCTACTCAATTTAAGCATTGAAGAGTCCAGCGTGCCTGATCTGCAAGGGCGTATCATTATTGCGTCAGATTTGACGCCTGCGGATGCCATTTTGATGGGCAACCGAGGTGTCGTCGCGTTTATTACTGAGTATGGCAATCCGATGTCTCATACCGCTATTTTAGCGCGTAGCCTCGGCATTCCTGCCATTGTCGGTGTACACAATGCAACGCACCATCTGCAACAAGATGAGACACTGATTGTTGATAGTGAACAAGGTATTGTTCTGGCTAATCCAAGCTGGGATATTATTGAGCACTTCAACCAGCGCATTATGGAGCAGCGTCAGCATGAGGTTGACCTGCAACAACTGCTTAGCAAACCATCAACAACGCTGGATGAGACAGCCATCTTACTGCAAGCCAATATTGAGCTACCAGAGGATATTGATGCGACATTGAGTAATGGTGCTGCCGGTGTTGGTCTCTACCGTACAGAATTTCTCTTCATGAACCGTCTACAGCTACCTGATGAGGCGGAGCACTATGCAACCTATAAGCGAGTGACCGATGGCCTAAAGGGGATTCCAATCACCATTCGTACGCTTGATCTTGGTGCGGATAAACAGACTGAAGAGGGGGCTGGCCTCAATACATCCTCAGCATCAAATCCGGCGCTTGGGCTGCGTGCAATACGCCTCTGTCTAAAAGAGCCAGAGCTGTTTAAGCCGCAACTACGCGCCATTTTGCGTATTGCCGTAGAGGCACCGGTGCGTATGTTGATTCCGATGCTCTCCAGCATGCATGAGCTGAATGCTGTCAAACAGCTGATTGAGGAGGTGAAGAGGGAGCTGACACATGAACGGCTTCCCTTCAAGGATGATATTGCACTGGGTGCTATGATTGAGGTGCCAGCCGCCGCTCTATCGGCGGATGCTTTTGCAAAAGCGCTCGATTTCTTCTCCATCGGCACCAATGACCTGATCCAATACACCCTGGCAATTGACCGTGTTGATGATGAGGTGAGCCACCTATTCGATCCACTACACCCCTCTGTTTTGCGTCTAATTAAGATGACCATTGATGCCGCTAATCGGCACAAGATACCTGTTAGTATGTGTGGTGAGATGGCAGGAGACCCTCGCTATACCCGCCTGCTGCTAGGTCTTGGCTTGCGTGAGTTTAGTATGCAGCCAGGCGCATTATTGGAGGTGAAAAAGGTTGTGCGTGATAGTGATCTGCCTCAATTAACACAACGAGCAGAGCAGTTTCTCAAGCAGATGGATGAGGGGTCGGTGGATAAATTGTGGGCAATGCTCGCCTCTGGGTTTGGCTCAACCAACACCTAAGGAAGCTCTGAATTCTTGAAAAGACCGTAGTTGTGATTATTTCTCCTTCCCGCCCGTTAGATACCCCTGGTAAACTTCGCGGCAATTCCACCTCTAAGACCGAGTTTCATGCCTTCAACCACAGCACAACGAGTTTCTAAAGAGAACCATCTGCATGAGTTGCAGGCGGTTATCAGTGGTGGCGCAATGTTACGAGCGGGCCGCATGCTTGAAGCTTTGCAGGCAGCGGAGGTCGCCCATCTATTAGAGTCACTCCCGCTGGGGCAGCGTGAGCTGCTTTGGGCATTGGTCAAAGAGCGGGGCGGTGAAGGTGAGGTGTTGCTGCATGTTACTGATGAGGTGCGTGATGGCTTGATTAGTGACATGAATCCTGCCCAGTTGATCGCCGCAACAGAGGGTTTGGCAACCGATGATCTGGCTGATCTGGTTAAAGGTCTACCTCAAGCGATCACCCAAGAGGTGATGGGTTCACTGGATCACCAAAATCGAGACCGTCTAGAGAAGGTGCTCTTCTACCCAGAAGATAGTGCTGGTGGCTTGATGAATGTTGATACCGTCACCGTACGTGCTGAAGTGACGCTCTATGTGGTGATTCGCTACCTGCGCCAACTGAGAGATCGTATGCCAGCCGATACCGATAGTCTCTTTGTTGTCAATCGAGATGGTAGTTACCTGGGGGTTATCACGCTGGCTGCACTGCTCACGCACGATCCTGATGATAGCGTCGCTGAGGTGATGTCACTCGATCGGCGGCCAATCCAGGCAGATTGGAGCAGCCGAGAGGTTGCCAATCGCTTTGAGAAGCATGATCTGGTTTCTGCACCGGTGGTGGATGACCTAGGGCATCTGCTTGGCCGTATCACCATTGATGATGTGGTCGACGTGATTCGTGAAGAGGGTGAGCATCAATTTATGGGTCAAGCAGGTCTCTCAGAAGGTGAGGATATGTTTGCCCCAGTGTTGGTGAGCGCACGTCGCCGTGCGCTCTGGCTGGGTGTTAATTTGATGACCGCCTTTCTCGCCTCTTGGGTCATTGGTCAGTTTGAAGCGACGCTCTCTCAAGTGGTTGCATTGGCGGTATTGATGCCTGTTGTCGCTAGTATGGGAGGGGTGGCCGGCAGCCAAACGCTAACCCTCGCCATTCGTGGTATTGCGCTGGGCCAGCTCTCATATAGCAATATTCGCTGGCTGCTGCTCAAAGAGTTAGCTGTTGCAGCGATCAATAGTGTCATCTGGGCGGCGGTTGTCGCGCTGGTTGCGGGGCTTTGGTTTCAGAGTACCAATATAGCGATGTTGATTGCCGTTGCCCTAAGCATCAACCTAATGTTTGCTGCATTAGCCGGTGCTGTTTTGCCACTCATGCTTGATCGTGTGGGTATCGATCCCGCATTGGCGGGTGGTGTATTGTTGACCACGGTAACCGATGTGGTCGGTTTTCTCGCCTTTCTTGGGCTGGCAGGATGGTTTCTTTTTTAGCACAGCCCTGAATAATCTTCCCGCCTCTATCGTGCGGGTTTTATTAATTTGATACCAATAAACAACATAAATTATGTCAAACAATAAGCGTCAATCACCAGTCTCCCCATCACTAAAAGAGCTGCCCCCTCTGGGTATGAGTGCGGCGGCTATAAAGAGTGATTTTATGCACTATTTTAGTTACACCTTGGGTCAAGATAGCCACAGCACCTCTGCTCATTATCACTACAAAGCGCTGGCTATATCACTACGAGATCGCCTTGTTGAGCGCTGGAAAGCGAGCAATAACGCCTATATTGAAGCCGATTGTAAACGTACATACTACCTCTCGTTGGAGTTCTTAATGGGACGGGCATTGAGCAATAGTATGCTCAACTTAGGGCTGAATGATGAGGTGACGACTGCACTGCATAAATTGGGCATTGAGTTAGAGGAGCTTAGTGAGCAAGAGGCGGATGCAGGATTGGGCAATGGTGGCTTGGGCCGGTTAGCCGCCTGTTTTCTTGATAGTTGCGCCACCCTGCAATTGCCAGTAACGGGTTACGGTCTGCGCTATGAATATGGCATGTTTCGCCAGAGTCTTAGCAATGGCGAGCAGATTGAGGAGCCAGATCATTGGCTTCGTGATGGTAATCCCTGGGAGATAGAGCGGCCAGAGTTTACTCAGCACATTAAGTTTGGTGGCCATACAGAGGTCTACCATAACGGGGCATCCCGTGTGCGTTGGATTGATACCAGTGATGTGCTGGCGGTGCCTTATGATATCCCCATCCCTGGCTATAAAAATGGCACCGTCAATACGTTGCGCCTCTGGAAGGCTGATGCGACAGATGTATTCGATCTGGGTGAATTCAATGCTGGATTCTATCCAGAATCGGTTGCCGCCAAGAACAGTGCTGAACATATCACCATGGTGCTCTACCCCAATGACAGCAGTGAGAATGGTAAAGAGCTGCGCCTACGCCAGCAATACTTTCTCGCCTCAGCCAGCTTGCAGGATGTGCTACGTGAGTGGGTCTGTCGGCATGGCAACGATTTTAGTGATTTTACTGCCAAGAGCTGTTTTCAGCTGAATGATACTCACCCCAGTATTTCGGTGGCCGAGCTGATGCGACTGTTGATTGATGAACAGGGTTTACAGTGGGATGAGGCGTGGGAGATCACCCGCAACTGCATGGCCTACACCAACCACACCTTGCTGCCAGAGGCGCTAGAGCGTTGGTCGGTGTTGCTATTCCAGCAGCTTCTACCCCGTTTGCTAGAGATCATTTATGAAATTAATGCCCGTTTTCTGGCAGAAGTGGCAAGCCATTGGCCGGGTGATACCGACCGCCTACGCCGCATGTCGATTATTGAAGAGGGGCCAACACAGCAGGTGCGCATGGCCTATCTGGCTATTGTTGGCAGTTTTTCAGTCAACGGTGTTGCCGCACTACACACTCAGCTACTGACCGAAGGGCTGTTTAGTGATTTTAACCAGCTCTGGCCTGAGAAGTTTAATAATAAAACCAATGGTGTCACCCAGCGCCGCTGGCTGGCGGCTTGCAACCCTGAGCTGCGCCAGTTTATTGATGAGAGCATTGGTAACGACTGGGTAGCCGATCTGCCACGTATAAAAACGCTAGAGAAATATGTGGATGATGAGCCGTTTTGCCAGCGCTGGTTTCAGATCAAGCAGAACAATAAAGCCGCTTTAGCCCAGTTAGTTGAGCAGGAGTGTGGCGTACAGTTTGATATAAAATCGATGTTTGATGTGCAGGTTAAACGCATCCATGAGTACAAGCGCCAACTGCTCAATATTCTGCATGTTATCCACCTCTACAACCGAATCAAAGCGGGTGATACTGAGCGTTGGACCAACCGCTGTGTATTGATTGGTGGCAAAGCAGCCCCTGGCTATTTTATGGCCAAGCTGATCATCAAGTTGATTAACAATATTGCCCAGGTGGTGAACAATGATCCACAGGTAGGTGATCGGCTCAAGGTTGCTTTTTTTCCCAACTACCGAGTCTCTGCAATGGAGGTGATATGCCCTGGCACCGATCTCTCTGAGCAGATTTCAACTGCAGGAAAAGAGGCCTCCGGCACCGGCAACATGAAGTTTATGATGAATGGAGCACTTACCATTGGCACTTTAGATGGTGCCAATATTGAGATTCGAGATGAGGTGGGCGAAGAGAACTTCTTCCTGTTTGGGCTAGATGCTAGTCAGGTTGAGGCACAGCAAAAGTGCTATGATCCCAATGCGATTATTGCTGCCGATAGCGCTTTGCAACAGGTGATAAAACTGCTGGAGTGTGGCCACTTTAGTCAGTTCGAACGGGGCATTTTTGAGCCGATTATCCAGTCGCTACGCAACCCTTATGATCCGTGGATGACCATTGCCGATTTCCGTTCCTATGTGAACTGTCAGCAGCAGGTGGCCGAGGCTTACCAAGATAACCAACACTGGACGAAGATGAGTATTAAAAATAGTGCGGCAAGCGGCTACTTCTCAACCGACCGTACCATGCAAGAGTACAATAGAGACATCTGGCAGTTGCAGCCAGTATCTGCTGAAAAGACTAAATAGAGAGAGTGATGATGTCTGAGAGTGTCCACACCTGGATCTACCGAAGTAGCCGTAAAAATGAGATGTACCTTTACCTAACAGTAAAAGATGGTTTTGATGAGGTGCCAAAAGCGCTGATGGCAATGTTTGGTGAGCCAAGTTTAGTGATGGGATTGGAACTTTCGCCCGAGAGAGCGCTGGCGAGAGAAGATAGTCAAGTCGTCATCAAAAGCCTGCATGACCAAGGTTTTTTTCTACAGATGCCACCAAACTTAGAGCCAGATCTCTACGACGGCCCTCAATAGTGAGGCGGTGGCTCATCAATGATCTCATCGCCTGAACCGCCACTCTGTTGCAGAAGCTGTTTTAGTTGAGCCACTTCACGCTGTAGCGCATCAATCTCTTTTTGCTGAGCATGTTGTTGATTGTTCAGCGCATCGACACACTCCTCCTGAAAGGCGAAGCGCACCTCAAGATCTTCTATGCGTTTTTCCATTAGCCTTTCGTCATCGCGATTAGTAGAAAAACGAAGAGTACCACAGCGCCGATTGGCAGTAGTGCACCCTGCCAATCCTTCTCTCCTTCGCTACTCTGCTTTAGCGCCGCTTTGATGCCAGGACGAAAGAGAAAGAAGATCAGCACGGCCATGCCGCCAAGAATGAGTTGTTCCCAAGTTTCCATAATATGATTTTGTCTCAGTTGTTGATGGCAATTATCGAGTGTTTGTAGGCAAAAAGAAACTGTAAAAGCCACTATCACGGGTGGTCTACGGGTGTCTGAGCATATAAATTACAGAATAATTTTAACCTAGAAGTTGATGAGTTTATCGGATATTTGCCCGATGGCGATTTTGTAACTGCTCTCACTAATAATGCTGGGATTATTAGCTCTTCTTCGGTGAAGATAAACATTAAAAGCTACTACAAATCAATTACTCCGACCCGAATGGCACTTACTTAATGAAATACACCGTTACAATCCGCCTACTTGGCGTCTTAGTTACTGCTATACCCCCCAAAAGTAGATGTATTGCAATAAAACGAGAGAATCGCGCTATATTTACAGGCAAAAACAGGTAAGCTAACTCGTTGAAAACAATGTATTTTGCTCTTAAGTAAGTGCCATTCTACTCCGGCCCTTTTGATTCGGGGATATATTCCCAGCTGCTCGCTGCTCCTGCGGGCTCTTTACATAGGCATACTGAGCTTTATACCTTCCAAGTAACAAAATTATAACTTATTGATTTTGTTACTTTCAGATGTGGGCACGCAGAGCGGGCTGGGACACTAATCACTTGAATTCAGGCCAAAATATTGGTTAGGAGCCACCTACTAGAAAACCATTCAAAACAGCTCATTTGCGTTCTGGTATCTCTGCCACCAAACCATCCAACGGACTGACAACTCCCTGCCCTCCCCGATTGAGTACATGGGTGTAGATCATCGTAGTGGATACATCAGAGTGGCCCAGTAGCTCCTGCACCGTGCGGATGTCATAACCAGACTCCAAAAGATGGGTAGCAAAGCTATGCCGCAATGAGTGGCACGACACCTTCTTCTCAATGCCCACAGCATCCGCCGACTTTTTAATCGCCTTTTGAATGCCGTTCTCATGGATGTGATGGCGACGTACAGCACCACTGCGTGGGTCAACCGAGAGCCGTCCACTGGAAAAGAGAAACTGCCACTTCAACTCCTTTACAGCATTTGGGTACTTCCTTGCCAAAGCATCAGGCAAATAGACATCACCATGACCCTGCTCCAAATCCGCTTTATGCTGCTTTTCCCTGGAGGCAATCTGTGATCTCATCCTCTCAGCAATACCAGATGGCAAGGGCACGACCCGATCCTTGTCCCCTTTGCCGCTTCTGACCACAATCTGCTGATAGCCAAAATCGACATCCTGAATCCTGAGCCGCACACACTCCATCAAACGCATGCCGGTTCCATACATCAACGAAGCCATCAGTTGCTGTGTCTCTCCATCGATATTGGATAGGAGCAGAGAAACCTGCAAACGAGTCAATACAACCGGCAGACGTTTTGGGCGCTTAGCCCGGGTAAATTCACCCAACTCACCCAGTGGCTGCATAAGCACCTTGTTGAACAGAAAGGCGATCGCATTCAAAGCCTGGTTCTGCGTACTGGCAGCAACCTGTCGTTTCAATACCAAATATTTGAGAAAAGATTTTACGTCCGCCGGCCCCAATACCTTTGGCGATCGATTGCCAGAATAAGCGATAAATCGAGCGATCCATGACTCGTAAGTTTGCTCAGTCCGAATCGAATAACGCCGTCTTCTTATCTCTTCAATCACATCACTGAATACCCTCTTATGCTGCAACCGAACAGCCTCAAGACCAAAACCATTGGCCATCTCAGTGCTATTTCTTTTGGTTATCCTTTCGGCAGAAAGTGGCTGTTCTCTTGCGATTGACGCATGGCTCGGCGCAAGTGAACGGGAGGAATCCAACCAGAAGCTCCAATCAAACTGCTCAAAGCGTTTGTTGCCCACAAGTACAAACAAGGTACGAATAGCCACCACCATTTGGCAAAACTGCCAGTCTGTAATTCTGCCTAGTCTCCCTTGCTGCTCTAAATAAGCAGACACGTCATCCAGATCGTGATCTTGCAGCTTCTTGTTTTTATTGGCCGCAATATACTTCTCAGCTCTTATCACATGCCAGCGAATAGTGGGTTCACTAACATCCTGATTGAGAAGAAGATCTATATATTTATCCCAAAAACAATCGATTGAATTCTGAGTTGTTGAGCGCAGAGAAGTCATGTGTTACGTTCCTTGTAAAACAATCA
>JAMOMH010000058.1 GCA_027068675.1 Sedimenticola sp.
CTTAACCTCGATTTTGGTGGGGGTGCAACGCATGAGGCGCTGCCGATGTTGGCCCGCTGCCTGCTGCAGATGCCGCACAATAGTGACTCTGATCAAACCATCAATGCTGTGCAAAAAGCGCTGCACAACGGTTTGATTGAAGCGGGGCATGCCGCCTTCATTAATGAGCTACTTGATCTGCCGCAGTCGGCTGAACAGCGAGCGATGTTTGAGGTGATGGACCACACCACCCGCCAACGAAAAACAGAGACAGCTCTCTCTCGGTTAGTTGAGGCGCAGAGCCAGCAACAACCACTGCTGCTATTGGTTGAGGATATCCACTGGGCAGGTTCATTAACGCTCGCCTGCCTTGCTCACTTGGCTGCAACAGTGGCAGATTTCCCCGTCTTGCTGGTGATGACTTCGCGTGTTGAAGGGGAACCGCTTGACCCCACATGGCGAAATGCGATGCAGGGCGCACCCCTAACGACCATCGATTTAAACCCACTACGAGACCAGGAGGCGGTTGCGCTGGCCGCGAGTTTTGATAGTGTTGATGAGCAGCAGCGAGAGAGCTGTATTCATCGAGCGGAGGGCAATCCACTCTTTCTCGATCAACTGTTGCGAGCCGCAGATGATGGTGAAACCAGCATTCCAGATTCGATTCAAAGCATAGTTTGGGTGCGTCTCGATCGCCTAGATAAGGCGGATAAAGAGGCGATACAAGCGGCCTCTATCCTGGGGCAATATGTACCCTTGCCGCTGCTCCGTTTTCTTATCGATAATCCCGACTATCAATGTACAACACTATTGTCGCGGCAGTTGCTTCGCACGCAGTATGATGAACTGCTTTTCACCCACGTATTGGTACAGGAGGGGATCTATAGTTCACTGCTGAAATCGCAGCGAGATGCGCTGCATCTGCGAGCGGCTGCGTGGTACGCCGATAGTGCCCCTGAGTTACAGGCAGAGCATCTTGGGCGTGCGGGCGACCCAGGTGCCGCTGCCGCCTACTTTGCCGCAGCAGAGTTACAGATGCGGCACTATCACCATGATCGTGCACTGCATCTATTAGAATCGGCTGAAGCCCTGCCAGAGCAGCAAACGTTGAGTTTTGAACTTAAACTTTTGCGGGGTGAATTGATGAAACGCTTAGGCGACTTGGATGCCTCGGTGCAGTCTTACGAAGGGGCGCTGGAGGTTGCAGTTAACGATGCACAGCGTCTACGTGCCTGGATCGGTCAGGTAGCAGGGCTGAATATTCAAGATAACTACCAGCAGGCGTTGATTATTTTAGATCGAGCAGAGGCTGTGGCAAGAAGTGAGGGGCTGCCCCACCAATTGGCAAAAATTCACTATCTGCGTGGCAGCATCCTCTTTCCAATGGGGCATATTGATGGCTGCCTGAAAGAACATGCCCTTGCACTGAGCTATGCGCGTAAGGCGAAATCATCACACTATGAAGCTTATGCCTTGAGTGGATTAGGGCATGCCAGCTATCAGAGTGGACAGATGATTACTGCTCATGCGCGCTTTGACCAATGTATCAAACTCAGCCACCAGCAGAAGCTTAGTCGGCTTAATGTAACCAACTACTCTGTTCGCTCTATGACCCACTTCTACCAAAACCATACGATGGAGGCGCGGCAGGATATCGAATTTGCCATCGATATGGCGGTTAAAGTCGGTAACCTGCATGGAGAGATGGCGGCTCAGTTGATCTACTCAAATATGCTCTGCTATTGGGGTGAACGAGAGGCATCACAGCATCAAATAGAGAAGGGATTGGCATTGGCCTGTAAGTTAGGGTCACGTCGCTATGAGTCGACCTGTCTGGGGCAGTTGGCGACACTGCTCGGTATGAATGGTTTTTCTGCTGAGGCAGAAAAACAGTTTAGCCGTGCCTATGAACTCTCTGAAGAGTCTCATCGTATTGGGCCCTCTCTTCTTGGGCCTTGGGCCATCACCACACTTGATGACGAGCGGCGGGTGTGGGCCTTAAAAGAGGGGGAACGATTACTTAGTATGGGGGGGGTCAGCCATAACCAGCTTATCTTTTTTCAGTGCGCCATTGAGGTGACACTACAGCAGAAACAATATGTTGAAGTAGAACGTTATATAACGGCCCTGGAGCAATATACATCCCAAGAACCGTTGCCGTGGAGTGATCTAATAATAGAACGTGGACGAGTGCTTGCTGCATATGGCCAAGGTGAGTTGAGCGATGAGTTGCACGCTACTCTGCAGCAGATCCACGACCAAGTGGTTAAGGCAGGGCAAATGATGATATTACCGCCACTCACCCATGCTTTGAGTGAAATTTGAACATCTCAGTAAGACCTAGAGAGCTCTTTCTACGAGTAGAGAGATTATTGACTAAATAACCTCATTATTTTGAGTGGCACCCTATTTTTTGACACTTCTTTGACGTTTATCATCACAGAGATGTGACACCTTGCAGGTAAAGTTACCAACCAAGAGGGGCTGCTTATACAAGCAGTTTTAAGTTGGTGAAATG
The DNA here is from genome assembly GCA_027068675.1 of Sedimenticola sp. GTDB lineage: Bacteria > Pseudomonadota > Gammaproteobacteria > Chromatiales > Chromatiaceae > JAKITT01. The sequence goes on from JAMOMH010000058.1 coordinate 2,498, forward strand.
TGAGGCTGGTCAGATATGAAAAATATAGATATGGGTACTCGTTACGATTGGGGCTGTTTCCTCTTACTCACCCTGTTACTCCTTCCCCCCCTTCTATTTATTGAACAGCTAATGCTACCCGTTATTACTGAGGGTGTGTTGTGGTATGTGGGAGTGGCAGCAGCCGTTGTTGCTATTTTTACGATTGCTTTCTCCCTACTCTATGGTGCACTCCTACTCTGTTTCCCTAAAAAAAAGTTATGTAACTTAAAAGGGAGTGGTTTTAAACAAGCCTCATCAGCCAGCTCTAAACAGAGTGAAATTCGGCCAAAGCCAATATCTAACCCTTATGAGCGTGTAGGAAATTATTAAGGAAGCTCTGAACAAGTCATGATTGTTTTTATACTGGCTGAAATTGCCCCAGTTTGTCCTGAAGATTGCTGCAATAGAGTGACTATTACCGCTCACTTCGAAATAAATTGGAACAATTTCATCTCAGCCTAAATTTTAGCTGAGCTTTAGCGAACCTTATGCTTTAGTGCAGCCAGCTCTTAATTCAGAGCTTCCCTAGTGAATGCAAATATTACGGCAATAGTTACAGTTAAGGATGTGGGCAGATGAGTAAGCGGTCGTGGGATCTCTCTCTATCAACGGGTGTCGGTGTTATTGATATCCAAAATAGACGTATTGTTGATTATCTTAATCTTCTTGACTCTGCTCAAGAGGAGGGGGCTGCAGAGCAGGTCTCTTTAGTTCTTGCGGGTCTCAATGAATTTGTTGAGAGACATTTTCCATATGAAGAACGTCTTATGGACCGATCAGGATACCCGCTTACCTTGTGGCATGCTGCGGCTCATGAGCGTTTTAAGGTGATGGTTAAAGAGTATCAAGTACGACATGAGGCGGGTGAAAATATTATACAGTCACTGTATGTAGATCTTGAGGTGTGGTTGGCTGAACATATCCAGCAAGAGGATCTCTATTATGCTCCCTATGTCAAAGTAACGCTGAATGAGGTGTGGTTCTCTCGTCTTTTTAGGCGTTAGTTTTTAAGAACTGAACCTCCAGTCCTCCTCAGTGGTTTTACTCCAGCAGCAGTGATGCTGCTGGGGTTTTTATACTGCTTAATTAAAGTGTCTGAGCCGTAATATCAACGTAGAGCTTTATTTTTTGGCCAGGCTGCAGGTACTTGCTGGGTAGTCTGTTCCAGCGCCGGAGATCAGCAACCCTGACATTAAAGCGCTGTGCAATTCGGGCTAAGGAGTCACCTTTGCGAACTCGGTATGAGATAGTGCTTTGACGATTAAAGGGTGTGTGATCAATATTGGGGATCTGAATATTGTGTTGAATGGGGTTGCTCTTAGACCAGATAACCAGTTCCTGCCCCAGTTGCAGAGTATCCCCGGGTGCCATTCCATTCCATTTGGCTAACTTTCGGTGGCTCACTTTATGTGCACGGGCGATATCCCAGAGAGAGTCGCCATGTTCAACGGTGTGGGTCAGGCGGTTGCCTTTACGGGGGATGTTTTTGATACGCTGTTTACGTTGCGTTGCGCTGTAAGCGTAGTAGCGGTGATCTTTGCTTGATACTGGGATGAGCAGATACTTGCCGGCTCTGATCCGGTTGCCCTTGATTTTATTGATCTTTTTCAGTAACGATAGGGTGGTGTTGTGCTCTCTAGCGATCACTCCCAGCGAGTCACCTGTCTTGATTTTGTAGCGTTTCCAATGCATGCGTTGTGAGGGGGGCAGTTTCTCCAGTGCAGCTTGAAATGTAGGGATTTTTTCAAGTGGCAGCATAAGGCGATGAGGCCCATCAGGGGCGGTTGCCCAGCGGTTGTAGGCAGGGTTAAAGCTAGAGAGCTCCTTGATGGACATCTCAGCCATTTCAGCGGCGAGTGCAAGATCCAACTGACTGCCGATATCAACGGTGCCAATTTGTGGTCGGTTTGGAATGGGGTCGAGCGTGATGCCGTAGATGCTTGGGTTATCGATAATTTTAGAGATTGCCAGCAGTCGTGGAACGTAATCCTGTGTCTCTTTAGGTAGCTTTAGTGACCAAAAATTGGTCTCTTTGCCCCTCTTGCGATTCTTTCTTATTGAACGGCTAACCGTGCCAGACCCAGAGTTATAGGCAGCCAGTGCCAGCTCCCAATCACCGTCGAAGGTACGTGCCAAATGCTGTAGAAAATCGAGCGCAGCATGTGTTGATGCAATGATGTCTCGGCGGCCGTCGTACCACCAATTCTGTTTCAGACCGTAGTGGCGGCCCGTTGAGGGGATAAATTGCCAAAGACCTGCCGCACGCCCATGGGAGTAAGCAAAGGGTTGAAAAGCGCTCTCAACAACAGGCAGAAGAACCACTTCGGTAGGCATATTGCGTTTTTCAGCCTCCTCCAAGATAAAATAAATCAGTGGTGCGGCGCGTTCTTGAATCCGGGCGATGTAGCTTGGGTGGCGGGTATACCACTCAATCTCTCGCTCGATACGCGGGTGTATAGGTTGATGTAGCCGGAAGCCTTTGCGTAGTCGGTTCCAGATATCGCTCTCTTGTTCAATGGTGCTGAAGATAGGCTCTTGGTCAACTTTGGTCTCAGATAGTGAGGCTAGCTCTGGCTCAATGACCACTTTGATAGGTGTAGAGAGGGGCTCTACAGTATCTACAGTTGGTTGATTATATGTGGGGTTCTCTGAACGTGGTAGTGTGCTTTCACAGCCAACAAACAGTATGAGTATAGAGAGCAGTAAAAATGCTTTAATAGTGGCATTCGAGGTGTTCAAGAGTGCAGGCATAGAGAGTAACTTGACAGTGGCTAGTGAGGCGGAAAATATACGCAAAGCGGCGTATGATTTCCATTGAATCAACATCTATAAAATGAATTATGGCACTAGATAAGCAAAAAGAGTGGAAATATGTTGAAGCCTTCCCAAAGTAAGTGGTTTAGCCAACTACCAGGGGCGATATTGCAGCAGCAGGAGCGAGAGGCTATTGAGCGCCTGTTGCCGACACTTTTTGGCTATTATGCCCTACAAATTGGCTGCTGTAGTGAAGGTGATAAACCACTGCAAGGGTGGCGGATTGGTCATCGGTTTCTACTTGATTGTGCTGTTTCAAATGACTACCCCATGTCAGTGGCGCTGACCGATCCACTACAGTTACCGATAAAAACGGATAGTGTTGATGCGGTTTTGCTGCCACATACACTCGATTTTTCTAGTGATCCTCATCAGTTACTACGTGAAGTTGCACGGGTATTGATACCTGATGGCCGCTTAATTGTAGTTGGTTTTAATTCGTGGAGCTTGTGGGGGGCATGGCGTTTGATCGCTAGGCGAGGAGGGGCTTTTCCCTGGCATGGACACTTTCTCTCTGCACGCCGTTTAGAAGATTGGCTCTCCCTCCTCGGGTTTGAGATTGAGAGCTGTGAGATGATGATGTTCCGTCCACCGCTGCGGAGTGAGATTCTGATGAAAAAATTGGAGTTCATGGAGTCGATGGGCCGGCGTTTTTGGCCTCTGTTGGGAGGGAGTTATGTTATCAAAGCGGTAAAGAGAGAGTGTCTGATAAGGCCGATACACCAACGCTGGCGACCCTCAACGCAGGTGTTAGGTGGGCGTGTAGTCAAGCCAACAACGAGGAGTAAAAATGGCTGAAGTAGTTAAAATTTATACGGATGGTGCTTGTAAAGGCAACCCTGGTCCAGGTGGCTGGGGTGCGCTATTGCACTATAAAGGGCATGAGAAAGAGCTGTCGGGTGGTGAACAAGAGACCACCAACAACCGGATGGAGTTGATGGCTGTCATTCGTGCATTGGAGTCACTCAAACGTCCGTCAGAGGTACTCATCACCACAGACTCACAATATGTGATGAAAGGCATGACTGAATGGATCAAAAACTGGAAGCGTAATGGCTGGCGCACTGCTGCCAAAAAACAGGTAAAAAATGCAGATTTATGGCAGGAGCTGGATAGCTTTGTTAAACAGCACCAAGTTAAGTGGGCCTGGGTTAAAGGGCATAGTGGGCATGCCGAAAATGAGCGGGCTGATGATCTGGCAAATTTAGGCATTACAAAAATGAGAGCAGAATAGTATGCGCCAAATTGTCCTAGATACGGAGACTACCGGCCTGGAGCCGAGGCAGGGGCATCGAATTATTGAGATTGGTTGTGTTGAGATGAATGACCGCCGGTTGACCGGCAATAACTTCCACCAATATTTGCAGCCAGACCGAGAAATTGATGCGGGAGCGATTGAGGTGCATGGCATCACCAATGAGTTTCTACAGGATAAACCACGTTTCAAAGATGTCGTTGAGGACTTCATTGAATATATACGTGGTGCAGAGCTCATTATCCATAATGCCCCGTTTGATGTTGGTTTTTTAGATCATGAATTTAGGCTCTGCGATCAGAACATTATGATCACAGAGCTTGCCACAGTTACTGATACATTGACGATGGCTCGGCGACTGCATCCAGGCCAGCGTAATAGTCTGGATGCCCTCTGTAAGCGGTATGAGATCAATAATAGCCACCGAACCTTGCATGGAGCACTGCTTGATTCGGAAATTCTGGCAGATGTCTACCTGGGCATGACGGGAGGGCAGGCGGCCTTATCACTTGGTGGTAGTGATGGGTCTGATCTGACGAGGGTGAGTGCCATTCGTCGCCTATCGGCAGAGCGGTCTAAGCTGCAAGTGGTATCAGTGAGTGATGCTGAACAGGTGCTACATGAGGCTAAACTGGATCAATTTGGAGAGAGGTGCCTTTGGCGTAAATAGTCAGCTTTGAAAAACATTTCCAGGTCTATGTTAACTTTTGGGAGATGTGGTTTGCAGGCTTTGGAGATACAAATAATAAACGGCCTAGTACAGCAATAGACGGAATAACACCAAGACAGAAGCTGGCGCTAAATATCGCATAACCTTCTACTTTTAACATCGGTTAAAAATAAGATAATCACCATATAAAAGCATCAGAGTAAACGGTATTTTTTGGACACAAAATATTACAAATAGTGTTTTTTTATACATGTACTATACAGCTGGCATCACCTACCCTATAGGCGTAATATTATGCCTAAGGAGGCTCTGAATAAGCCATCTCAGTCTAAATTTTAGCTGAGCTTTAGCGAGTTTTATACTTTAGTGCAACCAGACTTATTCAGAGCTTCCCTAACGATCAAAATCTACATGGGCTCTTAAAAAAGCTATACGATGCTTCGCTTTTGCTGTCCGGTGATTTTAGGCGCTGTTATGTATGTACGATCATTAGATGTGCAGAAAAATAAATTTCCAATGAAAACTCAGGAGTAATAAGTAATGGATCCAGAAGTGGTATTAAATCAAGGTATTGAAATTGTATTGATGTACGGCCCAAAAATAGCAGCTGCTGTAGTCGTTTATATTATTGGTAGTTGGGTCGTTAAACTAGTTGTTAAAGGTGTCAGTAAAGGAATGGAGAAAGGTGGAGTTGATCCTTCACTTAGACCATTCCTTGTAGGCATTGTAGGAATGCTGCTTAAAGTGATGTTAATCATTAGCGTATTAGGAATGCTAGGGATTGAAATGACATCGTTTATTGCCGTGCTGGGTGCTGCTGGTTTAGCTGTTGGTATGGCGCTTTCAGGAACACTTCAAAATTTTGCTGGCGGGGTAATGATATTACTTTTCAAGCCCTTTAAAGCTGGTGACGTGATTGATGCACAGGGGTTTATAGGTTCAGTATCTGAAATTCAAATTTTCAATACTATTTTAAAAACCCCGGATAATAAGACAATAATCATTCCTAATGGCGGCTTATCGACCTCTTCGATGACAAACTATTCTACTGAGGAGAAGAGGAGAGTAGATTGGACAATAGGTATTGGCTATGGAGATGATGTGGACAAAGCTCGCCAAGTGATTAAAAAGTTGTGCGATGATGATGTGCGAATATTAAAAGATACAGAAGTGTTTATCGCGGTCTCTGAGCTTGCTGATAGCTCTGTAAATTTTGTAGTTAGAGTATGGGTTAATGCCGCAGATTATTGGGGTGTCTATTTTGATATGAATGAGAATGTTTATAAAACTTTTGATAAAGAGGGTTTAAATATACCTTACCCACAAATGGATGTGCATGTAAAAAAATAGATATATATAACGAAGCATTTCAGTTGGATATTTTGTATTGCTATGCTCTGCAAAATGTCTCTGAAATGCGACGTTGAACCTGTAGAAAAACCTCCGACAACATTTCTTATCGTGCTGCGATTACATGGTAATCATTTTGGTAGAGATAAATAGAGTCAGAATCTACGTAGGAGCGCGATTTTTTTACTGTTTTCGTGCCAATATGTAGAATGAATTGAGGGCTGGAGGTTTTTCTACACCCTCGTTATGTGCAATAAATATAGTTGCTCACCGTGAGGATATTCAGGGTTTTCTCTCACGATAGAGGGCAGGAATCACCCGATAGAAATACTCCCTTAAGAGTGGTACCCACGCTGTGAACGACCTTTATGGTGGTTACCATCTGCAATCTCTTGCAGTCGAGCTAAATTGAGTAGTTGCACATGTTTGCGTTTAGCGTTGATCAACCCCTCGTCTTGAAAGCGAGTGAAGATACGACTTACGGTCTCAACCGCGAGACCAAGATAGTTGCTGATATCGAACCGAGACATACTGAGATAAAAATCGCTGGCGGAGAAACCCCGGCCCTTAAAACGCTCTGATAGACTCATGAGAAAAGTGGCAACTCGCTCATCGGCACCCTTCTTACCGAGCAGCATCAGGATCTCCGTCTCATGGCCAATCTCACGGCTCAAGAGGCGATAGAGCTGGTGTTGCAGACTGGGGGTTTCGTGGCTCAACTGCTCCAAAGCATCAAATGGGATTTCGCAGATGAGTGTGGTCTCTAGTGCTTTTGCTGAGCAGCGGTGGCGGCTATTTTCAATCGCTTCGAGGCCGATTAGCTCACCAGGCAGGTGAAAGCCGAGGATGCGTTCACTACCATCATCGCTGGTAGAGTAGGTTTTGATTGAACCTGTCGTTACGACACGGAGCCGCTCAAATGGATCGCCTTCACTATGTAGATAGTCGCCACGGTGTAGTGGGCGGTTGCGCTCAATGATGTTGTCGAGACGGGTGACATCTTCTGGTGTCAATGTCATTGGCAAACAGAGAGCAGATAGGGAGCAGTTCTGGCAGGCAACCTTGATAGTTTCTAATGAAATGACATTTTGGCCAGCCATCGTCTTCCTATTGCTGTGAGCGAGTGGTAACTGTTTTTTTACAGAGTTTATTGATTTAGATCAAGCATTTGTTTGTTTGATGGGTCACTGTTTTTGCTGTGGTGGGCGCTTTATGCAAGTGCCATGCTCAGGCATACTCTCCCCTCTATCCTATGAATCTTAACTCCATGATCAATTTTAGATATTCTCTCCTCCTCTGCGCTCTCTTTTTGCCGCTTATAAGTCAGGCGTTTACCTTGCCTCTGCCTGAAGATGGTAGTGATATAGTGGGAGAGGTGAAGGAGATAACGACAAAAGAGTCTGATACATTGTCGGATGTCGCCCGCCTCTATGATCTGGGTTATATCGAGATCACTACCGCCAATCCGGATGTGGACCCCTGGCTGCCAGGTGAGGGAACCCCTGTTATCATTCCCAGTCGTTTTATTCTCCCTCCTGGGCCGCGAGTGGGGATTGTTATCAATCTGGCTGAGTTGCGCCTCTACTACTATCCACCCGGTGGAAAAGAGGTGATTACTCACCCTCTTGGTATTGGACGCGAGGGGTGGAGTACGCCAACAGGTCATGCCACCGTACGCACGAAACGCAAACACCCCACTTGGTACCCGCCTAAGTCGATCATAGCGGAGTATGCTGCGCGAGGTGAAACGCTGCCAAGAGTGGTGCCACATGGCCCAGATAATCCGCTGGGTGACTATGCGATCTATCTCACCATGCCTGGTTATCTGCTGCACGGTACGGATAAACCTTATGGCGTTGGTATGCGGGTCAGTCATGGTTGCATTCGACTCTACCCTGAAGATATTGAACAGCTGTTCCCACTCATTGCGGATGGCACCCAGGTTCGCATCATTAATGAACCCTTTAAAGTGGGTTTAAAGGGCGGAGAACTCTATGTCGAAATACATGAGCAACTACAAGAACAGCTGGACAGTGAAGGGGATAATCTAACACCGTTGATGAGTGCGGTTCTTGCCGTGACAGGGGAGAGTGGTTTGAAACTGGAGTGGAAGAGGCTGCGTGACGCAGCATCACAGAAACGGGGCGTTCCTGTTAAAGTCTCTGCCCCTCTAGATTAGAGGGGCAGAGACTATGTCTATTAAGAGCACCTAAAAGGTAGGCGTGCTTAATATAGATGGTTTTTTATTTGGCCATCGCTTTCTGCATCATGCGTGAGAGCGTCTCTTTGTTGTCATCGCTAGCACGGCGAGAGGTATTGGCTGCATCCATAGCAGCATTAGCTCTATCCATCGCAGCATCAGCTCTTGCTTTTGCGCTATTAGCATCAGCGGCAGCCTGGTTTGCGGTGCTAAGTGCAGAGGCTGAATTCTCAGAAGATTTAGCAATCTCAGCTTTCAACTCTTCTAATTGAGCTGTAGTTGCACAACCTGATAGCATTCCAATACTCAGGGCGATAGCGGCGGTCATTGATAGAGTGCGTTTAATATTCATGATGATGTTCTCGATTCCAGGTAAATATATAGGTAAGTAGCCTAGTCGCAAAGCTTGCGCGATATCAGTATGAAATGCAATGTTTGTGAATGAAAATCTTGACTAGAACACATTTGTTGTAGTAACTGGCTCTCTTCAGAGAAATAGAGCGTTACCAAACGGCTGCAGAACCTATACCGCGAGGGTCGCTGGCGGCGGTTACGTTGCCGCTGCTCTTATTCCAATAAATGGCCTGCATATTGCCATATTGAGATGAGAGCGGGGTGAGCTGATGACCGCGTGACTGTAGGTTTTTGATCTCAGCCTCCGACAGTGCCATTGGTTCAAACTGCACCTCATCGGGCAGATACTGGTGGTGAAAACGTGGTGTTTTGACCCAGTCAGTTGGCCCCTCTCCTTCAGCTTGAGACAAGATGCCATGCAGTACCATCGTGATGATGCGGCTGCCACCGGGCGAGCCTAAAATAGCCACTCCCTGCTTAGATTCGGTGAAGGTGGGACTCATGCTGGAGAGCATTCGTTTTCCTGGAGCAATGGCATTGGCCTCACCACCGACTAAACCGTAGACATTGGGTATGCCAGGCTGTGCTGAGAAATCGTCCATCTCATCATTTAACAATACACCGGTGCCTGGGGCGACGAAAGCAGAACCAAAGGGGTAGTTGATGCTCAATGTGGCTGATACCCGATTGCCCTCTCGATCTAGGATTGAAAAATGAGTGGTATCTCGCCCCTCTTCTGCGTTTTGTCCCGATAGTGGCTGACTGATGGAGGCTTTGTTGAGATGGATATCCGCTGCCAGCTCAGCAGCATGTGCAGGGCTGATCAGGCGCTGTTGGGGGATATCAATAAAATCAGAATCACCAAGATATTGTGCGCGGTCTCGATAGGCGCGTCGCATCGCCTCAATGATGAGGTGTTTTCGATCAACGCCTTGGTAGGTCTCTAACTCCATCTCTTGTAGGATATTGAACATGATGGCCAACACAATCCCACCCGATGAGGGTAGCGCTGCACTGGTGATGCTCATCTGACCATAGTTAAAACGGACGGGTTCTCGTTCGATGACCTGATAGTTTTTGAGATCTTTTAGAGACCAAATACCGCCGGCAGCACGTACACCATCAACCAGTTTTTTGGCAACGCTACCGGCATAAAAACCGGCATGCCCCTGATCGGCTAATGCCTGTAAGGTCTCTGCTAGATCAAGTTGAAGAATGAGGTCGCCAACAGCAGGGAGCTCATTGTTGCTGAGAAATTGTGCGGCAGCAGCCGGTGACTGCTGTAGATATTGCAGCCGCCATTTGGCCATTTTTTGATAATACTCATCAACGGGGAAACCCATTTTGGCCAACGCTATAGCGGGTGCGAGCGTCTGTTTCAACGGTAGTTTGCCGTACTTTTCGGCAAGATGAACCAGTGCAGCAGGTTCACCAGGAATAGCAGCGGCCAGTGCTCCATTGACAGATAGACCATCAATAACCTTGCCATCTGGGCCAAGGTAGAGATCTCGATGAGCTGCCAGAGGCGCACGCTCACGGCCATCCAGCATTACCTCAAAGCCATCACTTGCGCGATGTAACAGCCAAAAACCACCCCCACCGATACCTGAACTATAAGGCTCCACCACAGCCAATACAGCGCTAACGGTCACTGCTGCATCAAATGCATTACCGCCTGCATTGAGGGTATCTTGCCCTGCTGCAGTGGCGAGTGGATGGGCACTGGCGATGGCACTGCTTGCCGGTTGCTCAACGGCGATGGAAGCCGTGGGCAGCAGAAAAAAGGTGAGGCATAAAAAAAGGCCCCTGAGAGAGACCTTTTTAATCATTTGCATAAGCAGCATCTCAGTTAACTGAGACTAGCCTTGCAGCTTTTCGTACTTTGCTTGCAGCTCTTCTTGAGTCTCAGCGTTATCTGGATCTTTAGGGATACAGTCAACAGGGCAGACTTCAACGCAAGCAGGCTCATCTGAGTGGCCTATACACTCGGTGCAGAGTGCTGGGTCAATTTCATAGATCTCGTCGCCTTCGGTGATTGCATCATTTGGACATTCAGGCTCACACACATCGCAGTTGATACATTCGTCGGTAATTATTAAAGCCATACTCTATTTCTCCTGACAGAATGGGTGCTAACCACCCCTTGATAAAAAATTTGCGGCAATTCTAACGGCAGCCACAGGAAATTGGAAATTTTTTGTATACCCCCAATTCCTACATGGGAATTTGAGGCTTAACGTAGATACCGATTCTAGCTTAGTTTTCTCTTTAGTGCAGTCTCCACCACAGGATCGACAAATTCAGAGACATTGCCACCCAATGTGGCGATCTCTCGAATGAGGCCAGACGATATATAGGTGAACTTTTCATCAGGGGTGAGGAAAAGTGTTTCGATAGCGGGTGCTAGCCGACGATTCATACCGGCGAGTTGGAACTCATACTCAAAATCTGAGACAGCTCTCAGCCCTCGCAGAATGATGTTTGCCCCCTGCTTATGTGCAAAATCAACCAGCAGAGAGTCAAACGGCAGAATGATGACATTCTCATTCTGGCTCAACACCTGCTGCGCCATATCAGTCCGTTCATCGAGGCTAAAGAGCGGGTTCTTTTTGGGGTTGGCTGCGATAGCAACAATCACCTGGTCAAATAGTGTGCTGGCCCGACGCACCAAGTCACTGTGGCCACTGGTAATGGGATCGAATGTCCCTGGGTAGATAGCGATGCTCATGTGTTAGTGCCACTGTTGATAATAATGGGGGGGATGATCGATGCAGATTGAGAGGGGGTGGTCAGGCAGCGGGTAAGCAGTGCCAGCTCTCCGGTGGGGACGGGCAGCTTGATCTGCACTTGATAGCCACCACCGGGAGCTGCATCCATCTCGTTGCCTTTTAAATCCAATATGGAGTCCAGCTTAAAACGGTGGTTGCCGAGTGGTGAGAGCAGCTCAAGTTCATCACCCACTGCAAAACGGTTTTTCACCTCAATATGGCTATAACCGCTGCTTTGATTGAGTGCGCCCACCTCACCAACAAACAGCTGACGCTGACTCTCTGAGCTATTGTGGCGGTAGTTCTGCAACTCTTGGCTTGGGTGGCGTTGATAAAAACCATCGGTATAACCACGGCTGGCTAGATTCTCCAGCTCGCTCATTAAATTGGGATTAAACGGTTTTTTGGCGATGGCATCATCAATGGCACGGCGGTAAACCTGGCTGGTACGGGCGGCGTAGTAGTGGGATTTGGTGCGCCCTTCGATCTTTAGTGAGTCGATGCCCATCTCCACTAGCTGATTGATATGCTCGACAGCACGTAGATCTTTGGAGTTCATGATGTAGGTGCCGTGTTCATCTTCAAAAATCGGCATTAACTCACCTGGGCGCTGCGTCTCTTCAAGCAGATACATCTCATCAGCAGCCGGGTGGCGGCGGATGCCCCCTGCACTGGCGGTGTTGGTGGAGTCGCCCACTTTGAACTCCCAGCGACAGGAGTTGGTGCAAGAGCCTTGGTTGGCATCACGGTGGTTAAAGTAACCCGATAGCAGACAGCGCCCCGAGTAGGCGATGCAGAGCGCGCCGTGAACAAACACCTCCAGCTCCATATCGGGCACCGCCTGGCGGATCTCGGTGATCTCATCAAGTGATAATTCACGCGATAGGATAATGCGACTCACCCCAACCGATTGCCAAAATTTTACCGCAGCGGCATTGGTGGTGTTGGCCTGTACGGAGAGGTGAACCGGCATATCGGGCCACTGCTCACGCACCAGCATAATCAGACCAGGGTCGGACATGATCAGCGCATCGGGCCCCATCTCAACAATCGGGCCAATGTCGCGTAGAAAGGTCTTCAGCTTGGCCCCGTGAGGCATGATGTTACAGGCGAGATAGAGCTGTTTTCCCAAGCGGTGCGCCTCAGTGATCCCTTCACGCAGGTTATCCTCTAGGAAATCATTATTCCTCACCCGCAAGCTGTAACGAGGCATACCGGCATAGACAGCATCGGCCCCAAAAGCATAGGCGTAGTGCATGTTTTTTAGGGTGCCAGCGGGGGCGAGGAGTTCAGGTTTTCTCATAGTGTGTGACATCTAAATTGAGTGGCTGACTTCGCGGTCTCGCACGCCGAGTAGATAGAGTACACCATCCAGACCCAGTGTAGAGATGGCATGCTGTGCATTTTCACGCACCACGGGTTTGGCATGAAAAGCGACGCCGAGCCCAGCTAGTGCAAGCATCGGAAGATCATTGGCTCCATCACCCACGGCAATTGTCTGTTGCATGCTGATGCCCATCTCGTCGGCCATCTCCTGTAAAAACTCAGCCTTTTTTGTGCCATCAACGATGACACCTTTTACCTCGCCGGTGAGCTGTCCATCTTCGATATCAAGCCTGTTGGCGCGGATAAAATCGATGCCTAGCTTCTTTTGTAGATGCTCAGCAAAGTAGGTGAAACCGCCT
>JAMOMH010000059.1 GCA_027068675.1 Sedimenticola sp.
TGCAGATCAGAGATGCTCTGGCTGATATTCTCAGGGACGGCTCGATCCTTAGAGCCAAACTCATCCACCAGATGGTGCATCATATTAAAGAAACCCTGTGAGTAATCCTGCTGGTTAAGCAGGTAGGTTTCGTGAGCACTCATGGTGGCATTTTGTGCCTGCAACCACTCCGACTGATTCTGCCCTTGATTGGCAACAGCGATGGGCTGAACAACCTCAACCGTTTTTTCAGCAGCGGGCTGCTCCACCTCTTTAACAATAGGCTGTGCGGCCTGGACTGCTGCCGCAACGGGCTGTTGTGTGCCTGGCTTCTGCGGCAGTGTCAGCTTAAAGCCATCATTCAGGGTATCTTCGAAAGCCTTTTTGGTCGCATCACTGACATAGTTACCACCATTCAGCTTGATGTTCATACCCGCTTTTTTGATCACGGGCGCTTCAACGTCGCGCTGATAGCTATCTTTCAACTCCAGTTCAACACCGGCTACTTTAAGCTGCACCATCGCATCACGATAGCGGGTATCACTGTTGCCTTTTGGTGAGCTATTGAGGGCGATAGCGAGATGTGGGCGATCTTCAAGAATCGCATCCACCAGACGAGTCAAAACATTTTTGGGGCCAAACTCAACAAAGATAGTGCCGCCCTGGTCGGCGATCGCATTGATCTCCTGGGTAAACTTCACCGAGTTGAGCATGTTGGACTTAAAGCTCTGTTTGATCTCTTTCGCCGTTTTTGGATAGGGCTTGGCCGTCACATTAGAGAAGATGGTGGTGTGCGGTTTTTTGAAGCTCTGCTTCTCAATCGCGGCTGAGAAGGGTTTATCAGCATAAGCGACTAAGGGCGAGTGGAAGGCGGCTGAAACCGGCAGCGCAACCACTTGATAACCCTCTGCTTTCAGTGTTTCTGCAGCAGCGACAATCGCATCACTGGCTCCGGCGACAACCACTTGAGTGGGTGAATTGTAGTTGGCAATAGCGACACCATCGAGCGTTTCGATCTTTGTCTCGATCGCCGCCGCATCACCCATCACGGCCAGCATGGCACCGGCATCATAACCAGCCTCTGGCGAAGTCCCCATTGCAACGGCTCGGGCGCGAGATAGGCTGTAGAAGCCATCATCATCAATCACACCAGCAGCCCATAATGCGGTCAGCTCACCATAGCTGTGCCCCGCAACGATGTCGGCTTTGAAACCGCTCTGCTGCATCATCTTAAAAAGACCGGCGCTAACAGAGCCGATAGATGGCTGGATATATTGGGTCAAATTCAGGCGCGCTTTTTGCGCTTTTTTGCCCTCAGCATCAAAGACTTTCTCAGGGAATACGGCACTTGAAAGCACAGTATCGTTATCATCAAGCAGCAATTTACCCATCTTGGCAAAACTCTCACGCATCGGCGGGAAGTTGATGGTTAGATCTTTGCACATGTTGATGTATTGAGAGCCTTGGCCTGAGAAGAGCGCAACCACTTTTGCATCTTTTGGCAGCGCCTCTTTACGGTAGTGAATACCACTCGGCAGCGTCCAAGCCTCCTGCTCTTTAGCTGACTTCAACTGGTCAGAGGCCGCTGTGAGTAGTTTGATAACCGCAGCCTGGTCTTTGGCAACAAACCCCAAACGGGCATCGGCTGCTGGCACATCACCGCTCTCAGCTTCGTTAACGAAGTTAAAATAGGCCTCTCCACTCTCATCTTTTTGCAGCGCAGCAAGCCAGGATTGGCACTTTGCAGCCAGTGCATCAGGTGTGTTGGCGTGCAACAAAAAGGCACGCGAAACATCGTGTGTGCGGTAACCTTTATCACCCTTTTGGTCGGCATCAGATTGGTACTCTTCCAACACAAAGTGGTAGTTACTGCCGCCAAAACCAAAAGAGCTAACACCGGCACGACGCGGCGTTGACTCATTATTGATCCAAGGGCGGGTATCGGTATTGAGGTAGAAAGAGGACTCCTCAATCTCCAATTTTGGATTGGGATTGTCGAGGTTGATCGTTGGCGGCAACACCTTATGATAGAGCGCCAATGCTGTTTTGATCAGACCGGCAGAACCGGCGGCTGTTTTGGTGTGACCAATTTGAGACTTCACACTGCCTAAAGCGATGTGCTGCTTCTCATGCCCCTCGGTATCAAACGCCAGCTTTAGGCCGTTAAATTCAGCCGCGTCACCCGCTTTAGTACCGGTGCCGTGAGCTTCAAGTAATTTAATACTGCTTTTATCGAAACCGGCATCTTCATAGGCGCGGTCAATCGCCACACTCTGACCCGAGGCGCGCGGCGCATAGATGCTCTTGAAACGACCATCGCTTGAGGTACCAACACCTTTGATGACGGCGTAGATACGATCATTGTCACGTTCAGCATCTTCCAGGCGTTTGAGCATCATCATGCCAACGCCTTCACCAATTACAATACCGTGTGATGCTTCATCAAATGGCTTTGGCACCTCATCGGAGGTGAAGGCTGGGGTTTTACTAAAATTGAGGTACATGAAGGGTGAGTTGTCGGTATCGACACCACCGGTGATCATGGTGTTGGCTTTGTACTCCAGCAGGTCACTGATCGCCATCTTCATCGCAGCGAGTGAACCGGCGCAAGCGGCATCGACCACGCAGTTGGTTCCGCCCAGATCAAAGCGGTTGGCTACACGGCCTGCAATGACGTTACCCAGCATGCCTGGGAATGAGTTCTCAACCCAAGGGATGTAGGCCTTTTTCATCTTCTCGATCAGAATTTGAATATCATCTTCAGCCACGCCGCTGCTTCTGAGAACCTTCTCCCACACGGGGCCTTGAAGACGCGAAACGAGTGGGGTGATGAGTTTCTGACCACCACCAACACCGAGAATTACTCCGGTATTTTCGCGATCAAAATCACCATCGACATAACCACAATCTTTCAATAGATCACGTGCAACAACCAAGGAGAGCAGCTGTGATGAGTCGGTCACCTCTAGGATGTTGGGTGGCAGACCAAACTCCATAGGATCGAAATCGATATCAGGTATGAAACCACCACGTTTACTGTAGGTTTTATCAGGTGTCGATGGATCGGCATCGTAGAGATCATTGATCTCCCAGCGGTCTGATGGCACATCAATGATGCAATCCACCTTGCCCATGATGTTTTCCCAAAACTCATGCAGATCCCGAGATTCGGGGAAGAGAGAGGCCATGCCAATGATGGCGATGGGGGTCTCCTGTAAACGAGAAGTGAGTTTTTTATCCGAACTATTTATGTCAGCCATCATTAAACCTGTTGTTCCAATCGTTTGAATTCTTTTGGACTACCGCCCATTTTAACCGCAGGATTATAGCGTTTTAGGCGACTTTTCGCACGAATAATGATAATCAGCCACAAGAACAGTGATAGAAAAACTGACTAAAGACAAAAAAGCACACCTAACCACATGATATTAAATAATAAAATATATTGACACGCAAAAGCCACCCCAGCTATCTCTTCTATATCATTACGAA
>JAMOMH010000060.1 GCA_027068675.1 Sedimenticola sp.
ACATGGGAGCGTGATGCAGGGTTGCCATACATGCCGTCAGGTGTCAGATAGCGACACATCTCTTCAGCTACACGCGGGTCTACCGGTGTGGTGGCAGAGTAATCCATGTAAATTGGTAACTTCATTTTGCTGCTCCAGAACAATCGTTTCTATTGCTCTATTTAATTCAAATTCAGTGTGTTTCTAAAGCACTTAAGCTAACACCCATACTCTTCTGATCTTGGCGAGAAGCCACATCTTGAACCCCTCGCCTATTCATCATGTCTTGCAAACTGATCTGATTAAGGTATGAGTAGATTTGGCCACTTAGATCTTGCCAAAGATCATGTGTTAGACAGCGCTCATTCTCTTGACAATTATGAGCACCACCACAGCGGGTGGTATCCATATTCTCATCAACTGCTTGAATAACCTCACCAATGTAGATATCTTTTGCATCACGACCAAGACGGTATCCACCGCCAGGCCCACGCACACTGGTCACCAAGGTTTGTCTGCGAAGACGAGAGAAGAGCTGCTCTAGATAGGAGAGAGAGATGCCCTGACGCTGTGCGATCTCAGCTAAAGTTATAGGCCCATTTTCATAGTGCAAAGCCAGATCTAACATGGCAGTCACTGCATATCGCCCTTTTGTGGTAAGCTTCAATGGTCAAACTCCATAAGTCCAATCGACAATTAAAGAGTACCATTACCCAAGTAAATTAGTCAAGTATTATGGCTGTTTTAATCCTTTAGCTTCTCAAGCCCTTCTGCTGAAGAGACAATCTCACACGACTCAAGGTCGGTAAGATTCTCACTAAGCCCAGTACAAGCTCCTAGCTTCACCATTTCATCATTCATTGCTTGGATCTTGTCATCTAATCCATGAATATGATCCAGCATGCAGTTAATTGCATGTGCCACAGGGTCAGGTGCCTCTTGAGTCACGCCATAAGCCTCAAAACCAATCTTTTTAGCTGTAGCCGCACGTTGCGCCTGCTCTTTACCTTTTGGTTGACCAACAATGCGACCTGGAACACCAATAACAGTTGCTCCTTTCGGTACTGGTTTGACCACTACAGCATTGGAGCCAATACGAACCCCATCTGCTATCTCCAATGGCCCTAGCACTTTGGCACCTGCACCAACCACCACATCATTGCCTAACGTGGGGTGACGTTTGCCTTTATTCCAGCTAGTACCACCGAGGGTGACGCCGTGGTAGAGCGTGCAGTTATCACCAATAATGGCTGTCTCACCAATAACTACCCCCATGCCGTGATCAATAAAGAACCGACGACCAATCGTTGCACCTGGGTGAATCTCGATGCCTGTAATAAAGCGTGAAATGTTCGATATAATACGGGCTAACCAGAAGAATCTGCGCTTCCATAAGCCATGCGCTAAACGATGGAGCAGCAGCGCGTGCAGCCCTGGGTAGATGGTGAGAACATCTAATGTATTTCGTGCGGCTGGATCGCGCTCAAAAACAGATGCGACATCTTCTCGGATCCTAGCAAACATCTCGCGTAATCAACTCTTCAATTCTGCTGCCAAAACAGGCGGAGGTTAGGTATTATCCATATTCCTGAAGGTTTTACTAGGTATTAAGAAGTAGGCATTTAGTGGAAAAATGCTTGCACCGCTTCCAAGTCGCGTGTTCGAGCCAATGGTGGCAGGCTGTTGATAAATAGCTTGCCATAAGGCTTAGTTAATAGCCGTGGATCACACAGTACCAATACCCCGCGATCACTCACATCACGAATAAGGCGCCCCGCCCCCTGCTTTAGAGCAATAACAGCCTGTGGCACTTGGTACTCCATAAAGGGGTTGCCCCCTTTTTTCCGCATGGCATCTATTCTGGCTTGCAGAACAGGATCACCGGGTGAGGCGAATGGCAGTTTGTCAATAATCACACAGGATAGCGCTTCACCACGAACATCAACACCCTCCCAAAAGCTGGAGGTGCCAAGCAGTACAGCATTTCCGAGCCGTGCAAACTCATCTAAAAGCTCTGATCGAGGTGCTGCCCCTTGTACCAACATGGGGTAAGCAATCTTATCTTCTAGATAGTCGGCTGCTAAACGTAATGCCCGATGGCTGGTGAAGAGCAAAAATGTACGCCCACTACTCGCCTCTATTACTGATTCAGCTAACTCAGCAACAGACTGTGTAAAACCTTCATTTCGCGGATCGGGAATCCCCTTTGGCACATACCAGAGCGCCTGGTTCGCATAGTCAAATGGACTATCCCAGCGGTAGCTCTTGGCATCTTCAATACCTAGCTGTCGACTAAAGTGTGAGAAGTCATCACCAATAGCCAATGTGGCAGAGGTAAAGATCCATGATGCGGGGTGACGGGTCATCTGAGCATTAAAAACCTCAGCGATATCAAGTGGTGTCTGGTTGAGGCGAAAACTTTTACTCATGGTCTCAAACCAACGAATTCCCCCTTCAGACGCGTGATCACACAGGGTGGTGAGTTGTTCCGCAATCCAGCTAGAGCGTTCGTGGCAACTATCGAGACCTTTACTGCGGCCAGCCAGTAGCTCAAGTACACCATCAAGATTATCGAGCTCTTCACGCATCTTGGTGATGCCTCTGACAATCGTCTCATCTGCCTCAATCTCCTGCCAAGATCCTCGGCGCAGGTTGAGGCCAAATGCTAAGCGAAGATCACGCACTGATTTCTTCAGAGCATCAGTAGATTCAAGCAGTTCAGACAGGTCATTGCACTCACTGCGGTACTCATTTTCACTATCACGCGCTAGATCCAATAGCTGTTTACCACTGACGGTGAGGCCAAAAAAGCTGGTGGCGACATCGGGTAGTTGGTGTGCTTCATCTAAAATAAAGCAATCTGCACCGGGAAGAATTTCACCAAAACCCTCCTCCTTTAGAGCAAGATCGGCACACAGCAGGTGATGGTTGACAACCACAATGTCAGCCTCTTGGGCGCGACGCCTCGCCTCAAGTAGATAACAATCACTATGTGATGGACACTCCTGCCCTAAACAGTTATCGGTGGTTGAAGTGATCATCGGCTTGATGGGAGTATCTTCTGGAATGCCACTCAACTCAGCCAAATCACCACTTTTTGTTGCAGTGGCCCAGCTGCGAACCTTCATCAACTCTTCACGCTGTAGCGGTGGGGTTTTGCGGTAATCCTCCAGCGCCAATGCTAAACGGTGAGGACAGAGGTAGTTGGCACGCCCTTTCAATAGCGCAACAAAGGTGGGGAGTGCAAGTGCATCTCTAATTTGTGGAAGGTCACGATGGTAGAGCTGATCTTGTAGATTTTTTGTGCCGGTAGAGATAACGATCTTTAAGCCAGATAGTAGCGCTGGGACGAGATAGGCGAAGGTTTTTCCGGTACCGGTTCCCGCTTCTGTAATGAGGTTATCGCCATTTTTCATCGCAGTGGCAATAAGTTGTGCCATCTCTAACTGCTGGGTGCGGGG
>JAMOMH010000061.1 GCA_027068675.1 Sedimenticola sp.
GGCATCCATATAAAAAATAGAGGCAACGCCTAACAGACAACGAGGGAATCACTGAATTAAATCTGGTTTTATTTCAGTCTAAAGCAATCGTGACTTACTCAGAGGTTCCCTAGGGGGAGATGCTCGCACCACAAAAGCCGATCGATTCAGCCTTATCTCTCAAACCATTTGGGCTAAGCACCTCAATATGAGCACCTGAGACGGTGATCAATCCATCAGCCGTAAAGTTGTGCAAAATGCGTGAAAAGGTTTCAGGTTTTACCGACAATCTTGAGGCCAGCACACCTTTAGGCGTATCCAATTCAATTGTTTGAGCCTCACCCGATGCCTTCAATTGACTACAGAGGAAACCTGCCACTCGACCAGTAGCCGTCTGGAGACTCAGATCATCAATCTCTTTAATCAGATGATGCAGGCGCATCGTCATATCACCCATTAAACGAAAGCAGGTATCAACTGAGTCACGTAGCAGTGCTAGGAAATCCTGATTTTCAAAACTAATTAGCTCAACATCACCCACCGCTGTTGAGCTGACGGGATAGCTAGGCTGATCCATAAACATCAACGCCTCAGCAAAGGTGTGCCCTGGACGCAATAGTTCGATCACTTTCTCATTACCATCCAGTGACAAACGATAGAGTTTCACCTGCCCCTCAACCACCATAAAAAAACGGTCTGCTGTTGTACCCGCTTCAAATAGTGTTTCACCATCTGACAGTGTAATTTTTTGCGCCATCGCTGCTACTTTTTCTAGCTGTGCGTCATCAAGCATTGCGAATAGGTAAGTTTTACGCAGATGTTCCATTCATTCCCCTCATTCTGCTCATCTCCGCAATGCTCATCTCATCTTTGGCATTGCTCTTTGTTGAGATTTCACTATTTATTTTTTGATAGCGTACGACAGCCTGAATTAAATTGTATTCCAACAGCAGGCTAGAGAGACATACCGCAAGCCCTAGTGGCCGAGAAAAAAATTCAGGTAGCAATACTGCCATAACAAACAGTGTAAGTACTAGCAGATGAAAAATATATTGCTGTTTTGCCAACCTATCAGGCAAAAACTCCTTCATATTAGGGATCTTCACACAACCAAAGCCAAGCAGTGCTATGCTGCGGTGTTGCAGGTGAAACCAGCTAAGAAAAGGGAGAATCTTATAGAGCATGCCATTAATGACCGAGAGCGCAAAACCGATAATCAGGCAGCCACCTAACAACAGCAACCGTGCCTGCTCACCGATCACCTCTGCCCAAAAAGGGCCCCACAACCAGAGCACAAATGCAGCGATCTGTGAAAACATGCCGATACGCCAAAATTTCAGCGTCACATCAGGCAGGCGACGGCGACGACGTTTCTGCACACTGAGAGTCATTACCGCAAATGAGAGATAACCCAACGCCATCAATAGCAGCCAGCAATCCGCCCAGAGTGGTGAGATGAGTGAAAAACTATGGGTAATGGTTAGCAACCCCCAGAGCAGACAGGCGGCAAAGAGAGAGCGGGTTAGGTATTTAACCATCCAAACTGGGTATTCTGGAGTCATCTGAAACATCGGCACCACCTGATAGGCGACACCCATCACCAGCAGACCAATCCAACCCAAAACCCCCCATCCCATGTGGCTATCCGTCAGCGTATGGATATAGCCATAACCGATGGGCCAGATAAAGCTACCAGCCAAAATAAGCCCAAGCACCACTGTGATTGATAGAGCGGCAATCGCAACACTAATACCGATCACCGTCTCATTGGTTATTTTGACCCGCCAAAGGGCAATTGCAACTGCAACGACAAAAATCGAAAAGGCGCTGCCCAGAGAGAGCATCGCCAGCCCCATCCAAGGGGAGAGTGAGAAGAGAAAAGCAGAGACTAGTAGAATCACACCCGCTGTTAGCAGCAGATGCACCGCGCGGCTCACCCATAATGACGCGGGAACAGCAGAACCAGCCAAAACAGGCAAAATCTGCATCACCGCACCACACATCACCGAGGCGAGAAAGCCCAGAGTAATCAGATGTGTTAACGCCAACGTAACGGGAGACCAGCGGGAAACCAACGCATCTTGGCCATAGATCAGCAGTAGCAGACCGGCACAAAAAATAAACAGGGGAGCTGTTAAAAAAAAGCGGAATGGGACGGAGATCGGCGGGGCTTGATCAAGAGAGAGCGATGCCTGGCCAATCATTGGCTCTCCTGCTCAATACGTGCCTCAACAGCGAGCTCCGCTTTGGCATCATCACTGCGCCAAATAAAGATTAAAAAACCCGCTTTACCACCAACGATGGTGTGATAAAAAAAACCATCATCATTCAACATTGAGTAGAGAGGAAACGGCTCTCGATTGTGGATGGCCTTAAGATAGTCACCCTCTTTCAACCCCTGCACCGCGCCAAGAATCAGCTCCATTGGTTCAGGTGCCGGCAAGCCACATACATCAAGCCTGAACTCCATACGATACTCTTATAAAAAGTTTGTAATACTACTGACCAACCGCGGCCATTCTCTCCAGCACATCTTCTACGCTTTGACCTAACGCTTGATCAGTCATGCGGTAGAGCATCTGCTCCTCTTTAGAGTTGTGCTGCTGCATGAACATTAGCAGCGTCTCTGAAAGACCGATGTACTGCTCTGAATCTTGCTTCTCGACGCTCTCAGCCATCTCAGCAAAAAGTGCTCGCATCTGTACATGCTCACCACGCATCACCTCTGTCGGCCCCATGGTCATTCCCGTGCGTGCCTCAAAGGCAGGAAAAAGCACCGTCTCTTCCATTGTAAAGTGGTGTTCCATTGCGTCATGAAACTGCTTGAATTTCTCAGCACCCTCTACCCAACCATTATCCGCAATAAGCTCCTCAGCACGAGCAAAAACCTCATCACAGGCACGGTGATCGGCAGACATGGTGGTTGTTATATCGGTCATATTGGCCATCAACTACGTTAGAAAATAAAAAAAGTATGGGAATTATGCCACTCAAAATTGACAAGTAAACACCCATCATCAACAGGACTTTTGCCCTCATGATATTTGTTTAATTTGATGTTAGCCGCCCCTGACAACCTCATCATTGACCTTTATCAAAACCAATGAGTTGGTAAAGCCATCTCTAAGCAAACACTATGCTAAATTTCGTTTATAGCCGCTAAAAACCAGCAGCTTTATGATGGCTTTTTTGGAAATTAGCAAAGCACCCATCAAACAATTGACCTATATCAATGTATAGGTATAGACCCCTCAGCGATACTTCCGTTCGATTATTTTTTACCGCCAGGAGTGGCTCATGGCACAAACTTTTACAAAAACAATGGCGCGGAACATCTTTTACGGTGGCACCGCATTTTTCTTTCTACTGCTGGTTGCATTGACCTTCGATACTCTGAGCGTACTACCAGAGCGAGATAACCGCGCTGCGC
>JAMOMH010000062.1 GCA_027068675.1 Sedimenticola sp.
ACCTGCCTCACCTGCCATACAGCCCATGATGGTGTAAAGGGGCGGCCCTCTCTTCGCTTTGATCACCTAAATGGCAAACTCTGTAGCTTCTGCCATGAGGGGTTAGAGGCGGTTGTTGAGAGTGACCATGACCTGCGTAAAACAGCCAAAACGAGTAAAAACCGTTTTGGCGAGAGTCCCGAAATTGGCGGGGCTTGCGGTGGTTGCCACACCCTGCATCGAGGCGACGCATCGTTGCCCTTCCTCTTTGCCGATAAAATACGCCCCTACTCAGGTAAAGAACACACCACTCAACGAGACCGACTCTGCCTCAGTTGTCACCAAAAAGAGGGGGTCGGTGAAGGGGCCGTTGTGGAGAATTTTAGCCACCCTAGAGAAGATATGGTACTTCGATCGGCACCTGATGTGATGCCGCTACTGCAAGATAGTGAGATAAAAGAGTTTGGTGAGATCGCCTGTATCACCTGCCACAATCCACATCGCTGGAGTGCTCATAAAGATCAAACCGCGCCAACAGAGGAGAATAGCGCCGGTGATATCACCAATAGCTTTCTCCGCCTGACCAGCCTAAAAGGCACCTTCTGCGTTGAGTGCCATGGTTTTGAGGCCCGCTCTAAATATAAGTACTATCACGATAAAGTAGTGCGAGATATTGGTGTTGATTACCTCAAGTAAGGCTGTACACCCTGTGGTTCTACACATTCATCTCGAATGAGAAGGCGAATGTCCGGCTGTTTTTTGATGGTCAGCGTATCGAGCCGCTACTAAAGATGCCAAACTAGCTAAAATGGTGGCAAGGGTAAATTTAAGCTAAATGGAGAGATCAGAGATTGGTTTTTGGATGATGCTCGCCTTCTGGGGAGTCGCGGCAGGTAGCATCGCTTTTGGCATTAGCTGGGCTAGGATGAAAGGGCGCAGTGCCAAACCAGATAAAAAACGTGACCCATGAGGGAGACAGCGAGCGGGTTTCTTCTGCCAATTATCATAACGACTCTTCTAGCGGCTCTCTTGAGTGTGGAGTGGCAACAGACACTACGCTACCAAAATGACCTATTTAGTGAAGCGCAGCTTTGGCGGCTGCTGAGTGGTCATCTGTTGCATCTTGGCTGGAATCATCTGCTGATGAACCTGCTGGGGCTGATTCTGATTGTAGTGATCTTTATCGAACGCCCCCTTGCGCGTTGGTGGTTAGATAGCCTTGTTTGTGCATTAGGTGTTAGTGCTGGCCTCTATCTCTTCACTCCTGAAACCTACTGGTACGTTGGCCTTTCTGGTCTACTGCATGGTCTGCTGGCCGCTGCAATTGTCGATAATCTGCAGCAACAACCCCGCAGATATAGCCTGCTACTTGCCGCACTCGCAGGTAAGCTGATTTGGGAGCAGACAGTAGGGCCAGTGCCGCTCTCCGATAGCTCGATTCAAGGGGCTATTATTGTTGATGCTCATCTTTATGGAGCCATTTCAGGTCTTGTCTACCGCCTACCTTTAAAAATCTACCATTTACTGCATGACTAACCACAATAAACTCAGCATAAGGGCAGAGTTTTGCTAGTTGCCACTCTGGTTGTGACGCGTTAAATTTTAGCATCCCCTATATATTAAATGGTGTGCGATATGGATACTCAGTTTTCAAAAGCTGTTCAAGAGCTGGCAGCCCTGCTTGAGCGGCAGCAGCAGGTGGTGGCTGTTGCTGAATCCTGCACCGGTGGTTGGGTGGCTAAGGTGATGACAGATATGGCCGGTTGCAGCGTGTGGTTTGATCGCGGTTTTGTCACCTACACCAATGAGGCGAAGCACCAGATGTTGGGCGTCTCAATGAGGACGATTGAATCATTTGGGGCGGTGAGTGAAGAGACGGTGCATGAGATGGCACTGGGTGTGTTGAATAATAGTCCCGCACGATTCTCTCTGGCGGTGAGTGGTATTGCAGGGCCATCGGGTGCAACAGAAGATAAACCTGTGGGCACCGTCTGGTTTGGCTGGGCGACACGAAATGAGCAAGTGGTGGCTGAGTGCTGTTGTTTTAAAGGTGATCGTGAAGCGGTACGTGCTCAGGCGGTGGTGTTTGGCCTGCATCGTTTGATTGAGATTGTGGCGGCTGACCAATAACGATCTACTTTGCCCCCAATTTAAAAAACACCGCTAGAGGCTCATGATTTGAGCCTCTAGCGGTGTATAATTTCAGGCAAATGTAAAATGAGCAGTGGCTGATGGAGTAGCCACCTCTTTAACCACTCTCCAAAGGTGACTCTAAAATGGATGATAATCGTAAAAAGGCGCTTGGCGCTGCGCTTGGCCAGATTGAAAAGCAGTTTGGTAAAGGCGCTGTTATGCGCATGGGTGATGCCAATGCCATCCGTAATATTGATGTTGTTTCAACGGGCTCACTGGGCTTGGATATTGCGCTGGGTGTTGGTGGTGTGCCGAGAGGCCGTGTGGTTGAGATCTTTGGCCCTGAGTCATCGGGTAAAACCACGCTAACCCTGCATGTGGTGGCTGAGATGCAGAAGCTGGGTGGTGTCGCTGCTTTTATCGATGCTGAACATGCGCTCGATCCCTCCTATGCTGGAAAACTAGGTGTTGATGTTGATGAGCTGCTGGTCTCCCAGCCTGATACGGGTGAGCAGGCGCTAGAGATCACCGACATGCTGGTACGTTCTAGTGCGGTTGATGTCATCGTCATCGACTCGGTTGCAGCGTTAACGCCCAAGGCTGAAATTGAAGGTGATATGGGCGATAGCCACATGGGCCTACAAGCGCGTCTGATGTCACAAGCGTTGCGTAAACTGACGGCTAACATCAAACGCTCCAACACTTTGGTTATCTTCATCAACCAGATTCGTATGAAAATTGGCGTGATGTTTGGTAATCCTGAGACCACTACCGGCGGTAATGCACTGAAATTCTACGCCTCGGTGCGTCTTGATATCCGCCGCACCGGTGCCATCAAGCGGGGTGATGAGGTGGTTGGCAATGAGACTCGCGTTAAAGTGGTCAAGAACAAAGTGGCTCCACCGTTCAAACAGGTCAATTTTGAGATCCTCTACGGTGAAGGCATCTCACGTGAAGGGGAGATTATCGATCTTGGCGTTAAACATGAGATCGTTAATAAAGCGGGTGCTTGGTACAGCTATAATGGTGATCGCATCGGTCAGGGCAAAGATAATGTGCGTAAATTTCTCAGAGAGAATCCCGAGATTGCACAAGATATCGAAGCTAAAATTCGGGCCATCGTTTTTCCAGACCCTGAGCTAGAAGAGGCTCCGGCTGAGGCTTAACTCTGAACCCTTTAGCCGATATTGAACAAGCGGCGGTGAGGCTACTTGCCAGCCGCGAGCACTCACGTAAGGA
>JAMOMH010000063.1 GCA_027068675.1 Sedimenticola sp.
CCAATCGCAGCGCCAATCAGTAGAGGTGTCACCTCATCAAGCTGTTCCGCATAGAGGGCAAAGACAGGAAGAATCAAAAACAGCCCCAACATACGCAGGCAAAATATCCCTGCAAGGGAGAGCGAAGCCTTACGCTCTTTGGCCGACATCCCACTCTGGTTTTTTCTATTCGCGTCCATACTAAAACTAGCTTTGCTACTCAATTGAAAGACCGCGTATAGTAGCAGGTTTGGGCTTCCTCGGGCGATAGACACACTACAGACATGGACACCATTCTAATTCGCGGTGCACGTACGCACAATTTAAAAAATATTGATTTAGATCTGCCTAGGGATAAATTAATTGTCTTTACCGGACTCTCTGGCTCAGGTAAATCTTCTCTCGCTTTCGACACTATCTATGCCGAGGGGCAGCGGCGTTATGTCGAGTCACTCTCCGCTTATGCACGGCAATTTTTGTCGATGATGGAGAAGCCTGATGTTGATCATATCGAGGGGCTGTCACCTGCCATCTCAATCGAACAGAAGACCACCAGCCATAACCCCCGCTCAACGGTTGGCACCATTACGGAGATCTACGACTACCTCCGTCTACTCTTTGCGCGGGCTGGCAATCCTCGCTGTCCTCATCACAATGAGACACTTGAGGCGCAGACAGTCAGCCAGATGGTCGATAAGGTGCTCGCTCTGCCGGAAGGTAGCAAATTGATGCTCTTGGCACCGATCATTAGTGAGCGCAAAGGGGAGCATCAAAAGCTACTCACTGAGATGTATGCCCAAGGATTTATCCGCGCCCGCATCAATGGTGAGGTGATGGAGATCGAGCAAGTACCAGAATTGGAGCTACACAAGAAACATACCATTGAGATTGTTGTCGACCGCTTTAAGGTACGCAACACAGAGGAGTCTACAAGTGATATCCAGCTACGCCTGGCTGAATCTTTTGAGACGGCACTACGCCTCTCCGATGGCTTGGCCCGTATCGCTTGGATCGACGCCAGAGATGGGGATGAGAAGGGAGAGGAGTTAATCTTCTCTGCTAACTTCGCCTGCCCACAGTGTGGATATAGTATTGCTGAGCTTGAACCTCGCCTCTTCTCTTTTAATAACCCTGTCGGTGCCTGTCCTGATTGTGATGGCCTTGGTGTCAAACAATATTTTGATCCAAAACGGGTGGCTGCACACCCTGAGCTAAGTCTCGCTGCAGGGGCTATACGTGGCTGGGATCGGCGTAATACTTACTATTTTCAGCTAATAAAGTCACTCGGCAGCCACTATAAATTTGATGTTGAAACCCCCTTTAAACAACTACCTGAGAAGATCAAGAAAACTCTTCTCTATGGCAGCGGTGAGGTATCAATTAAGTTCAGCTATTTTGGTGACCGAGGCCGTAGCACTACGAAAACCCACCCATTTGAAGGCATCATCTGCAATATGGAGCGGCGCTACCACGAAACCGAATCAAATGCGGTACGTGAAGAGTTGGCTCGTTACATATCAACCCACTCCTGCCCTAAATGCAGTGGTACGCGTCTCAACGAAGCAGCACGTCATGTCTTTATCGACAACTACAACCTACCACAAATTACAGCCCTACCTATTGGCCGTACATTTGATTTCTTTAAACAACTTTCACTACCCGGAAAGCAAGGGAAAATTGCTGATAAAGTGGTTAAAGAGGTGGTGCAGCGGCTTGAGTTCCTCGTCAATGTAGGCCTTGATTACCTAACGCTTGATCGCAGTGCTGAGACACTCTCCGGAGGTGAAGCACAGCGCATCCGCTTAGCCAGCCAGATTGGCGCAGGGCTAGTAGGTGTGATGTATGTATTAGATGAGCCATCCATCGGGCTGCACCAACGAGACAATAGCCGTCTACTCACGACCCTCACCTATCTACGAGACCTGGGCAACACGGTCATTGTAGTCGAGCATGATGAGGAGGCGATTATGCTGGCCGATCATGTGGTCGATATTGGCCCCGGCGCAGGTGAACATGGTGGAGAGATTGTCGCCACGGGAACAGCTCAAGAGATCATCGCCAACCCCAACTCATTAACGGGCCGTTACCTCTCTGGTGAATTGGCAATCCAAGCACCTGAAGAGCGTCGCCCTTTTGATCCTGACCATCTACTTCACCTAAAAGGGGTAACAGGCAATAACCTAAAATCAGTTGATCTTGAGCTACCGCTAGGCCGCCTAACCTGCGTGACTGGGGTGTCAGGTTCAGGCAAATCGACACTCATCAATGATACCCTCTACCCCATTACCGCCAACGAACTGAATGGCGCGAGTAGAGAGCCATCACCCTATGACTCCATTGAGGGGTTAGATCAACTCGATAAGGTTGTCGACATTGATCAAAGCCCTATTGGCCGCACACCTCGCTCAAACCCTGCCACCTACACGGGCCTCTTTACACCTATTCGTGAGCTTTTTGCCGCTACCCATGAAGCGCGTTCACGCGGTTACACACCTGGGCGCTTTAGTTTTAATGTCAAAGGCGGGCGTTGTGAAGCGTGTCGTGGTGATGGTGTCATTAAGGTGGAAATGCACTTTCTACCCGATGTCTATGTACAGTGTGATGTCTGTAAAGGCCGGCGCTACAACCGCGAGACACTTGAGGTTCGTTATAAGGGAAAAACAATTGATGAGGTGCTGGCGATGACCGTTGAGGAGGCGGTGTTATTCTTTGATGCCGTGCCATCTCTAAAACGAAAGCTAAAGACCTTGATGGATGTTGGTCTTTCATACATCCGGCTCGGCCAAAATGCAACCACGCTATCTGGTGGCGAGGCACAACGCGTTAAGCTATCTCGCGAACTCTCTAAACGAGATACCGGTAAAACACTCTATATTCTTGACGAGCCAACCACAGGCCTCCACTTCCATGACGTGAAAAAACTGTTAGAAGTGCTGCATCGCCTGCGTAACCACGGCAATACTGTGGTGATTATCGAGCACAATTTAGATGTCATCAAAACAGCGGATTGGATCATTGACCTTGGCCCAGAGGGGGGCGATAAGGGCGGCGAAATAATAGCGACAGGAACTCCAGAGACAGTCGCTGATAGTGAACGCTCACATACGGGTTACTATCTGAAGAAGTGTCTCAATTAGGGGGAAGCTATCGCATGGGTTTAGTGGGGGCTCTCGACCTTAACCGTCTTTCCTCCCACAACCCGTACCTCGCCAACAAACATCACTGACGGGAAGCTATGCTTCAACTCCTTGCTATAGAAATTACTCATCACAACACCATTTGGGAACTGCACACGACTCCCCTCAACAAAATTATCGGCGGGCCCTGCCAACCATGCCGTTAGACCATCATCAC
>JAMOMH010000064.1 GCA_027068675.1 Sedimenticola sp.
ATCAAGCCTCAATTCTCCCTTTTGTGTTGCGCTCTGAAGCAAAAGAACCGCTACATCTCTAAATGGCTATGTAGATCAGATTATTACCGCATTTGGGGCAATAACTCCTTTACATTATACAGGCCAGCAATAGAGGTTAGCGCATCAGGAATATCTTTAAACCGAATGGTTGTTCCAGAGGCTTTACTCTGACTCTGCCACTCCAGCAAAAGGGCTAATCCGGCACTGTTAGCATGGGTGACCTCACCGAGATCGATAATAATCTCAACTTGAGGGGGGAAAAGTATTTTTGAGCGATCAAGAAGTGCGGTGACGGTATCTAAGGTGAGCTCTCCTCGGATACAGAAAACCCCGTTCTCTGTTTGCTCAATTGATGCACTCATTGGCGGCTGGCTTGGTTGCGTTTTTGTAGTGCGGCAATGAGTGACTCGACCCCTTCTCGTTTGATATACGTAGCAAATTGCTTGCGGTAGTTGGCGACAAGGCTAACGCCATCAATGGCGATATCGTAGACTTTCCACAACTCTTTCTTCTGATAGAGCTTGTAGTTGATGGCGACAGGTTTTGTACTACCCTCTTTTTTTACGAGGGTGGGGATGGTGATTCTATCGGCTCTTTTTGATGCTTTTGGTTTGGGGTATCGAATCTCTTCTGAGCCGAGTGTGAGTAATGCCTTGGAGTAGGTTCTGAGAAGTAGCGAGTGGAACTCCATGCTGAAGACCTTCTGCTGCTCTGGTGTCGCTTTGCGCCAATATTTACCAAGAGCGAGCCGGGAGATACGTGCAAAATCGAAGTAGGGTGAGATAATCTCATCCGTTATCTGAATGAGTAGATCAGATGATTTCTCAACCTCATCACGGCGCTCATTTAAAACACTAAGCATCTTCTCTGAGGTGGTTTGTACCAAATATTGTGGGTCACGCTCAGCCCAAACAGGTGCTGAGATCAGCAGTGCTAAGAGCGTAGTAAGTAGTCTATTCAAAAGCGTTATCCTCCGCCTTATCAAACATAAATTTACTGATGAGTTCTTCCAGAACCAGCGCAGACTGTGTCATTTCCAGTTGACCTCCTTCACTGAGGTACTCTTCACTGCCACCTGGGTCTAGCCCTATATATTGCTCGCCAAGCAGACCGGCCGTGTAGATTTTTGCGAAGGTATCATCAGGGATTTGGTCAAATTTTGCTTCAATATCCAAGGTGACAATCGCTTCAAAGGTACTTTTGTCGGCAATGATGTTGGAGACACGGCCAATCCGCACGCCAGCCAGGGTGATGGGGGCGCGTACCTTCAGTCCGCCAATATTCTCAAAGCTGGCGGTGACCGAAAAGGTCTTATCGCTGCTCATAATACTGAGATTACTGACCTGCATAGCCAGGAAGAAGATGGCGACAAACCCTGCCGCCATAAAGAGGCCCACGGCAATCTCAATGAATCGCATCGCTTTCACAGATTAGCTCCCATACATGACGGCGGTTAACATAAAATCGAGTCCCAAAATGGCCAGTGCCGAGTGAACGACCGTTCGGGTGGTGGCGCGGCTAACGCCTTCGGAGGTTGGCACGCAGTCGTAACCCTGAAACAGGGCGATCCAGGTGCAGGCAAAACCAAAGATAAAGCTCTTAATCAGGCTATTGTAGATATCTCTTTGCAGATCGATGGTCGATTGCATATGGCTCCAAAATGCCCCTTCATCAAC
>JAMOMH010000065.1 GCA_027068675.1 Sedimenticola sp.
TTTTGCGGGCGCCAAGATGTCATCAGCCAGTGCGGGGGCTGGAAAGTGAAAACCAACAGGGCCATCAGGCAGACCATGAATAAACTGTTTTACTGCGGCTGATTTTGATGCCTGTAGCTCATCTGGCGTGCCCTGTTCAACCACTTTGCCTTCAGAGATCACATAGATACAGTCAGCGATCTGGCAGGTCTCTGCCACATCATGTGAGACCAAAATACTGGTCAGGCGGCTGGCATCATTGAGCTGACGGATCAGCTTTACCAGAATACCCATTGAGATCGGGTCTTGACCCGTAAAGGGCTCATCATAAAGCACTATTTCAGGGTCAAGTGCCATGGCACGAGCCAGTGCAATACGTCGTGCCATACCACCAGATAACTCGTTGGGCATCAGATCACAGGCACCGCGTAGGCCGACCGCCTCCAGTTTCAACAGCACCAAGCGGCGAATCATCGACTCTGGCAGATTGGTGTGTTCACGAATCGGGTAGGCAACATTCTCAAAGACGGTGATATCGGTGAGTAGTGCGCCACTCTGGAAGAGCATGCCCATCCGCATGCGTAGCTCATAGAGCTTGCGGTGGGAGAGCCTATTGATCATTTGGCCATCGATCTCGATAGTGCCGGAGTCGGGACGAATTTGCCGGGTGATCAGCTTCAATAGTGTGGTTTTACCGGTGCCACTTGGCCCCATGATAGCCGTCACTTTGCCACGCTCGATATCAATATCGATACCATCAAAAATCTTCCGCTCACCGCGTGAGAAGTGCAGGTCTCTGATTTTAACAAAGTGAGGTTTGGCTATCATGTCATGCAAGTCATTTTTCTTATTTCAGTCAATATTTAGGATGTTAGTTACGCCTATTGTGGACAATGATAGTTCCTTGGGTCAAGGTACGATCTGTCAACTATTAATAAAAGAGGCTGGAGATGGGTGATGTAATACCCTTTAAACGACCTAAATTGAGCGAAAAATTTCGTGGAAAAACCCTCTGCCGTGAAGGGTTTCATAAGTGGATAATCGACAAAAAATCCCTATTTGATGTCAAAAAAGGGGCTTTAGTGACAAGTTACCGCTGTGCACGGTGTGCCGCTACTCGCGTTGAAGCAAAATAGCTCGTCCCTCTGATATACTCCCGCCACATTCGGCCCTGGATTTTGTGGCCAATCTAATTATCACCTAAAGGAAGCCCTGAACAAGTCATGATTGTTCAGAGCTTCCCTAACCACTTTGAGCTACTACCCCTGATGTTGATCGATATTGTTGTAATCATTGTTGGCCTTGCGGCTCTCGTCTGGAGCGCAGATCGCTTCGTGACCGGCGCCGCAGCTATCGCCAACAACCTGGGGGTCTCTCCTCTTTTAATTGGCCTGACGATTGTCGGTTTTGGCACCTCAGCCCCTGAGATTTTAGTCTCTGGCGTCGCCTCATTTGAGGGCAACCCTGGGTTGGCAATTGGTAATGCACTGGGTTCAAATATCGCCAATATTGCACTGATTCTTGGCCTGACAGCACTCATCGCACCGCTACGTGTACACTCCGGTGTGTTGAGACGTGAGTATCCGATTCTACTGGGAGTTAGCCTGATCACCTTCGCATTAATGTGGGATGGCACACTAGATGAGCTGGATGGCGGTATCTTATTAGTGATGTTGGTATTGGTGCTGTTGTGGATGGTACGCACCGCCAAGAACGGCTCAGCCGATGAACCATTGGCCGCTGAATTTGATGCCGAAATCCCCAAAGAGATCAGCACCAAGATGGCCATTGTCTGGCTTGTGATTGGCCTCGTAGTGCTGCTGATTAGTTCACGTATGTTGGTCTCGGGCGCAACCAACATCGCCGTTGCATTTGGTATTAGTGATCTGGTCATTGGCCTGACTATTGTTGCACTAGGCACCAGTCTACCCGAGCTGGCAGCGAGTATTAGCGGCTCACTAAAAGGTGAAGATGATATTGCAATTGGCAATGTGATCGGCTCCAACATCTACAACCTACTGGCCGTATTGGCACTACCAGGATTGATCGCCCCAGGTGGTTTTGATTCAATGGTGCTGATGCGTGATCTACCCGTTATGCTCGGGCTGACACTACTGCTCTATTTCGTCGCTCATGGCTTTGGTAGCCAAGGTCGTATCAACCGCTCAGAAGGTTTTATCCTTACCCTCTGTTTTGTCGCTTACCAAACCGTGTTATTTTTTACCTATGCCTGATCAAGATAACATGAGAAAAGTGACCGAGAGAGAGGCGGGAAAGATCAAAAGCCTAGGGCTGGCAGTGATCGAGACCGAACTAGCCGCTATCTCCGCCCTGCAGAGACGCATTGGCGAGGATTTTGTACAAGCCTGTCACCACATGCTCAACTGCCAAGGGCGCATCGTGGTGATCGGCATGGGTAAATCGGGCCATATCGGTGGAAAAATTGCCGCCACACTGGCCAGTACCGGCAGCCCCGCTTTCTTTGTCCACCCTGGTGAAGCGAGTCATGGCGATCTTGGCATGATCACCACCAATGATGTGGTCTTAGCGCTCTCCAACTCGGGGGAGACAGGTGAGGTACTGACCATTCTGCCACTGATTAAACGCCTCGGTGTGCCGCTGATTGCATTAACAGGCAACCCGCAATCAACCTTAGCAACAACCGCCCATGCACACATTGATGTCACTGTAGAGAAGGAGGCCTGCCCACTCGGTTTAGCCCCCACCTCTAGCACCACTGCAACACTGGTGATGGGCGATGCTCTCGCCATTGCGCTACTTGAAGCACGCGGTTTTACCGCAAAAGATTTTGCCCTCTCACACCCTGGTGGTGCACTGGGCCGCCGCTTGCTGCTACATGTCGATGATATTATGCACAAAGGCACAGAGATCCCAAAGGTACCCGACAATGCCCTGCTCAGTGATGCATTACTGGAGATGGGTAAAAAAGGGATGGGCATGACCGCCGTCGTTAATCAGCAGGATGAACTGATCGGTATCTTCACTGATGGCGATCTGCGCCGAGCACTGGATGATCCACTGCTAGATATTCGCCAAGCTCCTGTATCAGCCGTGATGACACGTGGCGGCACTCAAATCCGATCTGATATTCTGGCTGCTGAAGCGCTACAGATTATGGAACAGCATAAAATAAACGCTCTACTGGTGGTCAACTCACAGGATGAGCTGGTTGGTGCCCTCAACATGCATGACCTATTAAGAGCGGGAGTGGTTTGATGGATGCCAAGATAAAGGCTTTAAAACTGGTTATTTTTGATGTTGATGGTGTTTTGACCGATGGTGGCCTGATCTTCGACAACAATGGAGAGGAGTACAAACGCTTCAACTCCCAAGATGGCCACGGCATTAAGATGCTGCGTGAGAGTGGGGTTGAGGTGGCAATCATCACCGCCCGCCAATCCAAACTGGTGCAGAACCGGATGAAACAGCTTGGCGTCGTTCACCTGTTTCAAGGTGAGTCCAACAAACGGATCGCCTACGATGAGTTAAAGAGCAAGCTACAGCTGAAAGATGAGCAGATCGCCTATGTGGGTGATGACCTTCTCGACCTGCCTATCATGCGCCAAGTCAGCCTCGCTATTGCGGTAGAAAATGCCCACCCAATCGTCAAACAATACGCCCACTGGATCACACCAAGAGCAGGTGGCCACGGTGCAGCACGCGATGTTTGTGACAAGGTAATGACAGTGCAAGGCACTCTAGAGGGGCTATTGCAGCGCTATCTCTGATGTCTCGTCAGCTAATACTCATCTTCACATTTGTTCTACTGGCTGCTGCAAGCTGGTGGTTGGTTGATCACCCCGTAGATGAGCAACCCGTAGAAAAACAGGTGGATGACGGTGCTGATTTTTACAGCGAAGGGCTGGTGTTGACCACAATGGATGATGATGGTCGGCCAAAACGGCGTCTAATCACCGCAAAGTGGGAGCATTTTGACGATGGCCGGGTTGAGCTATTTGATCAGGAGCTACAAATTTTCTCCAAAAACGCCCCACCCATACGAATTCAATCACCAAGAGCATCACTCATCAACGATGAGTCGGAGTGGTTTCTCTACCAAGATGTCACCATTAAGCGCGATACAGGAATGGGCCAACGCCCCCTGCATCTAGAGACCATGAATCTACACATCTGGCCAGAGAGAGCGTATGCCGAAACCATAGAGGCGGTACGTATGACAACGCGAAATGATTGGCTAACGGGCAAAGGCATGCAAGTTTGGTTTACAGACGGCACAACACGCTTCAAGCTGCTGGCTGATGTGAGAGGGCGCTATGAATTGGAGTAATCGAGGCTGGGTTTTGCTATTGGCACTACTGCCGATGACCGCTTGGGGGCTGACCAGTGACCAAGATCAGCCAATCTATATGGAGGCGGATAGTGTTGATGTCGACGAGGAGAGCGGCATTAGCGTCTATATTGGCAATGTTGAGGTGACACAAGGTACTATGCACCTGCTGGCTGATAAGGTCACTGTCTACCGTATTGAGAAGAAGACCGAGCGCATTGTCGCTATCGGCAATCCCGTCAAATATCGCCAACAGATGGACAACAGCACCGATGAGGTAAAAGGAGAAGCGTTGATGATGGAGTATTTCATCAGCGATGAGCGCCTCTATCTGATTGATAATGCAGAGCTAACCCAAGGGCTAGATAATTTTAGTAGTGACCGCATCACCTACTTCCGCAACCGCTCCTTGGTCAAAGCGGGAGGCAGCGCCAAAGGCAAAGAGCGCGTCCGTTCTGTGATCAATCCCAAAGACGAATGAGCACACTACAGGCAGAGAGTTTGGTCAAATGCTACAGCCAGCGCAGGGTAGTGAATGGTGTCTCACTCTCTATTAACAGCGGCGAAATTGTCGGTCTACTCGGCCCCAATGGGGCAGGAAAAACCACCAGCTTCTACATGATTGTCGGCCTGGTTCCCGTTGATGATGGCAAAGTAATGCTAGATGAGCAGGAGCTAACCGACCTGCCGATGCACACCCGCGCCCAGCGCGGTGTAGGATATTTAGCGCAAGAGCCATCTATTTTTCGTGCGCTCTCCGTCGAAGACAACATCATGGCGATCCTAGAGACACGCCGCGAATTCAGTCGAAAGCAGCAACAGCAGAAGTGTGATGAACTGCTAACCGAATTCAGCATCACCCATCTGCGTGAGAGCATGGCAATGAGCCTATCGGGCGGTGAGCGACGACGGCTTGAGATTGCCCGTGCACTGGCCATCGAACCCCGTTTTATCCTGCTAGATGAGCCCTTCGCAGGTGTTGACCCTATCGCCGTGCTCGATATCAAAAAGATCATCCGCCACCTAAGTGAGCGTGGTATCGGCGTATTAATCACCGACCACAATGTACGAGAGACTCTCGATATCTGTAGCCGAGCCTACATCATCAACCAAGGCTCAGTGATGGCTGATGGCACACCAGAAACCATTTTGCAAAACCCAGAGGTTAGGAAAGTCTACCTCGGTGAAAACTTCACCATGTAGTTCAAAGAGGCCAAGCACTATGAGCAAAATATTAACCCTACTTTATACAGAGATTGTTTTTGGTCTCCGGTTTTTAAGCTAGAATGAAACTAAAGAGCAACCAGAGAAGTTACGCAGAAATAATATAAGTATGAAGCAAACACTCCAGCTTCGCCTCGGCCAGCACCTCACCATGACCCCGCAGTTGCAGCAGGCTATCCGCCTGTTACAGCTCTCAACACTTGATCTCAAACAGGAGATTCAAGAGGCGCTAGAGAGCAACCCACTACTGGATACCGAGGAGGAAATCAGCATTCAGTCCATCTCAGCTGAGGAGCAAAAAGAGAAACAGATCGATAAGGGTGAGCAAGAGATCAATGTTGAATCATCCAACATGCCAGAAGAGCTGCCCACTGATAGCGAATGGACAGACACCTACGATAGCTACACACCACCCACCAGCTCCAGCCAAGCCGCAGGTCAAGATAGTGACTACCTCGCTCAGAGCAGCAGCGCACAGACACTGCATGCCCATCTTGATTGGCAGATGAATCTTACTCCCTTCTCCCCCACTGATCATGCCATCGCCACCGCATTGATTGATGCAGTAAGTGAAGATGGCTATTTAGTCAGTTCAATTGAAGATATTCACACCGGTCTTGCAATGGACGAGGTCGAGCTTGATGAAGTTGAAGCGGTACTACACCACATTCAAAGTTTTGATCCTCCAGGCGTTGCCGCACGAAACCCACAAGAGTGTCTACTCATCCAGCTGCATCAACTGCCAAAAGATACCCAACATCTGCAGCAAGCAATTTTGCTCTGCGATAAATATTTCTCACTCTTAGCAGCACGTGACCAGAACCAAATTAAACGTAAACTCAAGGTGGATGATGAAGAGTTGATAGCCATCAACCGACTGATCTGCTCACTCAACCCCCATCCTGGCAGTCTGATCGCAGATAGCGAACCACAATATGTGGTGCCCGATGTCTTTGTTAGTCGCCGGAATGGCAAGTGGTATGTTGACCTCAACCCCGAAGCGACACCAAAATTGAAGGTTAATAGCGGTTATGCCAATCTTATAAAACGTGCCGATTCAAGTGATGACAACACCTATCTGAAGAATCATCTGCAAGAGGCACGCTGGTTTATCAAAAGCTTGATGAGCCGAAATGATACGCTGTTAAAAGTGGCAACTAAGATAGTCGAATTTCAGCAATGCTATTTTGACTATGGTGACGAGGCGATGAAACCTATGGTGCTGCGCGATGTCGCAGAAGCATTGGAGATGCACGAATCGACCATCTCAAGAGTCACCACGCAGAAATATATGCACACCCCAAAAGGGACCATTGAGTTTAAATATTTTTTCTCAAGTCATGTCAGCACTACAGCGGGTGGCGAATGCTCTGCTACTGCAATTCGGGCGCTGATTAAAAAATTAATAGCCGCTGAGAAACCTAATAAGCCCCTCAGTGATAACAAAATCGCCACCATTCTATCGGAACAGGGTATCGAAGTTGCCCGTAGAACCGTGGCAAAATATCGCGAATCGATGGGCCTTCCGCCCTCGAATGAGCGTAAACGCCTGATGTAGTATGGCGCTACTAAGCGTAGTGTCCGCTATACAGGCCAATTATCGTAAACCAGGAGTTAGATTATGCAAATAAGTGTGACCGGTCATCATATCGATATCACCGATTCGCTCAGAAACTATGTCGATAGCAAATTCGAACGGCTTGAGCGCCACTTTGACAACGTAACCAACGTCCATGTCATTCTGGGTGTCGAGAAGCTACGGCAAAAGGCTGAGGCGACCATTAAGGTGAGTGGAGCAAAACTCTTTGCTGATGCTGTCGATGAGGATATGTACGCAGCAATTGATGCATTAACAGACAAGCTCGACCGACAAATCCTCAAGCATAAAGAGAAATTTAAAAATCACCGTACCGGTGAAAATCGCCGCTCGCTTGATCAAGCAGCCATTGAATCCTAATTAGGAAAACAGATGTTTCCAGAGAACTTTATCATAAAAGAGCGGATTCGCTGCCACGCTAAATGCAGCAGTAAAAAACGTGCTCTTGAGCAGTTGGGAGACCTGCTAGTCAACACCGAATTGACGCTAACACAGGATGCCATATTTGATAAGTTGCTGGAACGAGAGCGATTAGGTACTACTGCGCTGGGGCATGGTATCGCCCTGCCTCATGCGCGGATAGCAGGTGTCTCTGAAGCTAAAGGTGCTTTTATTCAGCTATGTGAAGGCATCGATTTTGGTGCAGTCGATAAGCAACCCGTCGATCTAGCCTTTGCTCTGCTCGTACCTGAGGAGGCGACAGATGAGCATCTTCAGCTGCTCGCTAAATTAGCATCGATGTTTAGTAATGCTGAACTGTGTGAATCACTACGCAATGCCGATTCAGAGGATGAGTTACTCAACCTAATCGAAGCGTGGGAAAAGCAGGTAAAGGCCACCTCAACTTGATGAATAACGGATGAGGCGACACATTACACTTGCAACACTGATTGAAAATATTGGCGAGCAATATAAGATCAAATGGCTGAGTGATGATATCGGCCAAAACACCCCGCTCGTGGGTGACCTGCCCGGTGATGAGCTACATAAACTTGTTGGCCCTCTTAATAGTATTCAGCCAAATAGAATTCAAATTGTTGGCCCTACCGAACAGAGTTTTTTACAAACACTAAACAATAAGCAGTACCAAGCCGTACGAGATCGATTGTTTGAGTGCAAACCTGCTGCCATCCTCTTCAGCAGCGATCTAATCCCCCCAGATGAGTTTATTGCTCAAGCTAAACACTATGGTGTCGCACTTTTAGGTTCCCCCTACCCTGAAGGGTTTTTAATCAGCAACCTACGCTACCACCTCTCTCATACCCTAGCTGAGAGCATAACCGTGCATGGTGTGATGATGGAGGTGCTAGGGCGTGGCGTTTTACTGACGGGTGAACCGGGCATTGGTAAGAGTGAGTTGGCGCTTGATTTAATCTCTCGTGGTCATCGCTTAATTGCTGATGATGCACCTATTTTCACCCAGGTGAACCCTGATATTTTAAATGGCTCCTGCCCCTTTGTGCTGCAAGATTTTCTTGAAGTGCGTGGCCTGGGTATTTTGAATATCCGAGAGATGTTTGGTGACAGTGCCGTTCGGCCTAAAAAAAACCTACATCTAAATGTCCATCTTGAAGAGATGAGCGGCCAACAGCAGATGGGGGTTGATCGCATCCAAGGCAGCAACACCGAGGTTGAAATACTGCGTGTACAGATCAGTAAAGTGGTTGTTCCTGTTGCCTCTGGCCGTAATATGGCAATATTGGTAGAGACTGCCGTCCGCCAATATATGTTGCAACAGCGCGGTTATGATTCAGTGGCCGCTTTTACCGCACGGCAAAAAGAGGCTATTGCCCAAAACAGTTAAATTTAGTGAGCCTCCTGCACCCGCTATTTCTAACACTGCTAAGGTGGAGAATTAATGTGGTACCGAGCGCTCTTAGTTCAATATGGAATAGACAATGAATGACCTGAGAAAACGCCAATCCGAGCTTGAGCAGATGGTTGGAAAACTACTGGATAGCGCAAAACAGCAAGGTGCAACATCTGCTGAGGCCGTTGTTAGCCGTGACAGTGGTTTTGGCGTCTCAGTTCGGATGGGAGAAGTGGAGACGGTTGAGCGTACCCAAGATAACGCACTAGGCGTCACTGTCTACTTTGGCCAACGTAAGGGGACGGCCAGTACCTCAGATTTTAGCCATGAGGCCATTGAAGAGACCGTCAAAGCCGCCTGCAATTTTGCCCGTTACACCTCAGAAGATGACTGCTCCGGACTGGCTGATGCCGAGCTTATGGCAACCGATGTACCTGATCTAGATCTCTACCACCCATGGGATATTGAGGTTGATGATGCCATTGCGCTGGCATTACGTTGTGAAGATGCGGCGCGGGCAGAAGACCCACGAATTACCAACTCTGAAGGGGCTGATGTAAATAGCCACAGCGGCCTACATGTCTACGGCAACAGCCACGGTTTTGTTGGAGGCTACCCAACCAGTCGTCACAGTTTAAGTTGCTCCGTATTGGGCCAGCAGGGCGATTCGATGGAGCGTGATTACTGGTACACCTCTGCCCGCTGTAGTGATGATTTAGAGGCCGCTGAAGCGGTTGGCAAGCATGCAGCAGAACGCGCCTTAGCTCGTTTAGGTGGTCGCTCACTATCAACACGTCAATCACCCATTATCTTCCATGCCAATATAGCAAGCAGCCTACTCGGCAGTTTTTTGGGCGCTATTCGTGGCTCCGCCCTCTACCGTCAGGCCTCTTTTCTGCTTGATCACTTGGGCAAACCAATCTTCCCTGAGTTTGTCCACATCCACGAAGAGCCACTACTAAAATGCGCCGCTGCCAGTGCTCCCTTTGATAATGAAGGGGTCGCCACCTATGCCAAAGATTTGATCACCGATGGCGTATTGAGCAGCTATCTTCTAAGCAGTTACTCAGCTCGTAAATTGGGCATGCAGACAACCGCTAATGCAGGTGGCATCCACAACCTACGCATTGATAGTGGTGACCTGGATCATGCGGCTCTGCTAAAGGAGATGGGGAGTGGACTGTTGGTGACTGAGCTGATGGGGCAGGGTAGCAACCCAGTAACAGGTGACTACTCACGTGGTGCCTCTGGTTTTTGGATTGAAAATGGAGAGATTCAGTACCCCGTGCATGAGATCACCATTGCAGGCAATCTGAAGCAGATGTACCAGGATCTTCTGGCCATCAGCAATGATATCGATCGCCGTGGCTCCATTCAAACAGGCTCCTGGCTGATCCGGGAGATGACCATTGCAGGTGAGTAGCTCTCCGGC
Source organism: Sedimenticola sp. (assembly GCA_027068675.1). Lineage (GTDB taxonomy): Bacteria > Pseudomonadota > Gammaproteobacteria > Chromatiales > Chromatiaceae > JAKITT01. Next base: position 10,352 of record JAMOMH010000065.1, read on the forward strand.
CTAGAACTCCGTTTCACCAAAGCCGATATCATCAGGCGCACCCACTTGGCCACTCTCAGATAGACGGATTTTTAGTGATAGGTTGTTACGGGAGTCGGCGTGTTTTAGCGCCTCTTCCATGGTGATTTTATTCTCTTTATAGAGCTTGAATAGCGACTGATCAAAGGTCTGCATGCCGTGCTCTTCGCCCTGTTCCATCGCCTCTTTTAGGCTGTGGATATCCCCTTTTTTGATCAACTCTGAGATAAATGGAGTCAAAATCATCATCTCAACTGCGGGGATTCGTTGGCCGTTCATACCCACCACTAAACGCTGTGAGATAACGGCACGCAAGTTGAGTGACAAATCAGTAAAGAGTTGTCGATGAGCCGTATCTGGAAAAAAGTTGATGATACGATCAAGCGCCTGATTGGCGTTGTTAGCATGTAGCGTGGAGAGACAGAGGTGGCCGGTTTCAGCATAGGCCGTAGCATGCTGCATGGTACTGGCATCACGAATCTCACCAATCAAAATAACATCAGGGGCTTCACGCATCGCATTTTTTAGTGCCGCCTCATAACTCATCGTATCCAACCCCACCTCACGCTGATCAACCACCGATTTTTTGTGTGAGTAGATATACTCAATGGGGTCTTCAATGGTCAAAATATGCCCTGTTTGAGTCACATTGCGATGCTCAATCATAGAGGCCAGAGTGGTTGATTTACCCGATCCCGTAGAGCCAACAACCAGCACCAAGCCGCGTGGCTCCATGACAAACTCTTTGAGAATAGGAGGGAGGTTGAGCTGCTCAAAATTGGGGATGTCACCTTTGATATAACGGATCACCATCGCCACCTCACCACGTTGGCGGAAGACGTTGACTCGGAAACGCCCTAACCCTTGGATGGAGATAGCAAGATTACACTCATAGGTCGCCTCAAACTCCCTAATTTGGTCATCACTCATAATGGAGTAGGCAAGCTTCCTCACATGCCCTGGTTGCAGACGTTTATCACCAACGGGCATGGTTTTACCTTCAGCTTTGATATTGGTCGGTGCGCCGGTGCTAAAGAAGATATCTGATGCATTTTTCTGCACCATGAGTTTGAGGAATGGAACGATGTCCATAGAGAGCTTCTCCATTAAAATTAAAGTCTGTTATCTCCTATTCCATCGGCAGGGGAGGGCTTTAATGAAGTAATTGTTGTAAATAATTATCTATAAACCCACATTTTTATACATCATAATTTGAGCCATAAAAACAATAAAAAAGGCTGACAGCCAACACTTTGACGGCGTTAGGCTGTCAGCCTTCAAAGGGCTTAAGTTAAACTTTGTATTGAGCGACCAATTTATTCATCTGATTGGAGGCGTTGGATAACGCTTCAGCAGTTGATGCTACGGATGAGGTGCTATTGGCATTGTTTTTAGTTGCATCATTGATATTGGTGATATTTCTATTAATCTCATTTGATACAGAGCACTGCTCCTCAGTGGCAGTGGCTACTGAGGTGTTCAAGTCATGAATAGAGACGACAGCGGTGGCGATGGCATCAAGTGTTTCTCCCACTTTTTTGGTCTGTTCAACACTGATAATGGTCTGTTCTCGGCCAAGGTTCATCGCTTTTGCAGCGGCTTGGCTACCCATTTGTAAACGACCAATAGTCTGTTGAATCTCCTCTGTTGATTGCTGGGTTCGGTTGGCCAGTGTGCGCACTTCATCAGCCACCACAGCAAATCCACGCCCCTGCTCACCGGCACGCGCTGCTTCAATGGCTGCATTAAGTGCTAACAGATTCGTCTGTTCGGCAATACCACGAATGACATCCAGTACAGAGCCGATGTTGTCGCTGTTACTCTCCAGCTGTTTGATCGCTTCAGAGGTTTGGTCAACCTGGGTAGCTAGGTTGTTGATGGCTGCAACTGCACTGTTAACGACAAGCTTCCCTTGTGATACATGCTTATCCGCATTCTCAGCAGATTGAGAGGCATTTGATGCTGTTTGAGATATATCCTCTGAACTTGCGGTCATTTGGTTCATAGCGGTTGCCACTATCTCAACTTCACAGAGCTGTTGAGCCAGTCTCTCATTGGTTTCACTACTGGTAGTGGTTAGCTCAGAAGAGAGCGAGGCAACCTGTTTAGAGGTCTCCATAATCTGCTTGATAGAGTTCTGCATATCTTTGATAAAGGCGTTAAAGGCCTTGCCAATACTGGCAATTTCATCATTTCCGCTGATCTCAACAGTACGTGAAAGATCACCATCACCATTGGCAATTTGCTCCATAGCAGTGAGCATGGCATTAAGGCGCCGAGCAATAGTCTGACGGTAGATAGCCCATGAAATAACGACAATTAGAATCAATGTTACGATGATGCCACTTACGATTTCCATGCTAAGTAAAAAACCGTTTGCTAATTGAGCATCAATAGGGATATTGACTTCAAGCACACCGCGAAGATCATTTAATTGCCAATCATTTTTTGGCGTATCGGGTCGGCTGTTATGGCAGTCGACACAGACTTGACTACCCATAATGTCAGCAACACCAACACGAACGGTGGTATATCCGTTGAGTTCAGTTGTTTCATAATAGGGTTCACTTGGGTTTTTGCTGAGGGCTTGCCAAGCATTTTGACCAAATTCATCTAGTTGGCGTACCTTGCGATTGGGAAATGGGTAGGGGCTGTAGAGCTTCAGAGAGGTCCCGTTTTTGCTTAAAATCTCACTTAAATCATGGATGAGTGTAGCAGGTAGAGGGATACCATTGGCCTCATTTTTATGATTAAAGGTGGGCTTTAGGCTGGATTCTGCCAATACTTTTTTGATGACATTTTTTGTGTAATAGGCACGAATGGCTTTGAACTGTTCAGCACTGCGTTGGGCCGATACTACGGCCTCTTTTTTTATATTTGATTCTGATTGCATTGGAACCA
>JAMOMH010000066.1 GCA_027068675.1 Sedimenticola sp.
GCCTTTCTTGCATCACTGCCGCCCTGTACTTGTAGGGAGAGAAATTGGCCTAATGCTTGGTTGTGATCATCAGCCAGTGCCGCACTAAAGCTATCATAGACAGCTCTATCCATCCCGTGCCAACCATCAGTAGCCACAAAGCGTGGCGTACCGGTCACTACCACCAATTTATCGAGTCGCTCTGGCCGGTTTAGGGCAACCCACTGTGCAATTGCCCCACCCAATGACCAGCCAATCCAGGTCGCTTTTTTGGGTGCAGCATCTAATACCGCCTCAGCCCAGGCTTCAAGTGAGCATTCACCCACCTTGTACTCACTAGCACCATGACCTGGCAGCTCAATAAGTGTGACGCGATAGTGTGCAGCTAAAACACCACAAATGCCTGACCATACGGCAGCATTCATGCCCCAGCCATGTAACAACACGATATCTGGCCCAGAGCCGGTTGTCTCACAATAGAGTTTCATTGCTGTAATCTCGATAGGGCGTTGAGTAATCTGTCAAACTGCTGGTCATTATGGGCAGCCGAGAGGGTAATACGTAGACGGGCACTGCCCTCTGGTACGGTGGGTGGGCGAATAGCACCAACTAAAATGCCCTCTGACTCAAGCTGTTGGCTCCACGCCAGCGCACAAGCAGCATCACCGGCGATAATCGGTTGGATCGGCGTCGGTGAATTCATCAATGGCAAGCCAAGTTTAAGGAGATGCTCACGCAGGCGAACGATCAATTCATTAAGGCGTTCACGTCGCCATGACTCTCGGCGCGCAATCTGTAGGCTGGCACGGCTCGCTTCAGCCACGGCAGCGGGTGGCGCGGTGGTGTAGATATAGCTTCTCGCCTGCTGGATTAGCATTTCAATCAACGCCTCAGATCCAGCAACAAAAGCACCAAAAGTACCCAACGCTTTACCCAACGTGGCCATCAAAATCGGCACCTCAGTTGGGCCGAGACCAAAGTGGTTAGAGGTTCCTCGTCCCTCCTCTCCCAACACACCAAAACCGTGGGCATCATCAACCATCAACCACGCCTGCTGTTGAGCCGCTATTTCAGCCAGTGCCGGCAGTGGTGCAAGGTCACCATCCATGCTGAAAACAGCATCCGTAGCAATCATCTTCTCACCGTTGGCTGTACGCAGCTGCCCAGAGAGTGCGACTGTCTCATTATGTGGATAGCGTTTTAATTTAGAGCGTGATTGCAGAGCACCATCAATCAACGAGGCATGATTGAGGCGATCCTGAAACAGCGTATCACCACGCCCCATCAACGCCGTAATCACCCCTTGGTTGGCCATATAACCAGTAGAAAAGAGCAAGACACGCGGGTAACCGGTAAATTCGGCCAGCTCCTCTTCAAGGGCATGGTGCGCTGCCGTATGACCGGTGACCAGATGGGCTGCACCACTACCAACACCCCAGTCACGGACCCCCTGTTGCATCGCCGCAGCAATATCAGGATGACCGGCCAATCCCAGATAATCATTACTACAGAAGTTGATGAGCCGCTGCCCATCAACCCACAACTCAGCGCCATCATTTTTTTCTACCACCCGTCGGCGACGATATAGGTGCTGTCGGTGACGGGCCTCCAGTTCTGTTTGAAGCGCTTTCATTTAACTTTTTTCAGCTCTATCTGTTGTTAAATAACAATTAAAGTAGCCAGCACACCACTGTATATAGCCGTTTCTAAATAGGGAGGAGCACCCATAACTCAGATCAATGAGCCGTTAGTTGCTCATCTTTCGACTGGAAAGCAATACCCAGCCGATCAAACAGCTCAACATCTCTGCTGGTTTCACTGTTGTCAGTCGTCAGTAAGCGCTCACCGTAGAACATTGAGTTAGCACCCGCCAAAAAACAGAGTGCCTGCATTTCATCCGACATATCACCACGACCTGCTGAGAGGCGTACGTGTGATTTTGGCATCAAGATACGCGCCACAGCGATGGTACGAATAAACTCAAATGGATCAAGTTCAGCGGTACCATAAAGAGGTGTACCCTCAACCTGCACCAACATGTTGACTGGCACAGAGTCGGGGTGTTTAACCATATTACTCAGTTCACGCAGCATGGAGGCACGGTCACGGCGTGATTCACCCATGCCAAGAATGCCACCACTACAGACGCTAATACCCTGTTCACGCACATGGCTCAATGTTTTTAGACGATCTTCATAGGTACGAGTAGTCACTACATTACCGTAGAACTCAGGTGAGGTATCGAGGTTGTGGTTGTAGTAATCAAGCCCCGCCTCTTTCAGTTCAGCAGCCTGCTCACCGGTCAGCATGCCGAGTGTGACACAGGTCTCCATGCCAAGATCATGCACCGCAACAATCATATCTTTTACATGCTGCAAGTTGGCATCGGTTGGGTTACGCCATGCAGCCCCCATACAGAAGCGGGTTGAGCCTTTATCTTTGGCTGCCTGTGCCGCTTTAACCACATCTGCTACCGGCAGTAGTCTCTCTTTCTCCAGATCAGTACCGTGTTTAGCACTCTGCGAACAGTAGCCACAATCCTCTGAACAAGACCCTGTCTTGATACTAATGAGTGAACTCACCTGCACACTGTTGGGATCAAAGTTATTGCGATGGATAGTCTGCGCACGAAACAACAGATCGTTAAAGGGGAGATTAAGCAGCACCTCAATCTCATCAATGCTCCAGTCATGGCGCAAGGTTTGGCTGTTCATAGGAGAGAGTCTTCGATAGTAACGAGGGGCGCTAATGGTAACGGATGCAGATTACTTGTCAATCAATAGAGTGGCGGCTAGTTTACTACTGTTCAACTATTGGTCATAACATGTCGTAACAGAGGCTTATGTCAGCCAATATAAAAATCCCCCACAAAAGATTGTGCCTCTTTTGCCTACTGCTGATTTGGTGTTATGCATTAAAAAACACCCTCACCTTGTGCGTTTTATTGGTATTACATATAATACCATTATATGAGTTTGATAAATGTAGTCATTGACACCAATGTAGTTATCACTGCCCTGAAATCAAAGCGAGGTGCAGCATATAAGCTATTGATGGAATTGGCTAATGATACCTACAAGCCAAATATATCAGTGCCGCTATTTGTTGAATACGAATCTGTAGCAAAGCGAATTGGAATGGTTGCTGGGTTAACTAGACAGGAAATCAATGCAGTTCTTGACTACATATTAAGCAAATCCAATATTCGAGAAATATTTTACCTATGGCGCCCTTATCTGAAAGATCCAAAAGATGATTTAGTTCTTGAAGTGGCTGTTGAATCACAGAGTGAATATATTATTACATTTAATAAAAGGGATTTTAAGGGCCTTGGAAAATTTGGCATTAAAGCCTTAACGCCGCAAGAATTTATGATAGAACGAGGTATTTTAAAATGAGCATTCTAAGCCTGAGGCTACCAGACTCTTTGCATCAAGAAATTAAGTCATTAGCAAAAAATGAAGGGATATCAATTAATCAATTTATCTCTTCCGCAGTTGCAGAAAAGATGTCAGCGTTGTTAACTGAAAAATATTTACTACAAAGAGCAAAACAAGGAAATCAAAAATCTTTTTTTGAGGCCATGTCAAAAGTACCTGACGTGGAGCCGGATGACATGGATAAATTGTAAAATCGCATAACGATCCAAATTCATTCAGCCCTCTGCATTGCTTGAGGCGTTATTCAGCTCACATCAGAGAATACACCAGCCCTTATCTCTACAAGCTGGAAACTGGCTCAACAGATTACAACTGCCGTTTAGATGGCAACCCTCACCACTGTTTTTTCATCAATATTGGCTAGTAGTTGTCGTAGAGTACCGAGGCCTGGGATGGTTAAACCTAGCTCAGCAATATCGGACAGAGGGACTAGAACAAAAGCACGTTCTGCTAAACCAGGATGGGGCACGGTCAATCGCTCACTGTTAATCACACCATTAGCATAGAGCAGCAGATCAAGATCAAGCGTACGCGCCCCCCAACGCACTCCATCACGTTTGCGACCATGTAGCTGTTCAATTGTCTGAAGTTGGGTTAGCAGCACTTCTGCATCCAGCCGCGTGGTGAGTTGGGCCACTGCATTGATGTAATCTGGCTGACCCTGCGGCCCTAACGGGGCACTACGGTAGAACGACGAGACCTTGAGATCAGCACTTTCAGGAAGTTCAGCCAACGCTTTAGTCGCTGAGGTCAACTGCTGTAATGGCTCACCTAAATTACTACCTAAGCCGATAAATACCCGGTTACCAGTAACACTACTCACCACTATTTACAGGCGGCTTTTTTCTAGGTTTTCTACGCTTTTGGCTACGCCCTGATCCACGCAGTGCATTTACCATTTTGATTCGCTCTCCATCATCAACCTCTTGGTATTTTGTCCACCAATCAGCTAATGCCATATCGGTCTCACCCGCTTCTGCTCTTAGGAGCAAGAAATCGTAGGCGGCACGAAAGCGTGGGTGACTGGCGAGACATTGCGCCTGCTTGCCTGAACGTCGCTTAAATCGGCACTGCAAGCTCCATATCTCACGCATTGGAATACTAAAACGCTTGGGCAGCGAGACACATTGGAGCTGCTCTTTCAGCACCTCATAACCCGCCTCCTGCATCGCCTCTATTGGTGGTAGGTCATCCTCCTCTTCTAGCTCTTTGGCCAATAGACGCACCGGTTCCCACAATAAGACGGCAAATAGAAAAGCAGGAGTGACCGGCTTACCATCGGCAATACGGTTATCGGTATTCTCTAAACCGCGATTAACAAAGGTGATGGGGAAGTTGTGCTCTTCAAAACGCAGCACCTCATCAGTCTCGGGGAAGAGTACGCGGAAGAGATCGTAGTGGCGTAATTTCTCAAAAGCGATCAACGCCGTGCCACCCATAAAGAGCTTGAGCACCTCCTCAAAGAGGCGTGCAGCAGGTACCTCATCTAATAGATGACCCAGCTCTGCTATACAGGACTCACTCTCATGATCGATAATGAAACCCAGTTTACTGGCAAAACGAACCGCTCGCAGCATCCGCACAGGATCTTCACGATAGCGTTGTTCGGGAGAACCTAACAGACGTAATCGACCCATCTCAAGATCTTGCAGGCCACCAGCATAGTCAATAATCGAGAAATCTTCGACACCGTAGTAGAGTGCATTCACACTAAAATCACGCCGTAATGCATCCTCTTCAATCGTACCGTAGACATTATCCCGAAGAATCATGCCTTGGTCAGACTGATGCTCATCTCGCCCTTCAGCATCATTTTTACTACGAAAGGTGGCCACCTCAATGGTTTCACGGCCAAAAAAGACATGAGCAAGACGAAAACGACGGCCAATAAGGCGGCAGTTTCGAAAGACCTCTTTCACCTCTTCTGGTTTGGCATCTGTAGCCACATCAAAATCTTTTGGCTCTCGCCCCAACAGCAGATCACGCACACCGCCACCCACTAGATAGGCTTGATAGCCTGCACTATTGAGGCGATAGAGGACTTTGAGTGCATTGGAGCTAATATTGGCCCGCGAGATATTATGTTCGTCGCGGGTAATTATGGTTGCGTTAGTAATCGTTACTGTCCTGGTTTTGGCGGATAACCGCCTAAAAAGTTCGTCTGTCACTTGAGCCGATCAAGAAGCTGCGTATAATACACCGCCTGTGCAAACCCTGCTCCCTTCGTCTAGTGGTCTAGGACGCTGCCCTCTCACGGCGGTAACAGGGGTTCGAGTCCCCTAGGGAGTACCATGTTAAAGAGGCCGAAACAGTTATCTGTTCCGGCCTTTTTTTGTCACTACTCTGTGCATTCATCTTCTACATCAACACTTCGCTGTTTTTCATATTCAATCAGTCAAATACCAAGAAGGCTTTTAGATATCAGCCTGGCGGCCAAACCATCTGTCGCCCACCCAATAAGTGCAAATGGATATGGTAAACCGCCTGCCCACCCTGCTCGTTGCAGTTCATCACCACGCGATAACCTGACTCAGCCAGCCCCTCCTGCAATGCAATCTCTTTTGCAGCTAGATGGAGTTCGCCGATTAAGCAGCTATCTTCAGCTGCAATATCATTGATGGTGCTAATATGTTTTTTCGGGATTATGAGGATATGGGTGGGTGCTTTTGGATCGATATCTCTAAAAGCGAGCACACTATCGGTCTCATAAACCACATCGGGTTGAATCTCACCGGCAGCCATTTTGCAGAATAGACAGTCACTCATCACTCACCTCTCTTGCATAAATTCTGCGCGCCCAGCAAAGGCATGCAGTAGAGTTCCACCATCGACATACTCTAGTTCACCACCTAGCGGTACGCCGTGGGCAATACGCGTCGCTTTTATCGCGTGTGCTTTAGCCATATTACCAATATATTGAGCCGTCACTTCACCCTCTATCGTGGGGTTGGTGGCCAAGATGATCTCTTTAATTTCGCCCTCAGCCAGCTGCTGGTCGAGCTGCTCCAGACCAATCTCTTTAGGGCCGATACCATCAAGCGGTGAGAGCCGCCCACCCAGTACAAAATAGCGTCCAGTGTAGTCGATCGACTGTTCCAAAATTGCCACCTCAGCAGGTGTCTCAACGATACAGAGCAGTGACGCATCCCGTGATCTATTGGCGCAGATGTTACACATCACCGCCTCAGTCAATGTGCGGCACTGTAGGCAGTGGCCGATCTTCTCCATCGACTCATCTAATAGGTGCGCTAGATGACGCCCCCCTTCTCTGTCTCGTTCAAGCAGGTAATAAGCCATACGCTGAGCGGTCTTCTGGCCAACACCAGGCAGACAGCGAAAGCCAGCAATCAACTCATTAAGCAGGTTTGCTTGGGCCATATTAGAACGGGAGTTTCATCCCAGGCGGCAGATTCAGACCATCGGTAAGGCCCGCCATGCTCTCTGAGTTCTTTTTTGCAACTTTTTGCACCGTGTCATTGATCGCTGCGGCCAGTAGATCCTCTAGCATATCTTTATCATCTTCAAACAGGCTCTCATCAATGGTGATACGACGCACTTCATGTTTGCCATTCATCACAACTTTGACTAGGCCACCACCCGATTCACCAGCGGTCTCCTCTTTGGCTAGTGCCTCTTGCTGCTCCTGCATTTTGGCCTGCATCTGCTGGGCCTTTTTCATTAAATTACCGATTCCACCACGCATGGATTTTTCCTCGTTATAGATGTGTTGAACCCGCTATTTATCAACAGGAGTTACTGAATTTGGCACCACTCTAGCACCAAACGTCTGCTCTAGCGCTTGGGTCATTGGGTCTTCAGCGAAGGTTTTCTCCGCCTTCTGTTGCCGCTCCGCTTTGGTGCGGGCTTGGAACTTGGCGGGAGTCTCACCTTGTTTTGGTGTCGCATCTCCGACAATAACATCAAGCCTTATCGCCTCACCCAGCACAGGTTTTAGCGCCTGAAGGAGACGCTCCTCTGTACTGCTTATGTGCATACTCTGAGCTGTTGGGTCGAGCCGTAATTTTAGTGTTTTACCATCCCAGTTCTCAAACAGACAGTGGTTCGCTAACTGCCCTGTAATACCTTGCAAATTGAGACGCGCAACCAAAGCTGTCCAATCAAATTCACCACTCTCAATAGCCACTGGTGGCTCATTGATCTCCACGGCTGCCTGAACCGATGCTGTTTGTGCTGGCTTAGGCGAGGGTCTCTGAGTGCTATAACTTGTTTTACTTTGTGGCGCACTCAGCGAGATTGTTTGCGGCGCGGCGCCACTTTGGCTACTGGCTGATGCAGCTGGTTGGAACGCCAACATCCGCAACATTACCATCTCAAAACCACTACGTGCATCAGGAGCAAGTAACAACTCACGTTGTCCAACAAGGGCAATCTGATAGAAGAGTTGAACATCCTCCACTGGGAGGCGTTGGGCAAAATTTTGTATCACCTCTGCATCACCATCATCACTCGGTTTGCTATTCGATAGCACTTGGTAGATGGATATTTTATGTAGCAGCCGTAAAACCTCCTGCAACAGACCGCTGAAGTCTGGTGAGCACTCTGCCAATGCTGCCACTTTACCGAGTAGGCGTTTGCCATCCTTATCAATCAAAGCGCTAAGCAGCTCATGCACATGTTCACCCGCCAAGGTGCCGAGCATCTCCCGCACCCCCTCTTCGGTAACTTGGCCAGCACCAAAAGCGATCGATTGATCAAGCAGGCTAAGCGAGTCACGCACGCTGCCATCAGCCGCATGAGCCAGCAGCTGCAAGGCGGGCACTTCAGCCTCAAGCGCCTCCTGCTGCATAATCTTCTCTAGCTGCCCACTAATCTGTTCATGGGTCAGCCGCTTTAGGTTGAACTGTAGGCAGCGTGACAGCACCGTTACCGGCACTTTTTGAGGATCGGTCGTCGCCAACAAAAATTTAACATGCGGCGGTGGCTCTTCGAGGGTTTTCAGCAGCGCATTAAAACTGCTGGCGGAGAACATGTGAACCTCATCGATCAAATAGACTTTGTAGCGACCACACACGGGGGCATAGGGGACGTTATCAAGCAGTTCTCGCGTTTGATCAACCTTAGTACGTGAAGCGGCATCAACCTCAAGCAGATCAACAAAACGCCCTTGATCAATCTCCTGACAAGCGGAGCAGACACCGCATGGGGTGGCCGTTACTCCATTTTCACAGTTGAGTGATTTTGCAAAGATTCGCGCGAGTGTTGTCTTACCAACACCACGCGTTCCAGTGAAGAGATAGGCGTGGTGAACACGGTCACCATTCAAGGCGTTGGTCAGCGCCCTGACGACATGCTCCTGCCCAACAAGTTCGCTAAAAGTTCGTGGACGCCACTTACGGGCCAGCACTTGATAGGACATATCAGGTTTCGATGCTCAAAGTTTAAGGATCAAGGTTAAAAATGGTGGATGGTGGGCAGTACTGGGATCGAACCAGTGACCCCTGCCGTGTGAAGGCAGTGCTCTCCCGCTGAGCTAACCGCCCATGGTTTAAGGGGCAAATAATAAGCTTGTGGAGGGTGTGTCGTCAAACCCTGGAGAGGGGTTTTGAGGTAAAATAAAGGTTACAAGCCGGAAAACAGCCCTGAAAAAAGCCATCTTCCGGCACAGCTCAAATAATGCTATTTATCGCCTAATGAGAGCTGGTGGCGCAGACGTTGTAACGTCTTTTCACCAATCCCAGGTACATTAAGCAGTTCATCAACTGTTTGGAATGCACCATGCTCATTGCGATAGTCAATAATCGCTTGCGCTTTTTTATCACCGATCCCTTTTAGAGCAGTTGAAATCGCCTCAGCATTAGCGTGATTGATATCAACAGAAGAGGCCGTGGCAATAGCAGGCATCATCAGTAGAGCTACTGTAATAAACAACACACGGATAATTTTTTTCATAGAAGGGTACTCCCTGTAGTTAGCTAAAATTGCGGCGTCCTATACCACAACAAGAGTGAGACTACCCAAAGGTATGGAGAGAGGCAAGTTTTCCACTTTAAACTCATCTCTCTACCCCACACAAT
>JAMOMH010000067.1 GCA_027068675.1 Sedimenticola sp.
GATAGCGATATAAATGATCCATTCGCAACCACACTCAATGTTAGCAACAATGATTTCCCTATTGCTCAGGTCATACCCAACTTCTCTACCGTACAAGGCTTCGCAACAAAAACAGGAACAGGACGTACTCAGAACGCTGACCGTTTTGCTACAACGGGTGATGAGTTTGATATCTACCATGTCATGTTGCAGCAAGATCAGCTGGTACAGCTACATGTCGTCGATTTTAATGGCCAGGATATTTTTACCGGTGACCTGGATTTATTCCTTTTCGATATTAGTAAAAATATGGTTGCTTTCTCAAACTTTGCAGATGAGTTTAAGAGTCTCCGTGTTCCCAGTGATGGGGAGTATTACATCCAGGTGCAGGCTTCAGCAGGCACATCAAAATACACACTATCATTGACCGGCGTGCAGCCACTTAGCGCACCCAGCAAGCAATCTTTAGATTTTAGAGTCGGCGAGGCGGTGGTGCAGTTTAAACCTGTTGCATTTACTCAAGGGATCAACAGGGCCGCTCTCTCCATGCGTCTTAACCACACCCACACCTCACGCGCAACATTGGCTCACTTCGAGACCATGCAGACTAACCTAGCAACCACTCTCACTCCATTAGTCAGCTCAGCCATGCAGACGTTGAAAAGAGATAACCCCGAGAGTTATCAAAAACTAAAGACCCTACAACAGATTAAAACATTAAGTTTGCGTGATGATGTTGAGTATGCCGAGCCAAACTACATATATCGTGCATATAGAGTACCCAATGACCCACATTATGAATATCAGTGGCACTACCCCGCAATCAATCTTCCTCAAGCATGGGACATCACCACCGGCAGCCGTGTCGGTTCAGATGTCATTGTCGCGGTGGTTGATACAGGTGTCTATCTTGCCCACCCAGAGTTTTTTGGCCAGCTAGTCTCTGGATATGACTTTATCTCCGACCCTCAAAATGCACTTGATGGTGATGCCATTGATAACGACCCAGATGACCCAGGGGATAGCGCACAAATTGGCAGCAGCAGCTGGCACGGCACCCATGTATCAGGCACTATCGCGGCAAAATCTAATAACTCAGTAGGCCTTGCTGGGGTGGCATGGGATGCGAAGATAATGCCACTTCGCGTACTCGGCGCTCACGATGGATCAGGCTATGACATCAACCAGGCCATTCTATTTGCTGCGGGCTTACCCAATGATAGCGGCACGGTACCCACCCAAAAGGCAGATATTATCAATCTCAGTCTTGGTGGTAGTGGCTACTCACAAGCGGCTCAAGATACCTACAACCTAGTGCGAAATGCTGGTGTATTAGTCGTGGCAGCAGCCGGTAATGCCAATAACAGCCAGCTCCACTACCCCGCCTCCTACGATGGGGTTATCTCAGTCAGTGCCACTGATTTTGCCAACAACCGCGCCCCCTACTCCAGCTTTGGCAGACGAGTTGATGTGGCTGCGCCAGGTGGATCAGTCGGTGCAGACCTCAATGGAGATGGTTATGGTGACGGTATCTTAAGCACGCTAGTCAATGATTCCTCAGGAAGTCGCACCCCTGCATATAATTTCTACCAAGGGACTTCAATGGCGACACCTCACATAGCGGGGGTTTTAGCACTGATGAGAGCCGTCTACCCTGAACTCTCACCTGACGATGTCGATGGACTGCTCTCCACAGGAGCCATCACCACCGACATTGGTGCCGCAGGTCGAGATGACTATTTCGGCCACGGTTTAATCGATGCTCTCAAAGCTGTACAAGCCGCTCAAACATTAGCCAATGACGGTGTTGCCCCCGTTCAGCCAGCCCTAATTGAAGCAACACCGGCACAAATCAGCTTTGGTCAGCTAAGCAACATAACACTTAATTTGAGCAATAGTGGCGGTGCCACAGCCTCAGTCGATAACATCACCATCAATGGCAGCTGGCTGAGTGCCACACCAACAACCATTGATGGTAACGGCATGGGTGACTACTTAATCTCTGTTGATCGCACCAATCTGACCGACTCCACCTATCAAGGCAGCATCACCTTTGAATTGAGTACAATCGTCTCTGGGTTGAGTATAAGTAGTCATGTTGTTGTCCAGGTCTCTATTCTTGTCGGCAATGCAGATAACTCAGGCAACATCGGTACACTCTACATTTTACTGCTTGATGTTGATGACAACATCATCAAACAGACGACTCCCATTGCTGCAGGGAATGGTGAATTCACCTATCAATTTAATGATATCGCACCAGGTGACTACCGCATCATTGGTGGCTCAGATATCGATAATGACCTCTATCTCTGCCAGATAGCAGAGATATGTGGTGGCTACCCAACAACCAACAGCCTAATGCAGCTCACCACGACAAATATCGACATCACCCAGCTCAACTTTGTTGTTGATATCCTCACTGACTGGAGCACAGGTTCATTGGTAGCACCTGATGAAGCCCTCTTTGGCCCAACAGGCATCCTACGTTTACCCCTGCAAAATAAGCAGATCAAAAGGTAGTAACCAATGTTTTATCACAGCAACAGGTGGCCTCTCTTTCAAGTAGTGATACTTGCAATACTCATCGTAAATATCAGCGCATGTAGTGAGCAGAGGTTACCCATCACATCAATCTACGCTTCCAATAGCTGCGGTTTTGCAGAGAAGCAGATCAAACATATAAGCTCAACGTCAGAACTCAACTATTTTTTTTCCGCCCTGCCCTACCACTTCCCTGAAAAGGCACAAACAGCACCCACTGTTGATTTTGAAACTAAGATGGTGATCCTCTATGCCCTAGGGCAGAGGCCCAATACCGGTTATAGGATTGAGCAGTATGAAGATTTTGCCATTATACAAAATAGGACTCTGCTGCTGCCCATACGTACTCAGCAGCCCGATGCAGAGCGTCTCTATGGAGAGATGATCACAACACCGTGTCAATTTTTCACACTCCCTAAAAGAGCCTTTTCAAAAATAGTCACCGGCTCTCACTAAGAGGCAGATCAGTCAAGGGCCACCAAACCATTGACCCCGATGAAAGAACCTCTCCATATTACTCAACTTAGCCAGTCATCCTCTTATTAAATAAGCAAATATCTCATATGAAACCATAAATAATATAAAGTTCTACCAAAAACGGTCGACATCATAATAGACTAGCCAAATAAGAAGCAGATTCCTATTCTGTATATTATCAATGCACTGGGGTTACCCATGCAATTTTTAAACATAAATGGAGAGCCTCCCCTTTTAGCAAAAGTCAGGGGATATTTTGAATAACATGAATAAACTTCAACTCTCTGAGTTGATGGTTGCACTTGTTGAACCATCATCTACCCAACGCCGTATCATTACCCGCTACCTTGGTGAGCTGGGTATTACTCATATTGAGACCATCACCATTGATGATAATCCCATTGAGCAGATTCAGAGATTAAAGCCCGACTTAGTTATCAGCGCCCTCTATCTGAGCAATCAGCTAACAGGTACTGCTCTTGTCCATCAGATGCGTGAAAACAGCACGCTCAGTAACACTGCATTTATGTTGATATCCAGCGAGACACGTTTTCGCTATCTCGACCCCATTCGTCAAGCAGGTGTCATTGCCATCCTGCCAAAACCCTTTTCTATCAATGAGCTTAAAATCGCCCTCAACTCCACGCTTGAGTATATCGACCCCAATGAGGTTGAACTAACCAACTATGAGCCAGAGAACCTACAGGTACTGATTGTCGATGACAGCCCAATGGCACGAAAACATATTCAGCGTGTTCTTAGAAATATGGGATTACAAAATTTTACCGAAGCAGTTGATGGTGCTGAAGGGATAAAAATGATCAATGAGCACTATTTTGATTTGGTCGTTACCGATTACAACATGCCAAACATGGATGGCGGTGAGCTAGTAGACCAAATCCGCAGTAACAGCGAACAATCAGGAATACCTATATTAATGGTCACGAGTGAATCCAGTGAAAATCGGTTAGCTGCTGTTCAGCAGTCTGGCGTCTCAGCCATCTGCGATAAGCCTTTTGAGCCGGCCACAGTTAAACAGCTGCTGGAAAAGCTCTTCTCTTAAGGTGGACAGCATTAGAGACCTAGGCGATAGTAACCAAAGTAGTGGAGGCCGCGCCGGAATAACCCTATCATTAATAAGATATTTACCTATTATTACCACTATTACACTCCAGCATTAAAGGGCAACGCCCACAAACTAGAGATAACGATTATGCCTGTTGTACTAATAATCGATGATCAGTCTATCAGCCGGATGATACTTGATGAGTTGATACGCTCAATCTCTCCTGACATCACAACCCAATCATTTGCAGACCCTGTAGCCGCACTGGAGTGGGCTAAAAATAATACGCCTGACTTAGTTTTAACCGATTTTAAAATGCCCAATATGGATGGCATTGAGTTTACTCAGTGGCTACGCAAAATCCCCTCATCTTGTGATATTCCCGTTGTCATTATCACCTGCATTGAGGATAAAGCGATCCGCTATCGTGCATTAGAGTCTGGCGCAACTGACTTCCTAACCAAACCCATCGATCACAATGAGTGCCGGGCCAGGTGTCGCAATTTATTAACCCTACGACGCCAACAGGCCATCATAAAAGATCGCGCACGCTGGCTTGAAAATGAGATTGTAGAGACCACTAATGAGCTAAAATTACGAGAAAAAGAGACACTCTTTCGTCTAGCAAGAGCAGGAGAATTTCGCGATGTAGAGACGGGCAATCATGTCTTACGTATGGCGCAATATGCTCACAAAATAGCTAAAGAGCTATCTATTCCAGATCATCAATGTGATCTTATTTTGCATGCAGCCCCCATGCATGACATCGGTAAAATTGCAATATCTGACAAGGTGTTGCTAAAGAATGGCAAGCTTAACTCAATTGAGTGGAGTGAGATGAAAAATCACAGCCTACGGGGCTTCGATATTTTATGTAATAGCCCCTCCAAATATCTACAGCTTGGCGCACTCATCGCTCGCTCTCATCACGAACGATATGATGGCCAAGGTTACCCGGATGGTCTTAAAGGTGAAGATATCCCGATTGAGGCGCGGATAGTTGCTGTTGCTGATGTCTTTGATGCTCTCGTCTCTTCACGCCCCTACAAACAAGCTTGGAGTATAGAGAAGGCTCTCAACTACCTAACATCAGAGCGTGGACAACACTTTGATAGCCAATGTGTTGATGCATTTATTACCCATTTTGATGAGGTTGAAGCCATCATGAGTAAACTAAAAGATAAGCCTATCCCTCCCAAAACAATGTAACCCAAGGTTTTCAGACTCTGGAAACAGGTGCATAGTGTTCTACACTACGTAGGGATAATGGTATATTTCGATTAAAAGAGTGAGGTATTTTTATTTGCTCAGCGTAAGGGAAGCTCTAAAGTAAGTCTGGTTGAATTTCAGACGGTATAAAACAATCATGATTTGTTCAGAGCTTCCCTAAGATAGATAGACCTGAACTTTAAATCCGCACTTTATGAAGCAGTCTAGAGATACCAAATTTAATTAAGAGTAGAGAATATTGAGCCTTTTTAACATCTCATTTACACGGAAATTTCTTCAGCTCTTTTCCGGTGCAAATAACACCCTCTGCAATAGCAGTGAGATAGCACAAAATATCCTATTGATATCAGCTAATAATCACCATGCAGATAAACTCACTGAGCAACTCAACACTTGGGGCTACCAAGTTGAGCATTATCACTCAACTGAAGAGGCTTTATGCCGCTTGGCAGACACCATCAGTAGAACCAATTTTAAAGCGCTCATCTTCGACCAACGCCACCTAAGTATTGACCCAAAGTGGTTCATAGAAAAACTGCATCACTCACTGCCACTGACCTCCCTAACAACCATATTAGTTGGGCCACAACCATCAAAATGTGAGCAGGCGCTACTAAAAAAGGCAGGGTATCACTTTCAAGTAGCAACCCCTCTCGATACACGCCGCCTATTTTCTGCACTGCACACCCCAGTAGAGAATATCGAAAATTGTGCTGGCATCTCAAACCTCCTTGATAAATTTAACGATATTTACCCAAGGCTCTCAGCTAAAAAAATACTCCTGGCGGTACAGGACAATAAAACTGTTGATCTAGCCAAAAACACGTTAGAGAAACAGGGGCACACCGTTTCTGTTGCAAAGGATGGGCAGCAGGCACTGCTCGCACTTGAGACAACACATTTTGATATCACCATCATTGAAAAAGAGCTACCTCTATTGAGCGGTATACAGGTGGTTAACATTCACCATCTTGACTGCCCATCAGATCAATGGATGCCGTTTATTTTATTACTTGAGGAGGGGAGCGTTGAAAACTACCCATCCAGCCAAGTAAAAGCCTACCTAGCCAAACCTATTAACAGCCAACAGCTCATAAAAACACTACATAACTTAGTCCATCAGCAGAGTATTCATCCTAAAAATATCCCCTGTAAGCAACCACCAACTCTCCACCACATGAGCCTCTTAAACGCCGTTCAAGAGACCACACTGGTGGAACAAACTATTCTTGAAGAGTTAAATGCGATGAGTAGCAGTAGTCACTTTATCCATCAGCTCATTCATCTTTTTGAAGAGGATGGAAAAAGAACCCTGCAAGAGCTTTATGAAGCTGTAGCATCCGATGATTTTGCCTATTTTAAAGAGATGGCTCATCTGCTACTCGACAGCTCCAGTTTTTTAGGCACCAGCCGATTCTATGAATTAAGTCTTCATGCAACCCAAATCAACAAAAGAGAGTTCACTGAGAGTGCCGAGAGCATTCTTAGAGGGCTAGAAGAGACATTTAACATAACCACTACCGAACTATTTCAATACCTGTCAGAAAAAACAGACTCTCTATCTAATTCATAGCAGAAGCAGCCATGGTTCAACCCAATGAGAGATATCAGCTAAAGTCGCTATTATCACCCACATTCTACATTGAACGGCTAAGCAACCGTCCTGACTCAGAGCACGAGCAGGCGTTGATACGCATTATTTTAGTCTGCTGCGCACTAAGTTATCTTCTCCTCCACGCACCTCAAGATGAGATTGAAGCCAAAGCCTTAGCTATTTGCGTCAAGCTCACAACCATTGCTTTGGCCTTTAGCATCGGTCTATTTTTCATCATCCTGCTACAACCAGGCCGCTCTGTGCCTCGACGTATCATCGGAGCAGTGGTCGATATGTCGCTATTAAGCGCCTGTATGTCGATCATGAATGATCTAGTCGCACCCTGGTACGGCATCTACCTCTGGGTCACTTTTGGTAATGGCTTTCGATACAATGAGAAGTATCTCTACCTATCAGGTAGCTTGGCTGTTATTGGTTTTGGCATTGTTATCCTCATCACACCTTTTTGGCAGCAAAACAGTAGCCTAGCCATTGGCCTGCTGATCACTCTGATTGTTCTACCGGGTTACGCTGCCGTTCTGGTTAAACGAATCAACACTATGCGAAAAAAAGCGGAGGAGGCCAGCCGTGCAAAGAGTGATTTTTTAGCCCGAATGAGTCACGAAATCCGCACCCCTCTCAATGGTATTATCGGCACCAGCGACCTCCTCAATACCTGCCAACTAGACAAAGAGGAGCGAGAGTATGCCAACACCATCTTTGCATCAGGCCAGACACTACTGCAGCTTGTAGAAGATATTCTTGATATATCTAAAATTGAAGCTGGTAAGCTCACCATTGAGCATACTGAGTTTGATCTGCACAATCTCATCCACAGAACAACGCGTATGCTCACCTCCCAGGCTGAAGCAAAGGGGTTACGTCTACTCACTCATATTGACCCAAATCTTCCCTATTTAGTTTATGGTGACCCACTCCACATCCGGCAAATATTGATCAATCTCATTGGGAACTCAATCAAATTTACAGCCAAAGGTTATATCAATGTCAGCTGTCAGGTCGTCGAAAAAGGGGCGTTAAATAACAAAATTCTCTTTGAAATTTTAGATACGGGCATCGGCATTCCTGAAGATAAACAGGCAGGTATTTTCAATAAGTTTACCCAAGCGGATGAGAGCACCACCCGCCAATTTGGGGGGACAGGTTTAGGAACAACCATCTCTAAACAACTCGTTGAACTTATGGGTGGGGAGATTGGCTTTACCAGCACACCCGATATCGGCTGCGTCTTCTGGTTCAATCTTGAACTTGAATATAAAATACCTCTCTACAATAAGCCTGACAGCTCACTACTTGAAGGGTGCAGAATTCTCCGAGTCTGCGACAAACTAGAAGCAACAACAGAACTCACCCAGCAACTGGAGAGGTGGAATCTACCCTACCAATCAACCAGTAATATCCGCGACACCATACGCCTACTCATCAGTTACGCCACTAAAAAGTCCCCTTTTAATATTTTGATTCTCGATAGCCTCATCACTAGCTCAGATATTAATGAGCTATTAACCACACTTCATGATGAGATCTCATTTAATGAAACAACTATTTTACTTATTGAAGGTGAGGCTTCTGTAACACTATCAACCCATGATTCATCACTCCCTCTCCACTCTATTTCATCCCCCATAAACCAGCTACAGCTCTTCAATGCACTGCACGCATCGTATGCCGTAATAGAGAGCGGTGATCAGTTAAACAGCCTCACCGATAGACCACATCCACCGCAGCAAGAGACAACACTTAATATCCTTATTGCAGATGATAATAAGATCAACGGTATGGTAATTGGGCGGATTTTAGAAAAAGCAGGCTTGCAGCACACATTGGTGGAAAACGGCCAGGAAGCACTCGACAAATTGGAACAGGACAACCATTTTGACTTAGTCATTATTGACATGCATATGCCGGTACTCGGTGGTATCAAGGCATACAAAACCTACAGCTTCGCCAATGCCAGCGCTGATAGAGTCCCCTTTATCATGCTAACGGCCAACGCAACGACTGAAGCGAGACTTGAGAGTCAAGCCATTGGCATCAAACACTTCCTCACCAAACCAATATCATCATCCCAACTGCTTGAAGAGGTCGCCAAAGCGACAAATCACGCTGAATTAAAACCTCTCGCTTCTCCCTATCCAGCCAACACACCACATAAAAATAAAGGGCAAAAGAGCAACAGCACGATAGATTTCACCGTATTAAACGAGCTGATAGAACTATCCAGTAGCGACGATTTTCTACAACGTCTGCGTGATAACTTCATTCATGACGGTATACGCCTGATAGAGAGTATACGTAGCTCTCTTGCAAACAATCAGCACGCCTCTTTTAAAGAGCACGCCCACGCATTGAAAGGCTCAGCAGCCTATCTAGGCCTACACAAACTGGCCACTTATGCCTCCACTGCCAACCACCTATCGGATGACGAGTTCATCTCCCAAGGAGATGCCGTTCTGCAACAGATAGATAAGGCTTTCCTGCAAGCTAAAACGGCACTTACAACAGAAGTAGAACGCCACTACAAGGCTCTAAAAAAACCGTCATCCTCTACAAAAAGAGACGATTTCAAGCTCTGAGTCTCACATATACTAAGAAGATCGTTGATATTGCGATCTTCTTAGTATCATCAACCCACAAGTTCAACCAATGGCTTCACTTCTGAAGTTTTATTACCCCAACGCCGCCGCTGGGCACGCACCAAATACTCCATCACTCGAATATTTTTCTCAGAAAGTTGCATTGCAGTATCTACCCAAATACCAACAATATTCATCAACTCATCATAAGAGACTGGATTAAACTCGGCCATCACACGATCGAGGCTATGCATACCTACTGAGCGGCTACGCTGGTGTTTGATAAAGTCATAAACAGCCTGTGTACCCTCTCCATTTGGCACGAGACGATCAACAATACCCATCTCATAAAGCTCTGCCGCACTATATATTTTACCGCTAGCAATGATCCGTTTGGCCAGAGATGGGTTCAACTTACGCGCTAAAAAGCTAAAAGCACCCATACCAGGAAAAAGCCCAAACATCGTTTCAGGAAAGCCAAAAGTTGCTTGCTCTTCAGCGATCAGCACCTTACTTGCCAAAGCGGTCTCAAAACCGCCACCTAACGCCTCCCCCTCTACCAGAGAGATCGTCGTGAAGGGAAGATCAAAACCTGTCGAAAAAGGGTAAAGCACATCAATACATGCCTTGCCATACTGCATCAAACCCGCATGATCACCTTTTCGAATAAGTTCGATAAATTGTGCAAGATCACCACCCAAGTTAAACACACCTGGCAGTGTAGAGTTGGCAACCTGAAAAAGTAGACGATTCTCATCATCTGACTTCATCCCCTGTCGTGCAAAAGACTCAATACTCCTATTAGCTGAAGCAATATCACTCAGCAGTGCATAGCTCATACACGGGCGCTCTGGGTATTTAAAAGAGCTCCATACCAACTGATGCTCAGGTTCATATCTGACCTCATAGTTAGGCGTTGTGATATTCAATGTTGAAAGCGTTTCTCTGTGATACATGCCCTTCTCCTGTTTTCTAGCTGTAGAACTACAAAATAATCGCTATGGACAACCTTTGCACAACGCATAACCATGCCGTACAAAAGCCTTATGTGAATGTTATTACTTCAGTGTGCAAAATACAGACCATCAAAACCCTTAGTTTCAGCATGGATTAACTTTACATAGAAAATCAATTGATTAGTCGTATAATATTTTTTCAGTTCGGTTCATTCCCAAAAAGTACGCATCACTATTTTATTGGAGCGTCACCATTTTGGCATAAAGGAGCTTTAACTTGTCAAAAATCCATCCCACTGTTACCGGCATTATTCTCGCAGGTGGTCGTGCACGACGCATGGACGAACGGGACAAAGGACTTATTGAGCTTGAAGGGATGCCTCTCATCAAATACACCATCAACGCCCTCTCTCCACAGGTAGAGCAGTTGATGATTAACGCCAATCGTAATCAAGAGAGTTATGGTGAGTTTGGTTTTCCTGTCATCAGCGATCAAATCACAGGTTTTCTTGGGCCACTTGCTGGGATGGCAGCCGCTATTCAGAGTTGCGATAGTGACTATATTTTAAGCATACCGTGCGATACACCTTGGGTGCCTAAAGATCTAGCCACAAGAATGTTGGCGGCCATTGAAAAGGAGCAAGCAGATCTCTGTGTTGCTCATGATGGTGAACGATTGCACCCCGTATTTGCGCTCATTAATCGCAATAGAATCAATAGCCTAACAAAGTATCTCAATTCAGGTGAGCGAGCCGTACATCGCTGGTGCAAACAGCAACGGCTAGCCATTGCCGATTTTTCAGATCAACCCAAAGCATTCATCAACGTCAACACACCCGAGGAGCTGATAGCGGCAGCAGAGATAGTAAAATCTGCATAACCCTATCCTTTACTCAGAATGACTTGATCCTTACCACTTGTTTTGGCTTTATACATAGCTTGATCAGCAAGCCGTACCAAATCGAGATAGCTTTGTGCAGAGATGTTGGGGAAGGTTGCCACACCAATGCTCAGCGTGATATCTCTATCGGCCCAGCTGTAGTCATGCTCACGCGCCATTTGCGCAATACGCTCGGCCATAACCATCGCCTGCTTTGAGTCTGTATTGGGCAGGACAGTGACAAACTCCTCACCACCATATCGAGCCACCAAATCCTCATTTCTGGAACCCTGACAAAAGTAGTTGGCCACTTGGCAGATGGCATCATCACCACGATCATGTCCATAGGTATCATTAACCAATTTAAAGTCATCAATATCTGCGAGGATAACCGTGAGCGGTTCGTTATGTCGCACAGCATGTGACCAGAGCTGATCCAGCCGCTCATTAATAAAACGTCGATTATATAGACCGGTCAGACCATCGGTAATTGAAATCTCCCTGATTTTGCCGTGCATGATGGCGTTATCAAGTGCAATTGAGATCTGATCAGCCAGATCATCAAACAGCTCCACCACATCTTTTTTGTACGGCACCACACTGCCCAATAGCAAGACACCAATAGTCCGCTCTTTATAAACAAGTGGAATGTAAGCCACCTCACGTGGAACACATTGAGTGACGCCCAGCTCTATTTTCTCAGCAGGCTGACCACTACATGCAGGCACCATAATGGTTCGCTGATCCTTTGCCACTTGCCCTGGGTAACCTTCACCCAGGTTTAGGGGGCTAAGATTATCCTTTGTACCAAAATGGGCATGGGGCACAAGTTGGTTTTTGCTCTCACTCCAAAGGTAGATCACTCCCATCTGAGATTCAGTAATCTCAACCACCACCCCTAACGTCTGCTGCAACAGCTCCTCCAGATCAAGTGTAGACATTAGCAATTTGGCAACCGCACTATGTTTTTTCAGTCGCTCTTCACGCTGAAAAACACCTTTTGCCATATGATTAAAGCCCTCACCAAGCACTTCAAACTGATCACCTGTCTCAATTTGAACAGAGACATTCAGCTCACCCTCACCAAAGCGTTTCAATGCTGCCAACAGTAGATTAAGCGGCTGTGTAATATCACTTCGAATAAGGTAGGTCACCCCTAATGAGAGGAGAAGCCCAAGGAAGACAACCACAGCAACCCCTTTACCCAACGCCATCACAAATTGAGAGTCAAACCCCTTCTCAGCTCTACTAACACCGATTGCACCTATAATTCTATTACGACTATCTCTAATCGGCTCAAAGGCAGCAATCGCCGAGAGGCCAGCAATTTCCAGTGGGCCATAGTAGGGTTTGCCATGAGGAATAACATCTTTTAAAACCTCTGGAATGACCTGCCCTAACACCCACGGTTTCCTTGGTCTGGAAGAGGTGAGATGCAGTGTAGCCCCCTCCGTAGGTTTACCCGCAAATAGGGTAAAATCAACACCGAGACGTTCCAATACACTATCACCCAACCAAGGATTTGCAGTCAGCAATACCCCTGCAACAACCGCCCCAGCTATTCGGCCATCAAATCGAATAGGCGTCGCCACAAATTGCACCACGGCAACATCTCTGATCACATTGGCCAACTCACTATTTTCTCGCACCAAAAAATCGCGACTCACCAACTCTGTTGCACTTGCTAACTCACCCTGCAACACGGCTCTAGAGAAAACCTCACCTAAATTAACCAAATCACCATATTCATTACCACGCCGAGCAACCACTCGCTGATCACCATCAATGATCATCAAAGCGGTGACAAAACTAGCCTCTCGGCTGAACTCTAAGAGTAGCTTTTGCAGTTGTTGTTGATCCCGCTCTTGAAAAGCTTGGCGAAAATCGCTGCGTTGTGCCAACTGAGGAATCGATTGACGCAGCATTGCCGTCCGCTCTTCATAGACCACCTTAGCACCACGCAGGGCAAGCTTGATCTGCTCAGTGGACTCTTGCTGAAATTGACTTTGAAACAGGTTAAAAAAAATGATCACTAGCAATGAAAATGGCAGCCAGAAGAGGATCGATAGCGCCACTATGGTTTTAGTGCCAATACCCAGCTTTGGTCTGTTTAGCTTGATAGACAGATCTTTTTGCACCATTCCCACCTCATTAAAAAATCACTATTTGGTTAGATACAGCTCACTGACACTCAATAATTAACGAGAACCATCTCTCAAGTGTATAGATAGATATAGGGGATAGGGAAGCTCTAAGGAACCTCTGAAGAAGCCATGATTGTTTTAGACTGACTAAAATTGCTCCGATTTGTTTCGAAATGAGCTGCAATAGACCGATTATTACAGCTCATTTCGAAACAAATCGGAACAGTTTTATTTCAGCCTAAATTTTAGCTGAGCTTTAGCGAACCTTATGCTTTAGTACAACCAGACTTAATCAGGGGCTCCCTAACGTCTCGGTTTCACCCTAGCCGTTGGCACAGCCGACCACGGATCATCTGGCCAATAGTGTTTTGGATAACGTCCCTTCAACTCTTTTTTGACTTCAGGGTAGGTTCGCTGCCAAAAGCCTTTCAGATCTTGCGTCACCTGTATGGGCCGCTGTGCAGGTGATAACAGGTGTAACATCACCACCACCTCACCATTGCAAATTGTTGGGGTATCAGCCAAACCAAACATCTCTTGCAGGCGCACCGCCAGTATTGGTGTTTCCCCTTTGTCGGTATAGCTTAACCGTCGTCGGCTACCACTTGGCATCGCTAGGTGAGTCGGGGCCAATTGATCAACCTGTTTACACATCGCCCAATCAAGCATGCTTTTGAGGATGTTTAGTAGGTTGAGTCGTTTTAGGTGATCACGTCGACTTATACCACTCAAATAGGGAGCCAACCACTGATCAAGATGGGCACTTAACCAAGCATCCGAGAGATCAGGCCAAGCCACTTCTGGCTGCCATTTTTTCAGACTCAACAGCCGATGTTGCCAATCACGGCTTGCATCACACCAAGGTAGCGACCCTAACCCCATTTGCTCAATGCCAACCAACATAGCCGCACCCACCGCCGCCAAGTCTGGCTCAGTGAGCCGACAACTGGTGAGCACAATAGCCCCAAGTCGATCTCCTGACATGGCCACCACACTCGCACTACTCTTATCCCACGCAATATTGAATGACTGTTTGATCTGCTCAGGAATCACTTGGTACAGTGTTGACTCATCCACTTCAGCAGCTAAAAAAACACGCCCCTCAGAGTGACCCGCATCAAGATTAGCAACGACCAAATAGGGGCTGCTATTGAGTGGATCATCCTCCATTAGTCGCACCCCACGTCCACCAGAGAGCAGATAGCTACAGTGCTGATTGGAGCGACACTGGGCAATGCGGTCTGGGTAGGCCTGTGCCAACAGCGCACCAGCCGACCAGGTCTGGCCCGGTGGTTTTGCTTTGCTATCCAGCATGCGTAACCACTGTGAACTGATACGGTCAATTTGCCGACAGAGAACAGCATCTGCACCGGCAGATCGTGCCACTTCATCTCCCTTATCTCGCCACAGATTGAGTAACATGAGGCGTAACTCAATATCCGTTGTCCGATGACATGAGAAGTCTCGCTTGAGCAGATCACGTTCACTGACAATCGCTGCCAGATCACAGGCCAATTTAGCCACCCCCACACCCGCAGCAAACAGCAACATGTGAGCCAATCTGGGATGCAATGGTAGTGCCGTCATCAAACGACCTGCAGCCGTCACCCGCCCCTGTGAATCAAGTGCAACCAACGCCTGTAATAGATCAACCGCCTGATCAAATGCACCATTAGGGGGAGGATCCAACCAGCTCAGTTGGGTAGGATCACTCACCCCCCAACTAGCCAGTTCAAGCACCAAGGGGGCGAGATCAGCATCCAAAATTTCTGCCGGCTGCTGCGCCAACAGCCGGTTATTGGTTGTCTCATTCCAGAGCCGATAACAGACCCCTGGGGCCAACCGCCCTGCTCGGCCTGCACGCTGATCAGCAGAGGCGCGTGATACCCGCACCGTCTCTAGACGAGTTAGACCACTATTGGGATAGAAACGGGGCCGCCGAGACCACCCACCATCAACCACAGTATGGATACCCTCAATGGTTAAGCTTGTCTCAGCAATAGAGGTGGCCAATACCACACGGCGACGCCCCCTCCTATCTGGCAGCAGTGCCATCTCCTGCATCTGCCGGCTAAGGCCACCATACAACGGGGCTAATATGATATTTTCACAGCATGTCAACTGTTGTAGTTGAGCCAAAGTTCGTTTGATCTCACCAACACCTGGTAGAAAAAGTAGGATGTCACTCTGCTGCTCTTGCAGCGCCAACTTCACCCCTCTCACCGCCTGTTGAACCCCATTCTGCTCTTGCTGTTGAGCCACATATTGGATCTCAACAGGGTAACTACGCCCTGCCCCTTCAATCGTGGGGCAGCCACCCAGCAGGGTAGCCAGCCGTTGACAATCCATCGTAGCAGACATCAACAGCAGCTTTAGGTCATCTCGCAGCCCCTGTTGAATATCAAGACAGAGCGCCAACCCAAGATCCGCTTGCAGACTCCGTTCGTGGAACTCATCAAAGATCACCAGCCCCACATCATCCAGCTCAGGATCATGCTGTAGACGGCGAGTTAATATCCCCTCCGTCACCACCTCAATCCGTGTGCGGGGTGAGACTTTACTCTCCAACCTAACCCGATAACCCACCCGCTCCCCCACTGATTCTCCCAGTAGTTTAGCCATCCATTGAGCCGTTGCTTTTGCCGCCAAACGACGCGGTTGCAACATGATGATATTCAGGCCACCAAGCCATGTTTGTTCCATCAATCGCAACGGGGCGATGGTTGTTTTACCCGAGCCAGGGGGTGCGGAGAGGATAGCCGAAGGGTGATCCGCCAGTGCTTGGCAGAGTTCAGGCAGGAGACTTTCAATAGGGAGTTCAGACATGGTGCAGATGATAGCAGGGTCATGCCCATCACCAAGTACCTATCATTAACGCCCCTTTGCATCTCTCCTGTGGAGGCGAGAGAGATCTTACAGATTGCCAGACAAAGCTAAATCAAAAGTCCTCATCCAGCTCATCTTCAAAATCTTCATCCATCATCAGCTCTTCTTCATCTGACATTGGTGGATCACCATCATAGACTAAGCTTATACGCTGCTGTAGGTAGGCGTCTCGTATAAAAGCGTAGGGGTCTATTGCAGCCTCGTTGATCAGCGCTACCGCTTCGAGCAGATCTGCACGTCTATCAATGTAATAGACTGAGGTAGCAACAGCAGATTCGGCGGCCGTCAAGTTGGCAAGCGTCAGTGGATTCATCATCACATCAGCCAGCAGGCCCACCGTATCTCGAACACTACTAGGCCCCAAAAAAGGCAACACAAAATATGGCCCTGAACCGACGCCCCAGTAACCCAAAGTCTGGCCAAAATCCTCTTTGTAGCTCGGCAAGTTTAGATCACTCGCAATATCAAAAAAACCAAACAGGCCGATTGTACTATTGATCATCACTCGTACAACATCAGAAACAGCTCGGTCAATTTTGAGCTGAAATAGGTTATTCACTGCCGAATTTACATCTAACAGATTACCAAAGAAATTGCTGACACCATGATCAACAACATCAGGCGTAACTACCTGATACGCTTCGGCAAGTGGAATAGCAACATATTGGTCAACCCCCTCATTAAAACCATCAACTGAGCGGTTGTAGGATTCCCAAGGGTCACCTGCCACTTCGCTATCGGAGGGAATTGAGGCACAGCCTGTTAACAACAGGAGCATGCAGATAAGCAGTAGCTTTGTCGTTTTAATTATCTGCTCTAATCTCTCTGCGTACAAAAAATCACTCATAAGTCATCTGGTGAAAATCGCCATTGTCCGATATGCTTCGCCGATGAATGATTATGCATACAACCCACTTATTGCACAACGGTTTCGCGGCTTCCTCCCTGTCATTATTGATGTTGAGACAGGTGGCTTTGATGCCAAAAGCGATGCTCTACTTGAAATTGCCATCGTGACACTGCGTATGGGTGATGAGGGAGAGCTCGAACTCGCTGAACAATACGCCTCTCATGTGACACCTTTTGAAGGTGCCAACCTTGACCCTAAAGCACTGGCCTTTAATGGCATCGATCCCGACCACCCCTTTAGAGGCGCACTAAGTGAAAAGGATGCACTGAAAAAAGTCCTCACTCCTGTGCGCCACGCAGTTAAAGAGAGTGGCTGTAACCGTGCTATTTTGGTGGGACACAACGCCTTTTTTGATCTTGCTTTTCTTAATGCTGCCGTTGAGCGCACTCGCTTTAAACGCA
The DNA here is from genome assembly GCA_027068675.1 of Sedimenticola sp. GTDB lineage: Bacteria > Pseudomonadota > Gammaproteobacteria > Chromatiales > Chromatiaceae > JAKITT01. Next base: position 17,665 of record JAMOMH010000067.1, read on the forward strand.
ACCCATTCCACCCATTTAGCACCTTCGATACAGTATCTCTATCGGGGCTAGTCTATGGACAGACGGTGCTGGCAAAAGCAGCTCAATGTGCAGAGATCGAGTGGGATAATCGCCAAGCACACTCTGCAATTTATGATGCAGAGAAGACGGCTGAGCTATTTTGCAAGATTGTAAATAGCTGGCCCTTTGCTTTAAAGGCCAGTGGAGAAGAGTAGAAAATAAGGCAGGAGCGGTGAAATACTGCACCGCTCCTGCTTTTTGTACAGTCTAGCTAAACAGTCTACTCTGTGATCTGTTTATAGGCTTCTTTACTATCTGTCTTAATACCATTCCAGATATTACCACTCATCTCAGCACCACTATCTGCAGCTTTTTTAGCACCCTCTTTGGTGCTCTCCCACACTTCAGAAGCCCCCTCTTTGGTACCTTGCCACACCTCTTTACTACCACTCTTAACCTTATCCCACGATTTGCCAAGATCACTATCAGCAGCCTGAAGCGAGCAAGTAGAGAGCAATATGATGCAGAAAAATAGTCGTTTAGCCATCAAAAATTAAGCCTGTGCCGCAGCGTTAATCATCTCTTTCAACTCGCCATTCCCATGCAATTCCATAAGGATATCGCATCCACCAATTAGCTCACCATTGATGTAGAGCTGTGGAAAGGTGTGCCAATCGGCATATTTAGGTAGGTTTTCATAGACTTCAATATCAGAGAAGACATCAAAAAACTCAGCATCTTTGCAGACATCATAAAGCGCAGCAGAGGCGCGTGAAGAGTAACCACATTGAGGAAACATACGCGTGCCCTTCATAAATAGAACAACTTGGTTTCCCTCAACAATCTGAGCAATACGCTGTAATACATCCATTAAAACACCTCAATAAAAAATAGTAATAGTTGACCGATATTGTCACATATTCTGCCCCACATAAAACCTACCGTTTTAATGGTAAGGTTTTTTTGGGACATTTTTAGGAATAAAAGTTATTTAGGCCGTCTGAATTTTAGCTGGGCTTTAGCGAACCTTATACTTTAGTGCAACCAGATTTATTCAGGCTCTTTAAACTGCATCCACTTGGCGCTGCAACCAAAACTCTAGTAGCGCCAGGTGCCACAACTTGCTCCCTTTAAGGCGAGTATGGTGCATCTCTGGTGCTGAAAGCAGCATGTCGATATAAGCAGGCTGGTAGATACCACGCTGACGACAAGCATCGGAGGTGACAATATCACGCATAAACGCCAGAAAATCACCCCGCACATACTTCAATGCTGGCATCGGGAAATAGGCTTTTGGACGGTCAATCACTGAGTCAGGCACAATACCGCGTGAGATCTCCTTCAGCAGATATTTACCATCCCCTTTCAGTTTTATCTCTGGCGGACAACGAGCAGCCAGTTCAACCAGCTCATGATCAAGAAAGGGGACTCGTGCTTCTAAACCCCACGCCATGGTCATATTGTCGACTCGTTTCACAGGGTCATCGGTAATCAGAGTGGTGACATCCATACGCAAAACAGCATCAAGAAAGGTATCGGCATAGGGCTCAGACAAGAGCTGACCAATCAGTTTTGAGGTATGATCCCCACTGGTAAATGCCGGCTGAATCATCCGTTGAAATTCACTATGGTCACGATCAAAATAGTGACGAGCAAATCGCTCTGTAGGTGTGCCTTTGTTATCGGCCATCATGCGTGAATACCAGAAATACCCACCAAACACCTCATCAGCCCCCTGCCCCGACTGCACCACTTTGACCTCTTTTGAGACCTGCTCTGAAAGCAGATAAAAGGCGACGGCATCCTGACCAAACATCGGCTCCGCCATCGCATCAACCGCCTCAGGTAGACGTTTTAGCACCTCACTGTTGGGTACTAGAAATTTATGGTGGCGGGTATTGTAGCGTTTGGCGACCTGATCAGAGAATTCAAATTCATTGCCACACTCCTCCTGTGCATCTTCAAAACCAACCGAAAATGTACGCAGATCTGAGAGACCCGCCTCAGCCAGTAGCGCCACCAGTAGACTTGAGTCAAGACCACCAGAGAGCAGCACACCAACCGGCACATCAGCCACATCATTACGTTTAGCAACTGCCTTACGCAGTGACTCATGCACAGCATCAATCCACTCTCGATCAGAGAGTGGATCATCAAACCGTGTGGCTGGAAAGCTCCAATACCGTTTTTGCTCACCAACCCTCTGCTGATCAATCGTCATCGTGTGGCCAGGGGAGAGTTTACGAATACCTTGCAAAATCGTTCGTGGGGCGGGGATTACGGCATGCAGGGTGAATTGATGATGCAGTGCAATGGGGTCGATACTTTTGTCGATACCGCCACCCGCCAACAGCGCCTGCATATTGGAGGCAAAACGGATGCGCTGATCATCCAACGAGTAGTAGAGTGGTTTAATACCCAGGCGATCACGGGCGAGAAAGAGGCTCTTTTTCCGCTCATCCCAGATGGCGAAGGCAAACATACCATGCAGCCGCTCAACACACTTCTCACCCCAGGCGTGCCACGCTTTGAGAATCACCTCACTATCGCCATGCGAGAAGAAGTGATACCCCAAACCTTGTAGCTCGCTACGTAGCTCCTTGTAGTTGTAAATGGCACCATTGAAGACCAGTACCAGACGCAGCTCTTGATCAACCATCGGCTGGTTGGCATGTTCTGATAGATCGATCACTGAGAGTCGGCGGTGGCCAAAACCGAGCGCACCATCGGAGAATAACCCCTCATGGTCTGGCCCGCGCGGCTCAAGTTTTTTGGTCATCGCCTGAATGGCAGCCATATCGGCTGAATGGCCATCCAATCTCAACTCACCACACAATCCACACACGTTAGTCACTCCCAGGTAATGCTTTGCGTTGTCGGTAGCGGCTCAGATTGTCGCTGAAATCTCCCCATCTAAACAGGGATAACTTCATCAAAATTAAGCCTTGCTGATCATCTCATCAACCAACCGTTCACACTCCAACCAATCATCTACCGCATGTCCAGGCTCAAAATTACGCTTTTCAGAACGAAAGTAAGCCATTGTCGTGATCATCTCATAACGATCTTTATTACTGACTGAAGGAGCTGTTGTTTTAGCAATCATACTCTTCTTGGCAACTACCTTCTTTTTTACCACTGTTTTTTTCTTAGCAGGAGCTTTTTTGATGGCCACTTTTTTCTTGGTTACTGCCTTCTTAGCTACAACCTTTTTTTTCGTCGCCGCCTTTTTTTTACTGGGTGATTTAGTTACATTCATTGCAAGCATTCCTTCGTATGGAGAGAGTATTGGGAATTATAATCAGTGTACAAAAAAACAATCCCCAACACCCATAGGGTATTGGGGACTCATTTTGAAGCCTGTTATTTCTGCTTAGTCAGATTTTTGTCCAGCCATAAATAGCCAAGTATCGACCACAGTATCAGGGTTGAGTGAGACACTGGTGATATTCTGCTCCAGCAGCCATTTTGCCAGATCGGGGTGATCTGATGGGCCCTGCCCACAGATACCGACATATTTACCCTGTTTGTGACAAGCCTCGATCGCCATGCTGATCATCTTCTTCACAGCGGGGTCACGCTCATCAAAGCTTGATGCAATGAGGCTAGAGTCACGATCTAAACCGAGGGTGAGCTGGGTCATGTCGTTAGAACCGATTGAGAAACCATCAAAATATTCGAGGAACTCTTCAGCCAACACAGCATTGGAAGGCAGTTCACACATCATGATCAGACGCAAACCATCTTTACCGCGCTCCAGGCCATTTGCGGCCAGTGCTTCAGAGACTCCTTTAGCCTCTTCAAGGGTACGGACAAATGGAATCATGATCTCGACATTGGTCAGCCCCATATCGTTACGCACGCGTTTCAGTGCTTCACACTCCATCTCAAAGCAAGGTCTGAAGCTTTCGGAGAGGTAACGTGCTGCACCACGAAAACCGATCATTGGGTTCTCTTCTTCTGGCTCGTAGCGAGTGCCCGCCACCAAGTTGGCATATTCGTTAGACTTAAAGTCTGACATACGCACAATCACGGGGTTGGGTGAGAAAGCGGCCGCTAGGGTAGAGACACCTTCGACAATTTTTTGGATGTAGAACTCACGAGGTGACTCGTAGGCTCGGATCTGAGGGCCAATCTCATCCTTCAGCTTTTGCGGCAGTCTATCGTACTCCAGCAGGGCTTGTGGGTGAATACCGATCATGTTGTTGATGATGAACTCCATACGGGCCAAACCGATACCCGCATTAGGGGTGCTGGCAAAGCTGAAGGCGCGGTCGGGGTTGCCGACATTCATCATGATTTTTGTTGGGATCTCCGGCATGGTGTCGAGTTCGATCTTGTCGTAAGAGAAGTCGAGCAGACCATCGTAGATAAAACCGGTATCACCCTCGGCACAGGAGACGGTAACCTGCTGGCCATTTTTGATCTTGCTGGTGGCATCGTTACAACCAACAACGGCGGGAACACCCAGTTCACGGGCGATGATCGCGGCGTGGCAGGTGCGGCCACCACGGTTGGTGACGATAGCTGAGGCGCGTTTCATGATCGGCTCCCAATCGGGGTCGGTCATATCAGTCACCAATACATCACCGGGTTTCACTTCATCCATCTGATCCAGGCTGTTGATCAGTTTGACGGTGCCCGAGCCGATACGTGAGCCGATTGAGCGACCTTCCGTAACGATAGAGCCACTCTCTTTCATAGTGTAGCGTTCGATCACGTTGCCGGCTTGGCTCTGTACGGTCTCAGGGCGTGCCTGAACGATATAAATTTTGCCGTCGTTACCATCTTTGGCCCACTCGACATCCATTGGACGACCATAGTGCTTTTCGATGATGACGGTCTGGCGAGCCAGCTCTTCTATCTCTTCATCAGAGATAGAGAAAACGCCCTGAATATCTTCAGGCACATCGATGGTTTTAACGGGGTTTTCGCCACCTGGGTTGTAGATCATCTGGATCGCTTTATCACCGACATTACGGCGTAAAATCGCTGGACGACCGGCGGCCAATGTTGGTTTGTGTACGTAGAACTCGTCTGGGTTTACTGCACCCTGCACCACCATCTCTCCCAAACCGTAACTGGAAGTGATGAAAACCGCATCGCGAAAACCCGATTCAGTATCGAGTGAGAAGGCAACACCGGCAGCACCAATATCACTCCGTACCATTTTTTGGATACCTGCCGAGAGGGCAACTAAACGATGTTCAAAACCCTGGTGAACACGGTAGGAGATGGCCCGATCGTTAAAGAGGGAGGCAAACACTTCGCGGATACGGTGCTTGATGCTCTCTAGACCTGAGACATTGAGAAAGGTCTCCTGCTGGCCGGCAAAGGAGGCATCGGGCAGATCTTCAGCAGTCGCAGAGGAGCGCACAGCCCAGGTAGTCTCTTCGCCATATTCCGCAACCAAACCGGCATAGGCTTCATTTAGCGCCTTGTCGAGTTCTGGCTGAAATGGCATCTCTTCGATCCAGGCGCGAATTTTGGCACCGGTCTCTTTTAGCTTTGCGATATCGTCCACATCGAGTGTATCAAGATTACTCTGGATGCGTTCACCCAGACCATCCTGCGCCATAAAGTCGCGGTAGGCTTCTGCTGTTGTTGCAAAACCACCCGGCACCTGAACATTTAGTTTTGTCAGATGCTGGATCATCTCACCCAATGAAGCATTCTTGCCACCAACGACTTCAACATCATTGATACCCAGTTCACTCAACGGTTGGACATAATTCGACATGTAGCTGTTCCCCAAAATTCCAAAAGGCCATCGAAAATGGTAAAAATTTAGCCGTGCATTGTACTTATTAATTAGTATAAAAAAAACTAGGAGTTCCTATTCCACTGTTTTTTTTGTGCCCATTAATAATAACGGTACAGGTGAGCATTTTACTCAGCAAAACAATGTAGAACAGAGATAGCTTTAGGTGGTAACGGTTGGCTCGCTCCTACCGGTACGCTGGCGAATCTCAGCGAGCCGGTTTGCAATTGATACCAGTGGCTGCATCACACTTGCTGTCTCTTGATTATGTTTCTCTGGATCTGCCTCGTAGCACTCTAAATAGAGACGCAGTGTTGCACCAACGGTGCCGGTACCCGAGAGACGAAAGATAATACGGGAGCCATCGGTGAAACCGATACGGATACCCTGCTTCTCTGAGACTGAGCCATCAATAGGGTCTGTGTAGGAAAAATCATCCGCATAATCGACGGTGAAATCATCCAATTTGCTTCCAGGCAATGAGGCAAGCTGTTCTCTAAGATGCTGCATCAAACCCTCAGCTGCCGCTTTATCTACCCCTTCATAATCGTGCCGTGTGTAGTAATTTCGACCAAACTTACTCCAATGTTCACGCACAATGTCAGCCACTGGACGGCGTATTACAGCCAATAGATTGAGCCAGAAGAGCACAGCCCAGAGACCATCTTTCTCACGCACATGGTCTGATCCGGTTCCAAAGCTCTCTTCACCACATAGTGTGATTTTTCGTTCATCTAGCAGATTGCCAAAAAACTTCCAACCCGTCGGTGTTTCGTAACACTCTAAACCCAATTGCTCAGCTACTCGGTCAGCCGCTTGGCTGGTTGGCATCGAACGAGCGACACCTACAATACCCGCTGAGTAGCCTGGTATGAGATGGGCATTGGCGGTCATCACTGCAAGACTATCGCTAGGAGTGACAAAAAAGTTTCGGCCCAGGATCATATTGCGATCACCATCACCATCTGATGCCGCACCAAAATCAACCGGATCAAGCCCGCTAGTTCGCTCAACCACTTCATGTGCATGCACAAGATTTGGATCAGGATGGCCACCACCAAAATCCTCTTTAGGTATGCCGTTGATGACAGTACCTGGCTCTGCTCCCAGCAGATGTTCAAATATCTCAACAGCATAGGGGCCAGTGATGGCGTGCATCGCATCAAATGACATACGAAACATGCCAGAGTTAAAGAGCTGATGGATACGGTCAAAATCAAAGATCTGCTTCATAAGCTCAACATAATCGGCCACAGGGTCAATCACACTGACCTGCATATCACCCAGTTGGGACTCACCCAATAAATCAATATCAACATCATCACTCAGCAGCGTTTTGTACTGTGTGATGCTGCAGGTCTGATCAAAAATGGCATCCGTTACATTTTCCGGTGCTGGCCCACCATTGGGGGTGTTGAACTTAATACCAAAATCCTCATTTGGCCCCGCTGGGTTGTGACTCGCTGAGAGAATAATGCCACCCTGCGTTTTGTATTTACGAATCACGCAAGATGCCGCAGGGGTAGATAGCAGCCCACCTTGACCGACAATGACTCTGCTAATGCCATTGGCGGAGGCCATACGAAGAATCGTCTGCACTGCAACACGATTGTGATATCGGCCATCACCTCCAACCACCAGCACACCGCTCTCTAGATCGGGCCTGCTGTTAAAGATTGATTGAACAAAGTTCTCTAGGTAGTGTGCTTGCTGAAATACTTTAACCTTCTTACGCAGGCCCGATGTACCTGGGCGCTGATCATCAAAAGGTTGGCTGGATATGGTTTGAATTTTACTCACAAGATAGGGACTCTTAGCAATTTTAGTTCTTAATAGCCTTATTCAACCACACAGACCCATTTGAGGCGAGTGCTTCGCAGCCCTTGAAATATCATTCATCTGCCACCACCTTTGGTGCCAACTGCCTCTGCCACAATGGGTGAGGTGAACTTAGTGAAAGCTCTCGGTTAGAATACCCAGCTTTTATATTTTTTTAGACGATTTTTTAGGATTAGGTGAGTTATATGAGTGTTGAGTCCCATAAAGAGACTATGCAATTTCAAGCTGAGGTGAGTCAGGTACTGAATCTTGTTATTCGCTCTCTCTATAGTAATAAAGAGATCTTTATGCGTGAGCTGATCTCAAACGCATCAGATGCCGCAGAGAAACTTCGTTTCGAAGCGTTGACAGACGAAGCACTGTACGAAGATACCCCTGATCTACGCATTCGTGTCGAATTAGATAAAGAGGCCGGTACCATTACCATCTCTGACAATGGCATCGGCATGAGCCGCCAGGAAGTGAGCGATACCATCGGCACCATCGCTAGCTCTGGCACCCGTAAATTTCTCGACTCAATGACGGGTGATCAGAGCAAAGATAGCCAACTCATCGGTCAGTTTGGTGTCGGTTTCTACTCCGCATTTATCGTCGCTGATAAAATCACTCTAAGAACTCGTCGTGCCGGACTTGGCTCTGAGCATGGTGTACGCTGGGAATCTGACGGTGAAGGCTCCTACACTATCGAGACTATCGACAAAGCTGAACGCGGCACAGAGATCACTCTGCACTTGCGTGAAGATGACAAAGAGTTTGCAGAAGCCTATCGCTTGCGTTCAATTATCGGCAAATTCTCTGAGCATATCGCCATGCCGATTGAGATGCTGAAAGAGGTCTATGCTGAAGAGCCCAAAGAGGGTGAAGAGAAGGCTGAGACCCCAGCACCTGAATTTGAACAGGTCAACAAAGGCCAGGCGCTCTGGATGCGTGCTAAATCTGAGATCAGTGATGAGGAGTATAGCGACTTCTACAAACTGATCTCACACGATTTTGAAGAGCCTCTGGCTCACGCCCACAACCGAGTTGAGGGCAGCAACGAATACAGCGCACTACTTTTCATTCCTAAACGGGCGCCATACGATATGTGGGAGCGCGAACAGAAACATGGTGTAAAACTCTATGTTCGTCGCGTATTCATCATGGATGAAGCTGATAAGCTGATGCCAAATTACCTGCGTTTCGTCAAAGGTATTATTGATGCAGATGATCTGCCATTAAATGTTTCACGCGAGATTCTGCAACATAACCGCAAGATCGACACCATTCGCAACGCCAACACCAAGCGTATTCTCAAACTGCTTGAGAAGATGGCAAAAAATGAGCCCGACAAGTACGCTGAGTTCTGGGAGCAGTTTGGTAAAGTGCTCAAAGAGGGGCCAACCGAGGATATGCCCAACAAGGAGAAGATCGCAGCACTGCTCCGTTTTGCCTCTACACATAATGAAACCGATATGCAGAACGTGTCGCTCGATGACTATCTTGAGCGGATGACTGAAGGGCAAGATAAGATCTACTACATCACTGCCGATTCACAAGCGGCTGCCCGCCACAGCCCGCACCTTGAGATCCTGAAGAAAAAGGGCATCGAGGTGCTACTGCTCTCTGATCGCGTTGATGAATGGATGATCTCTGGCCTGACTGAGTACAAAGGAAAAACACTACAGTCAGTCAGTAAAGGTGAACTTGATCTAGGCGAGCTGGAAGACAAAGATGAGAAAGAGCAGCAGGAGAAAGCTGCAGAGGCCCATCAAGGTCTAGTCGACCGTTTCAAAGAGAAACTAGGTGACCTGGTTAAAGATGTACGCATCAGCCATCGCTTAACCGACTCCCCTACCTGCCTGGTTGTTGAAGAGCATGACATGAGCGCCAACCTATCCCGCGTTCTAAAACAGTTTGGTCAGGATGCGCCTGATGCCAAACCGATCATGGAGATCAACGCCGAGCACCCTTTAGTTCAGCACATTGACACTGAACAGGATGAGGATCGCTTTAACGACATGGCACGCGTACTATTTGATCAAGCGCTTTTAGCTGAAGGCGGTCAGTTAGATGATCCTGCTAGTTTCGTGCGGCGTATGAATAGCCTGATGTTACAGATGGCTAAAGGTTAATATCCAATGGGAATGGTAGAGCGGCTGCGGCCGCTCTACTCCTCCAAACACAACAGCGGAGAGAGCAATGCGAGTTATTCTTCTGGGCGGCCCAGGTGCTGGCAAGGGAACCCAAGCTAGCTATATCAAAGAGAAGTACCAAATCCCACAGATCTCAACCGGCGATATGCTTCGCGCTCATGTCAAATCAGGCAGTGCATTGGGTGTGGCTGCCAAGAAAATTATGGATGAAGGTGGGCTGGTTTCAGATGAGATCATCATGAACATGGTCAAAGAACGCATCCTTGATGACGACTGTAAAAATGGCTTTCTATTTGATGGCTTCCCTCGCACAATTCCTCAGGCCGAAGCACTTGCGGCGGCTGGTGTCTCAATCGACGCTATTATCGAGATCGATGTGCCCGATGAAGAGATTATCAAACGTATGTCAGGTCGTCGCGTACACCTAGCATCAGGCCGTACCTACCATGTTGTCTTTAATCCGCCTAAAGAGGCTGGCAAAGACAATGAAACAGGTGAGGCACTTATTCAGCGTGATGATGACCAGGAAGATACCGTACGTGCCCGTCTTAAGGTCTATCATGATCAGACAAAACCGCTAGTTGGTTTCTATGTAAAACAGTCAGAATCGGGAGCTGAAGATGCACCAAGCTACCACAAAATCAGCGGTGTAGGCGGTGTCGAAGATATTAAGCGTTCGATTTTTGAAGCACTAGGGAAACTCTGAACGAGTCTGGTTGTACTAAAGCATAAAGTTCGCTAAAGCTCAGCTAAAATTTAGGCTGAGATGAAATTGTTCAGAGCTTCCTCAGGATAACCGATCAAACGTGGTGAGGCAGTCTATTTGCCTCGCCACAAAGTGATTACCAAGTACATTTCAACAAGTAGTTACTAACGGGTTCCAAACACCACAATTGTCTTACCTTTAACACCTACCATCCCCTCCTCCTCTAGAGTCTTGAGTACGCGCCCCGCCATCTCGCGGGAACAACCAACAATACGACCCAACTCCTGTCGAGTAACCCGAATCTGCATGCCATCTGGATGAGTCATCGCATCAGGCTGCTTGCAGAGATCAAGCAAGGTATGAGCAATACGCCCTGAGACATCCAAAAAAGCCAAATCTTGTACTTTACGGCTAGTCGCCAAGACACGCTGGGTCAACTGTTTACCAATCGCGTAGAGGATATCTTTGGCATGCTCCTTTAGCTCGGTATTGAATAGCTGTTCCAAGCGTTTATAGCTGATTTCAGCGATCTGACAATCAGTACGGGTTCGCACCATCACGCTACGTGTTGGCTCGACAATAAATATGCCCATCTCGCCAATAAACTCCCCCTTATTCAGGTAAGAGAGAATAATTTCACGCCCATCTTGATCTTCAGCAAAAACGGCCACGGAACCTTCAACAAGGAAATAGAGTACATCAGCTGGATCACCGTAGCGGATAATTTCAGTGTTCTTGGGATAACGGCGTCGATGACAAAAAGTCAAAAAATGCTGTAGATATTCTGGCTCGGCTTGAGGTGGTTGTATAAGTGTCATGTCAGTATTCGCGTAGTTGGCCCATATCTCTTTAATGTTAGGCTAGCTTATACCTCTTGTCGATCTATGCTAGTCTCCGGCACAAAATAAAGTTGGGGGGATGTGATGAAAGCACGAATAAAATGGGCCGACAACGCCATGATGATCGCCGAGTCTGGCAGTGGCCACGCCATTGTGATGGATGGGCCACCTGATCACGGTGGACGTAATATGGGGCCTCGCCCAATGGAGATGTTACTACTCGGCATGGGCGGCTGTACCGAGTTTGATGTACTACACATTTTGAAAAAGTGTCGTCAACCCGTCACTGGCTGCATCGTTGAGATTGAAGCAGAACGCTCAGAGGAGGAGCCAAAAATTTTTACCAAAATACATTGCCACTTCATCATAACAGGCAACGATCTCAGCGAGAAACATGTTGCTCGTGCAATTAGTCTGAGTGCCGAAAAGTACTGCTCCGCCTCAATCATGTTGGGTAAAACAGCTGAGATCACTCATGACTACGAGATCATCAACAGCAGCCGCCGCTAATTAACCTCAAAGCCACCTGACTATATTGATTATTCTTCTCTCAGGCCACTCACTTCGAAACAAATTGGGGCAATCTCAGCCCGTATAAAACAATCATGACTTATTCAGAGATTCCTAACTCTGAGTTGATTTAAATTGGCGAGCAAGCAGCTGAAGAGGGTGTAACACCTCAATATCTAAACCCGCCTCTCGAAAACCAGATCTAAATTGAAGCGCGCAGCCGGTATTACTGGTTACCAAAATATCAGGCCGCAGCCTTTTCACTGCATCTATCTTTATTGACTGTAAACGCTGTGAATTTTCTGCCTGAGTAAACATATAGCTGCCAGCCGCCCCACAACAGAGTCGGTCTTCACCAAAGGTGACCTGTCGCAACTGTGGGATTCTTTCCAGCAATCGGGGCACCGCCTGCAGATCAAAGCGTCCATAAAACATCGAACAGGGCTCATGAATAAGCACACGAGCCTTTAAAGGTTTCAGCTCATCTGGCCAGTCCAACTGTGCAAGATAGTCACCAATCTCCCTCACTGGCTGAGCAAAACCACCCTGCTCTGCCAGCTCTGCACCACAACCAGAAGCGATAGTGAGCAGAGCATCAAATGAAACATCTGAGAGATCTTGCCTATTCTGCATCATGAGATTATCCGCCGAGTCACAATCCCCCATGTGACGATGCATCGCACCACAACACCCCTGCTTCTTAGGCAGCACTACATCACAACCAAGGTGACTCAACACCACCTCTGCCGCTTGCAGCACCTCCCGCTCAAACAGCTGGCTGACACAGCCAGTAAAGAGCATCACACGACGCCGTTTGACCAAGGTATCGACACAGGGCAATTGCCACTCTTCTGTTATCACCATGGGAGGCGGCAACATCGCCTCCATCCGCTTTAGCCTACTTGGCAGATAGTTGTGCAGTAGGGATGAGATTGAACTTATTTGATAACGATGTACTAGCGGAGCAATAAAAGAAAGGGACCGCCGACTCGATAGTAAATCAGCAAGCAAGCGTAATTTGAAACGCCTCCACCAACCCAATGATGACCATCGTCTCGCACGTACACCATCCATCAAAGCACCATACCTCACACCAGATGGACAGGCCCCTTCACATGAGCGACACATCAGGCAGCTGTCTAAATGTTGGTTAAACAAGCGGCTGTCAGCAAGGCCACCCTGTAGCCACGCCTGCATCAGCGCAATTCGACCACGCGGAGAGACCGCTTCATTCTGGCTCAACTGGTAGGTAGGACAGCAGGGTAGACAGAGAGCACATTTTACACAGCGATCGGCCTCATCAATAAGCTGATTAATAGCCAACGAACATCCTGGGTTTACCATATTTTAAGGTGCATCTAATCGAATTTAAGGGGGTGTTATTACAAAACACTCAACTCCAACCCCTATTTTGCCAGAGATTTAGCATCAAAATAACAGCCAAAACATAAAAACATCTAGCGAATCAGTCTTTAAACAGTCGAACCACCCAACATAAAACATAGGGTTTTCACTAGATGTGCTAAATACATTTCCAAGACAAATGTTGACATAGATCACATTTTGATCAAAAATATACTTGCTTAACTTGTTTTTTGGCAAGTTTGCTATCCTCCATCCTCCTTTGGTGGTTTTATAAAGGGCGTAGCACCTCGCTACGCCCTTTCTTTTTTTGAAAAAACAGCACAAGTCCACTTGATCATCCGGACTCGCTCCTGTAAAATCCGCGCTCTTTTGAAATTCTTTTGAACCGTTCCCCTTTGGAGCAACCGTACATGACTACTGTAAGCGCAAAACCGGCTGAAGTGCGTCGCGAATGGCTTCTCGTAAACGCAGAAGACAAAACGCTTGGACGCCTAGCCACCGAAATCGCGAGACGCTTGCGCGGCAAACATAAGCCCGAATACACACCGCATGTTGATACTGGCGACTATATTGTCGTTGTGAACGCTGAGAAAATCCGCGTTACCGGTAACAAGATGAAAGACAAGATGTACCATCACCATACTGGTTATATTGGTAACCTTAAGTCAATTAACCTTGAAAAACTGCTTCAGAAAGCTCCAGAGCGTGTTATTCAGTCTGCTGTAAAAGGCATGCTACCTAAAAACCCGCTCGGCCGTGCAATGTTTAAAAAACTGCGTGTTTACGCAGGCCCAGAACATGAGCACCAAGCACAACAGCCTAAAGAGCTGGAAATCTAGACAATCACTTAACGGATAGCATTTAAGATGTCAGAGACTCATTACGCAACCGGTCGACGCAAAACTTCATCAGCTCGCGTCTACCTCACTACAGGCAGCGGTAAAATTGTTGTCAACAATCGCCCACTGGACACCTTCTTTGGACGCGAAACTGCTCGAATGGTTGTTCGTCAGCCACTAGAAACAGTCGAGCTTCTTGAAAAGATCGATATCAAAGTCACCGTCGCGGGTGGCGGCACAACAGGCCAGGCGGGTGCCATCCGCCACGGTATCGCTCGCGCCCTCACCGCATATGATGAGTCTCTGCGTAGCAGCCTACGTAAAGCTGGCTTTCTTACCCGTGATGCCCGTGCGGTTGAACGTAAGAAAGTGGGCCTACATAAAGCACGTAAGCGTCCTCAGTTCTCAAAACGCTAATATGCTGGGCTGCTCAGCAGCCTAATCGTAAGGCGTTATTGGGGAATCGTCTAACGGCAGGACAACGGACTCTGACTCCGTCAATCAAGGTTCGAATCCTTGTTCCCCAGCCACATACAAAAATGCCCGCTGATGCGGGCATTTTCGTTGGCTGATAAATAAGCTGTTTTCAGATCAAATAAGAGAGCCGATAGTCTCTCCACTATTTAAAAATAGCATCGACTGAAAAACCATCACGCTCAAGAATCTCACGCAACCGTCGCAAGGCATCCATCTGAATCTGGCGTACACGTTCACGCGTCACACCCAACTCATTTGCCACCTGCTCAAGCGTTGAGTTTTCATAACCGTGAAGACCAAAACGACGCTCTACAACCTCTTTTTGCTTATCATTAAGCTTTTCCAACCAGACATCAATATTGGCATTTAGACCTGCATTTTGAATACCAATTGCTGGATCCATCGCATGTTCATCTGCAATCGTGTCAAGAAGCGGTTTATCCGCATCTTTACCGTAAGGCGTATCAACTGAGGTCACTCGCTCATTTAGGCCAAGCATACGCTTCACCTCTTTGATCGGTTTGTCGAGCAGCTCTGCAACCTCTTCTGAGGTTGGCTCATGGTCTAGGCTTTGAGATAGCTCACGCGTAGCACGTAGGTAGACATTGATCTCTTTTACTACATGAATAGGTAAGCGGATGGTACGTGTTTGGTTCATAATGGCGCGTTCAATCGTCTGACGAATCCACCATGTCGCATAAGTTGAGAAACGGAAACCGCGTTCAGGATCAAATTTTTCAACCGCTCTAATGAGGCCTAAGTTGCCCTCTTCAATCAGGTCAAGCAGTGCCAAACCTCGGTTCATGTAACGACGTGCAATCTTCACCACTAGGCGCAGATTGCTCTCAATCATTCTTGCTCTCGCCGCCTGATCACCTTTTTGCGCACGCCGGGAGAGGTCTACCTCCTCTTGTGCCGTGAGCAGTTTGGAGATGCCTATCTCATTAAGATAGAGGCGAGTCGCATCCATCTGAGCATCGGATGCATCAGCACGAGATTTAGCTGCTGGCTTTTTCTTGTCTGGGTTATCACCTTTACCCACCAAGATCTCCTCCACGCCCTTTTCCTCTATATCCTTTATTTCAGCCATTTACTGCAACTCCTATAAAACCTTTACATTATCTGCGTTTTGGCAAAAAGATTTGCGGATCCACTGGCTTGCCATTTTTTCTAATCTCAAAATGTAGCGCCGGTTTTTTACTATCTGGCGCTATTCCCATCTCAGAAATAAGCGTGCCCTTTGAAACATACATCCCCTCTTTTACAAATACGCGTCTGTTGTGTGCATAGGCACTTAGGTAGGTGGGGCTGTGCTTAATAATAACAAGATTCCCATAACCAACCAGGCCGCTACCGCTATAAACCACTCTACCTGATTCAGCGGCTGTAATACGCTGACCATCTCTGCCTGCAATTCTAATGCCTTGCCGTTGATGATCCGTTTTAGAATAATTACGTACTACTAACCCTATGGTCGGCCAGTTCCAGCGTAACTTTAGCTGTTTTGGTAAAACAGCTACCTTTTGTTTGCTCGGTCTCTTTATTTTAGTTTTTTCTGTTGGGGATGGCCTGCTTTTGTTAGATGGTATTGTCTTTTTAATCGGGTGTTTAGGTGGTTTAAGACGCAATTTCTGCCCAGGAAAAATAGGGTATCCCGGCCCAGCCACGCCATTCCAGGCGGCTAATTTGTGATAATCAAGATTTGCACGCCACGCGATCGAATAGAGCGTCTCCCCTTTTTGAACCGTATGTTGGCGTTTAAAACGGTCTCCCTTTGCAGGGAAAGAGTGATTTTCAATGGGTATAACACGGCTTGAACTACAGCCGCTCATGAGTAAAACGGCAAAAAGAAGCAACAGATAGGGGAGCAGATTTAGCAGCTGCCTGAACAGTTGAGGCATGAGTATGCTTACAGCTTAAAGATTAAGAGTAGAACTACGACTATCACCACGACCAACCAACCAATACGATCCATATATTTACCAAGCAGCGCCTCCATACGTTCGCCACCCCAAGCCATTAGTGCAGCAACGAGGAAGAAGCGACACCCTCGCCCAACCAGCGATGCAATCGTGAACGGTAACAACGCCATTGAGACTGCACCGGCACTGATAGTGAAGACTTTGTAAGGGATCGGCGAAAAACCAGCGATAAAAATAGCCCAAACACCCCACTCATCAAACCAGGATTTTGCGGTTAGGTAGTGCCCCCAATAACCTCGACTATGTAACAGTGGTTCCACCTGATCAAACGCAAACAGGCCAATAGTGTAACCAAGCAACCCACCCATAACAGATGCAACAGTGGTTAAAAGTGCTAACTGCCATGCTCGCTTGGGTTTTGCCAGTGACATCGGCGCTAACATCACATCGGGAGGGATAGGGAAGAAAGAGGATTCGGCAAAACTCAGGCCTGCTAGATAGCCAGGTGCGTACCGATGGCGCGACCACTGCATCACTTTTTCATAGAGGGATGAGAAGAGCCGCATTAGTTAAGTCCTTTTTTCAACGGTACAAAGATGACTGATTCTAGTCGCGTCTGCTCGAAACCATGGGGTGTGCGAATAATTTGTAGTAGCTCTTGATCTCTATCGCTGCCAGTCGGCAGAATCATTCGCCCACCAATCGCCAATTGCTCTAGCAATGGCTGAGGAATCTCCTCAGGTGCAGCGGTCACCATAATGCCATCAAACGGCGCATATTCAGGCAAGCCCATACCACCATCACTGTACTTTAGACGTGCATTACGCAACTGCAACTCCTGCATTCTTGTGCGAGCCTGCTTGTGTAACAGTTCGATTCGTTCAACGCTATAGACTCGCCGTACCAGCTGCGCCAGGATGGCACATTGATAACCCGATCCTGTGCCAACCTCAAGCACACTATCTAATGGACCAGCAGCCAGCAACGCCTCCGTCATACGTGCAACGATATAGGGTTGTGAAATGGTCTGCCCATGACCAATAGGCAGTGCAGTATCTTCATACGCCCGACTCGCCAGCGCTTCATCAACAAAGATGTGGCGCGGTGTATTTAGCATGGCGGCCAACAGCTTGCTATTCTCTATCCCCTTTTCGCGGAGGCGCTGAATCAGCCGCTCACGAGTACGAAGTGAGGTCATGCCTATACCTTGATGGTGTGCACTCAACATCATGCCTGCAACCACTCGGTTAATGGCTGTAACAACGAGTGACGCGTCAGATCGACCTGCAATGGCGTCACAGAGATATAACCTTCACGTACCGCATAAAAGTCAGTCCCCGGCCCTGCATCCTGTTCTGCGCCTGGCGGACCAACCCAATAGATAGTTTTTCCTCGTGGATCACTATCTTTGATTACCGGTTCCGCTTTATGCCGATTGCCAAGCCGAGTCGATTGGTACCCCTTCAGCTCGTCATAAGGTAGATCTGGCACATTGATATTGAGGATCACATCAGGGCTTAGTGGCTGCTTGCAGAGCCGCTCAACTATCTCTTTAGCGACTCTTGCACCCGTCACAAAATAGTTTGGATCATGGGCGTTCATGGAGATAGCAATAGCGGGTAGACCGAGAAACCGCCCCTCAGTTGCTGCCGCTACCGTGCCTGAATAGAGCACATCATCCCCCATATTAGCTCCAGCATTGATGCCAGCTACTACCATATCCGGCTCATATTCAAGCAGACCGGTGATAGCAAGATGTACACAATCAGTCGGAGTTCCATCGACACGGATGTATCCATTGGCCATCTTTTCAGCACGAATGGGGCGGGTCAGGGTCAAGGAGTTACTCGCAGCGCTACGATCACGCTCAGGGGCTACAACCACCACCTCAGCCATCGTAGTAAGACTCTCTGCCAGAGCCGCTAGACCAGGGGCCAGATAACCATCATCATTGCTCAACAATATTCTCATAGTGGGTGCCAACTATACGGGAAAAGCACCCAAGAGGCTCATGTTTGGCGCTAAAATAGCTACTATTATGATGAGACAAAAAACCGATTAAGATAGAGTTACAATGAGTAGAGATAAAAAACAGAGTGATAATAAACTTTTTCAGGATGCGATGAGCGGCATCACACCTATCAGCCAAGATAGAGCCGCTCCCTTCCATAGAAAAATCTCACCACACCCACAGCCCCAGTTAGATGAGCGAGATGAGTTAGAGGGTGATATTGACATCACTGAGGCTAGCGATATTAAAGCGGGAGATGTGCTGCAATTTTCTCGATCTGGCGTGCAGGATCGCCTGGCAAAAGATCTTCGCCGAGGCCGAATAGAAGTAGGTATGGTGCTCGATCTACACGGACTGACCGTGCGTTGTGCCAAGAAGCAACTGGAGCAGTGTCTAACCGAATGCAGAGCACAAGATATCCGCTGTATTCACATCATCCATGGCAAAGGTTTCGGCTCTGCGGCGCAACAGCCGGTGCTCAAACAGCAGCTCAATATCTGGCTGCAACAGAAAAAGAGTGTATTGGCCTTCTGTTCAGCAACCCAGCGTGATGGTGGCACCGGCGCCGTTTATGTGTTGTTACGCAATCCCAAAAAGCATGGACAAGGCTAATCCTCTACTCATGGTCGGTAGCCACCTCAACCAATAATAACTCGCGTAGCACCATCGTCGCATAACTACCCGCCGGCAAAGAGAAGGTGAGCTGTAGGTCGTCATCACCAAATTGCCAGGTGAGATCACTCACCTTTACCCGTAGAGGGCGGCGATCCTGCTTCAGCCCTTTCCACTCCAGACCATCTCGCCACTCTTCAAATGGTGCCAGCACTCTATTCTCTAATGTCTCAACTTGCTGACTACTGGAGACTCGACCACGCCCCCACATAGGTCCAGTTGGATGACAGTCTAGCGCAGCTACTCGCTGTTCAATCGTCTCATCCACCTCATCAACAGCAAAGAGCGAATGACTCTCTTGTAGCATCATCTGGTCACCCAGCAGCACCTTGTTCCAACTTCCATCACTGATGCGGGCAGCCAATAGTTGATTGAAGAGCTGTGAGCGGGTAGCCGAGAGGTAGAGACCTCGCAGGTGTTTGCTTAGGCGGGTGAGTTCACCACGAAAAAGCCTCCCCGCCTGGGTGAGGTTGTCATAGTCATGACCAAAGCGTTGATCACCAAAGTAGTTTGGAAC
>JAMOMH010000068.1 GCA_027068675.1 Sedimenticola sp.
ATTTTCCCCTTGATCTGATATCGGCCACCCTGCTGTAGTTCTAATTGGGCATTGATGCCGATGGTTGCCCCCTTATCACTGATGGTGCCGTGAATCACTTCGTTATCGGTGGTGAGAACCAGGTTGAGTTTGCCAATTTGAATATCAAGCGGTTGTGTTAAGCCTGCATGTTGCCAATCAATGCTGCCGGTAACACTACTAAGATACTGTTCATGGAAGCTAATCTCTGAAAGATTAAATATGATCCTGCCTGCAGGGGTGACTGGCATGTTGGGTATCAATGAGGTGATGGTTTTGGTGCTGCTCTCCCCCGTTAAGTTTGAGAGGAGTAGTTTGCCACTCAGATTGACCGCTGCACTACCTGTTGCAGATAGTTGTGAGTCGGTATTAGTGAAATCGACCTCTATTTCTCCTAAAAACAGAGAGAGTGGTTTGAACTGCCAGAAGATAGGCCCCGTTTTGAGCTGATTAACCGTTATTTGTTGAGCGCGTCCATTCCATATTGAACCGCTGATCTGATCTAGTTGCAGTGCTGGTAGTTGTTTTTTTGCTATGTGGTAGAACTGTGTTGCTGGTAGCGTTCCAATAAGGAACACTAAGTAACTAGCCATGACAAACAGGAGATAGCTGAGCCATTTTTTTATGCTCATGATCTCTCCAGACTGATCCGAGCGTTGATTAGGCCAGAGCCACTCTGGCGGTCAACGGTTATCGTGCTGATCGAAATATTATGCCTCTGTTGTAGCAGGTCGAGCCAGCGGATCATACGATCAAAAGAGGCCTGCTCAAGCCATAGCTGAGCTTTGTTGTCTCCTTGTGGCTTGATCCGTTTCACCGCCTCTCTGATTCTCTGCTGCTTTGCGGTGCGGTCGATGGTTGTTAATAGGGCTTCATCGCTCTTTTTCTGTTGCCCGCTTGTGGGTTTGAGATGGTTGATCTCTACGGCGGTACGTTGCATCCAGTCGAGCGTCTTCTGCTGTTCAGTGACCCAAATCTGTTTTTGTGCGATATCCTCATTGAGCGGTAGCCAGAAGAGCGTGTAAAGAGCGGCCCCTATGATGAAAATAGCCATGACGATCAGTGCTAAACGCTCTTGGGGTTGTCGGCTGAAGAACCACTGCTTCATTTTAGTGTGCCTCTCCAATCTGTAGGTGAGCCTTTACGCTACCTTTTTGTGCGTTGGCAGAACGAATGTTAACGCTGAGTTGTGATGTTTCTAATGCTCTTTTTAGTAGCTCAAGCATCTGTAGATCTTTAATTGTAAGCTGGACATTAAGCTCACCTTGGCGGAAATTGAGGTCATCAATAGTGCTTTGTGGTTGAGCATTAACAGCTTTGCCTGTGAGATTGACCAACTTAAGAAAATTGTTGCCGTCACCGTTGCCATCACCCTGAAGTGCTTTTAGTTTTTGTGACATTTGGGCGCGGGGGTTTACCATCTTTTTGCTCTCAGGCAGGCTCTTTTTAAAGAGCTGCTCGATCTGCTGTGTGAGCGCTTGGTGTTGCTGGTCGAGCCTACTTAACTCATGCAGACCAGAGATGATGCTGAGTGTGACCAATATAAGTGCAATTGCGACGGTAGGATACCAGCTACGCCAGATGATTTGCCCTTGGCTATTTTGTTGGTAAGGGCCATGTAGAAGGTTAAGGTTCTCTGTGGAGAGGCAGTTTTTAACCATCAACGGTAGTGGGTCTAGATCAAAAGAGCTAACTGTTAGCTCTTTTGATAGGTCGGTTAGAGGGCTGCGGTTGAGCTGATTCTCTACCTGTTGTGAGCTGCTAATGAGGTTGATTTTGCTAGGTTGTACCTCATCGGCTTGCTCTAGCAGATGCTCTATTGTCTGTTGGGTGTTTTCAAAATCGAGTGTGAGCCCACTAAATTTCCCATAGCGTAGAATGGCAGTTTTTTCATCAGCCAATAGTGTCCATTCGCCTTCGCTGTAGGGGAGGCAGAGAGTCTCAGGATAGATGGTGTGTGGCCGAATACCTGCGGCTTCCAATTTATTGAGCCAGTTTTCTATGGTCTGTTTACTGATGACGGCAACTGGGATGCTGCTATCTTCATTCTGCTGGCCAATGGTGAAGTGCTGCTGGTCGATATCACCTGCTATCTGGTTCTCCAGTGCAAATGGTGTTGCTTGCAGTAGGCGCTGTCTGTTTTGGGTGGGTAGTGTCGGCTGGATGAGCAGGATATCAGCCGCGGGTGCCAGCAGGATAATATGCCGGTTTCCTGCAATTTCAGCCGCCTCTTCAGCTGTTCCCTGAGTTGGCTTATCGATCACTAGGTTATTATCAACGGCTAACCAGCTAAGCCGCTGGCAGCTACTATCTGTAAAGCGCAGGTAGAGTTTACTGCTCATTTTCAGTAACCGCCAATACTGCGTGAAAGAGTATAAATTTGCCCATTCTCATTTGCATGGATCAAACTGAATTTATCCTGCTTAAAATGTCCCATCTTGATTGTGGTTTGTGCCATGTAGTAGTTGCTGGTAGTACTGATTAATGGCTCAATGGCCCCGTTTGATTGTGTGCTATCGCTTTTTAGCTGATCAAGTCTATCGAGAAACTCATCTTTTGTCTGAAATGGTGTCTCTTTTCGTTCATCGGCTAGTGTTTCGGCTGATGCATCATCCAGATTATCGTCAAGAGCTTGCAATAGTTCAATGCTGGCGGTGTTTATGTTTACCGATGTCGGCTTGGGTAGGGTGGTGATGTAAGGCAACAATTTCTCATACTCCTCCAGTGTAATCTCTTTGATCAGGCGGAGTTCAGTGGGGCTACTCATTGGCCCATTGGCGGCTCGATATGGCTGCTCCTCTGCGAGGTATTCTTGGTCTTCTGCACCATTGGGGAAGCGGGTGTTGATATCTTGGTCGAGCCAGTCAGCCACCTTTTTTGCCAGTTGCTCGTCGATCTCCAATATGCGTAGCAGGCGTGTAAAGAGGGCGAGTTGTCGGCTTACCTGCTCTTTTTTTTCATCATCGGCATCTTTTAGCAGATGCAGATTATTAAGATTAAAACGGGATTGCATATCTTCAATGGATGAGGTGATCTCGCCACCTGTTTCGATGGGTGTGGGTGGTAGTGCCTCTGCCCATGCCTCTTGTAGACCATCGTAGGTGTTGTTCTTTTTCTTATCCTCCTCCTGATTTCGCAGTAACATGCCTCTGGCCCACTCTTCGCCGCCTAGAGCGTAAAGCTCGGCACGTCCAGCGGTGAGTATGTTCTCTGTCCGGTGGATATCCAGTAGTTGTCTCTCTAGTAGCGCAAAGGAGATGCTGGC
>JAMOMH010000069.1 GCA_027068675.1 Sedimenticola sp.
GTGATTCATTTCGATTTTGGTGAAGGGTTAAAATACCATGAGAGCTGCCTCATCACATCAGGTAAGAAAAAATTATCATTTAAGGCGAACAATAATGATTCGCTCCGCAATGTTAAGGAATAACCATGTATAGGAAAATCTTCTGGCTAATCCCATTCCTGCTTATTTTAGCTGCTGGAGTCTACTGGTGGTTGCAGGGGAAAAATGGTGTTGAGGCTGAGACCTCACTCACTCTTTACGGCAATATCGACATTCGGGAAGTAAGACTTGCCTTTAATGGCAGTGAGCGTATTGAAAAAATTTGGGTTCAGGAGGGTGATCACGTAAAGAGGGGAAAACGCCTAGCTCGCCTGCATACAGAGCGCCTTCAGGCAGCGGTAGATGAGGCTGAGGCGATGACTGCGGTAGAGCAACAAGTGTTGGCAACACTAGAGGCTGGTAGCCGCCCCGAGGAGATTCGTAAGGTAGAGGCTGATTGGGAGGCCGCCAAGGCAAAAGCCTTGGCAGCACAGGATACATTCAAACGGAGGTACAGGCTGAGTGAACAGAAACTTGCCTCACCTGAAGAGGTGGAAGAGGCAAAGGCAGCAGCAGGTGTTGCCGCCGCCCAAGTGAAAGCAGCAAAGGCTGCACTTGATTTGGTACTTGCTGGGCCACGGCGAGAGGATATTGCTCAGGCTCGTGCACGGCTTCAGGCGCAAAATGCGGGATTAGCTTTAGCTAGGGCGCGGCTGGCCGATGCTACTCTGATTGCACCAGCTGATGGCATCGTGCGTGACCGCATTCTGGAACCGGGTGATATGGCCTCGCCCCAGACACCAGTACTTACCCTCGCCCTGGTTGACCCGATCTGGGTACGGGCCTATCTGCCGGAACCATCGTTGGGCCAGATCACCTTAGGTGCAAAGGCCACCATACATACCGACAGCTACCCTGATAAGCGCTATGAAGGATGGGTGGGCTTTATCTCACCCACTGCTGAATTCACCCCTAAGAGTGTCCAAACCCCAGAGTTGCGTACTCGGTTAGTCTACTCTGTCAGGGTCTTCGCTTGTAATCCACAGGGGGAGCTGCGTCTGGGGATGCCGGTCACTGTTACCATCGCTCTGGATCAGACCGCTCTCTCAGCAGAATCGACTGCTAATCGCTGCGGAAGATAGCAGTGAGTGATACCGCAATCACGCTCTCTGCGGTTAGTAAGAGCTTTCGCAGAGCTGGACGCAAAATAGCAGCGTTGGATAGCGTTAGCCTTGCTATTCAGCCAGGCCAAGTGACGGGGCTGATCGGTCCTGACGGAGCAGGAAAAACGACACTGATGCGTCTTGTTGCTGGGCTGCTGCTACCGGATGAAGGGAGGATCCATGTGTTGGGAATTGATGCCCTTACCCAACCGCTGGAGGTTCAGTCCAGCGTCGGCTACATGCCTCAGCGCTTTGGTCTCTATGACGATTTGAGTGTGCAGGAAAACCTTAATCTCTATGCCGATTTACAGGGTGTGCCTGTAGAGGAACGTGCAGCCCGTTTTCAGAAACTGATGCAGATGACAGGACTCGGCCCATTTACTCAGCGATTGGCTGGTCAACTCTCTGGTGGCATGAAGCAGAAGCTGGGTTTAGCCTGCACACTGGTGCGTTCACCTCGACTGTTGTTGCTGGATGAACCCACTGTCGGTGTTGATCCACTCTCTCGACGTGAACTGTGGCAGATTGTCTATCGTCAGGTGCAGGAGGCGGGGATGAGTGTGTTGCTCTCTACCGCCTATCTGGATGAAGCGGAGCGCTGTGATGAAGTGATTTTGATGCACCAGGGGAAACTGCTGGGTCAAGGCGAACCAGCGGATTTTAGTCGTTCGGTTGCTGGCCGTACCTTTCAGGTAAGTGCCACTGGAGTATCCCACCGCTATTTGCAGGAGAGAGTGAGCCGAGCTCCAGGCGTACTGGATGCCCTGATTGAAGGTGAGGCGGTGCGTCTGGTGATGGAGGCAGGCATTGAACCGAAACTTGAAGAGCTTTTACCTGGGCAGGAGAATATCCAGCTCTCAGCAGTGGAGCCACGCTTTGAAGATGCCTTCATTGCTCGCTTGAAGACCCAACGGAATATGGGTAGTACGGCGCTTATACGACATAACAAAGTGACCTATGATGCCGATGATGAAGTGATCCGAGTGCATAATCTGCAACGTCGCTTTGGTGACTTTATCGCTGTAAACAACATCAGCTTTAGTGTGCGCCGAGGAGAGATTTTTGGCTTGCTGGGAGCCAATGGTGCAGGTAAATCTACTACTTTTCGCATGCTCTGTGGGTTGTTACCCGCCAGTAGCGGTGAGTTAGCAGTGGCAGGCCATGACCTGCGTCGAGCTTCTGCTAGTGCACGCGGACGTATCGGTTATATGGCGCAGAAGTTCTCGCTCTACACCAATTTGTCGGTGATGCAGAATCTGCGCTTCTTCTCCAGTGCTTATGGGCTGCAAGGCAAAGAGCAAAAGATGCGTTTGGAGTGGGCATTGACCACCTTTGAACTGGAGCCGTTCCAACAAGCCAATGCTGGTGATCTGCCGTTGGGTTACAAACAGCGTCTCTCTTTTGCTGCAGCGTTGATGCATGAGCCGGAGATCCTGTTTCTTGATGAACCCACCTCCGGTGTCGATCCTCTTGCCCGACGTGAGTTCTGGGCTCGTACCAACGCCTTGGCTGAAGCGGGTGTGACGGTGCTGGTTACCACCCACTTTATGGAGGAGGCCAACTACTGTGACCGACTGGTGATTATGGCTGATGGGGAGGTACTGACTGAGGGGACGCCACAGGTGATGAAGGCCAGTGCACGTACAGTGGAAAATCCTGACCCAACAATGGAAGATGCCTTCATCCGGCTTATTGAGCAGCGGCAGCAGGCCGTGTTGAGATGAAAGCTTTATCCCGTATGCGCTTATTGGGCATGATCCGCAAGGAGAGTCTGCAGATCCTGCGTGATCCATCGAGTATCTCCATCGCCTTTGTGTTACCGGTAGTCCTGTTGTTTCTGTTCGGCTATGGCGTCTCGCTGGATGCTAAGTTGATCCCCGTTGGTATAGTCATTGAACAGCCGGACACTACAACCCAGTCACTTGCGGGCGCTTTTGAGCAATCTGAGTTTTTCCAGCCATACCACTTTGATAGCATCCAGATGGCCCAGCAGATGCTCAATGAGCGCCATATTGATGGCATCCTCTGGATGCGCAGCAATTTTTCCTCCAATCTTCTGACAGGTAGTGAAGCGCCTATTGGTGTGATCATTAATGGTGTGGATTCCAATCAGGCCAACATCACTCAGGGCTACATTCAGGGCACCTGGCTGGCCTGGTTGAGTCGCTATGCTGAAAGCCGTGGCCAGCCACTCCCCATTCCTGTGAGTCTGGAACAGCGTGTCTGGTTCAATGCTGCGCTCTCTAGCCGCCTCTTTTTAGTGCCAGGGCTGATCGCCATCATCATGACCATGATCGGCTCTCTGCTCACCGCACTGGTGGTGGCGCGAGAGTGGGAACGGGGCACTATGGAGGCACTAATGGTAACGCCGCTACGCATTGGGGAGATGCTTGCAGGCAAGCTGATTCCCTATTTTGTACTCGGTATGGCGGGCATGCTCTTCAGCGTGGCGCTAGCAGTGTGGCAGTTTGATGTGCCCCTGCGTGGCTCCTTCTGGTTGCTGATGGTCAGTTCGGCACTCTTTATGCTGGTGGCGCTCTCCATTGGCATGCTGATCTCCATCGTCTCTAAAAATCAGTTTGTAGCGGGGCAGTTGGCCATTGTCGTTACCTTTTTGCCCGCCTTTATCCTCTCCGGCTTCCTGTTTGATATCAACTCCATGCCGGATTGGGTACAGGTTATTACCCATCTGGTTCCGGCTCGCTACTTTGTGGCCATCCTACAGACCCTGTTTCTGGCAGGTGATGTCTGGCTGGTGGTACTGAGCAATATGGGAGCACTGCTCATTATGTTCCTATTCTTCTTCACCTTGGTGTGGCGGAAATCCCACAAGCACCTGGAGTAGGCGATGACATATTTCAGATATATTCTGGCTCTCGCCATCAAGGAGTTTTTAGCGTTATTACGGGACAAGCGTAGCCGCATGGTCATCATCGGCCCACCTATTGCAC
>JAMOMH010000070.1 GCA_027068675.1 Sedimenticola sp.
AATAGTACCAATAGGGTCGATATGTTTAATGGGGTTAAGGGTGACACGGCCCAACATTTCAGCGGTACGATCGCCTAGCTTTTTAGCCACCCAACCATGAGCCGCTTCATGCATTGTGATAGCCAGCAGAACTGGCAGCACAAAAATAACAATTTTTTGGATTAGAGTGAGCGAGTGCATGGCCAGATTATACCCAAGAACAGCAACGAATAGTGGAGACTTATTCTACTCGCCGCACCTTAGAGTGACGATGGTATTCGCTACGAATAAGCGGTTTGAGGTTGATCTCTTAACTAAAACAGTCGATATTCAGCCCAATAGCGCATATCACTTCTCATTTAGCACCCTATTTTTAAAGTTCACGATCTCTGGGCTCCTCTCCTTTAATGTAGTAACAACCACTTCACCGGTATCCTTACCCAAATATGGTTGCAGCGCCGTTGCTAGATAGGGCATAAGGTTTCGCAGATCTTTGTTCGTAGATGACGTTTCAACCGATGCACGCCAACGAGCAATTGGATTGTTAGAGCCAGCCATAGATTCTGCTTCCAACTTTAAATAGAGCGTGTGTAGCATTATTTTTTCATTGTGAAACTCACGTCCAGTTTGTTTAAGCCGTACGGGAATATAGACTTGCTGAGAACTCATCGTTTGATCACCCTCAGCATTTACGCTGGATGTATGGATAGTAACCGTATCTCCACCAACAAAATCATAGGTGGGTGTGGAGTAGCGATGGCGCGTCACCTTGGTTCCACTAACCCCATAACTGAGATAGATGGTTAAAGCTGCTTCATCCCCCTCCTGAGAAACTGTGTAGCCTTGTTGCTTCAGTATGTGGTGCGCATAGGCACTAAACTCCTGAAAATAGAGATCACCCTCAGCAATGTTTTTCAAGCCACTCTTTAGAACATAGCTCTTTTCACCGCCACCCAATGGCTGCCCTTTTATTGCATCAATATGTAGTATTAGTTTTTTACCGCAAGCGGTTAACAGCAGCAGGCTGATGAGTACAATTGATGTTTTATAGAGCAATGCTTTCATAATGTGGCCTTCGATGAAAAATAGCGTCCTTATCTATATAAGGATAGGCAATTTGGCACGACTATTTCAACACTTTTACATAAAATCTCATTGGTACGCTTGAGTTCTTTATTCTCTCTTTCAAGAGTTTTGGGTCGTTCTGCATGATCGCTCATGATTCCAGGCTCTGCACCTGAGTCAATTTCTATCTTGTTTACCCAGGTTCTTAAACTCTCTCTGGAGTACAACCAATCTTTGATACAACAGACTTGATCGAAGCCTAGCATAATGAGTGTTCATGCTCGCCCGTCAAAACCAAACGAGTGGAGCCAAAAGGCGGACACATCAGATAACAGACAGCTATACGTGCTATGTGCATTAATGGCCCAATATCGTGTTGGGAATCATTCAGGGAGAATCGAGCCAAGGGCCGTAAAGCGGAGACCAAAAACCTACCCTTGAAATTGGAGCTGACAACTAGGTGTAAATTTTATCGCGACAAACAAAAACATCGCTAACACCATGATTATATTTATGTTTTACAAGGATCATCCTGCTGATATTCATGGGTAATCAGGAATCTTTATGATGAAAATTAACCAAGTTATTGAGCTTTAATACCACCCCAAGGAGACTTAAACTAGATTTGCCCTGCTCGCTTATTGATACATTACTAAGCTGACAAATGGTATGGTCTATCTCTTCAAAATTTAGCGAGTGGAGCAGACCATGCAAGCGGCAAAAATCATCAACCACATCACCGATTGGCTCGACAGTTATGTGAATAAAGCAGGCGTTAACGGCTTTGTTATTGGTGTCTCTGGTGGTATTGACTCTGCTGTAACATCCACCCTCGGCGCACGCACAGGGCACCCGCTTCTCTGCGTAGAGATGCCCATTCACCAGCACGATAGCCAGGTATCACGTGCTCAACGCCATATCGAATTTCTGAAACAGAATTTCCCCAATGTCAGCTCAATTGAAGTACCGTTAACAGATATTTTTGATAGTTTGATTAACACCTTCTCTGCTGACCCAGATAAAGATTCACATGCAATGCCCCTGGTCAATACACGTGCACGTCTGCGTATGACTACGCTCTACTACTATGCCGCTCACCACGGCCATCTAGTGCTTGGAACAGGTAATAAAGTTGAGGATTTTGGTATCGGCTTTTATACCAAGTATGGCGATGGTGGTGTTGATCTCAGCCCTATTGCCGATCTAAACAAAACAGAGGTTTTTGCGCTGGGGCGTGAATTAGGTATCAGTGAGGAGATTCAGCAAGCTGCACCCACTGATGGTTTGTGGAATGATGACCGCACCGATGAGGATCAGATCGGTGCTAGCTACCCTGAACTAGAGTGGGCGATGGAGTTTGATGGTGATGATTCACAGATCGATTGCCGCCAAGCAGAGGTACTATCCATCTATCACCAACTAAACCAAGCCAATCAACACAAGATGAAGCCTATTCCTGTCTGTCTCATTGATGAGAGCCTCAAAAAATAACCCTTAGCAAGTAGCTGCCTGAAATGGGTTCTGATTGTTCTTAATCAAGGGAGGCAAAAATAGAGGTCGCTATACTGTACTTTTAAGCTTGGTTGTTTAGCAAACCCCTCTCTTTAAATCGCTGTAGGAGCCGTTATGACAGAAGTCGTCAAAGAGCTAAAGGCAAAGATGGAACACCTTGAGTCAGATGGTAGTCAAGTGATTGGCATTCACCTAACCGCTGAGCTGAGCAAAGCGATCCGCTGGGAGTTACACCAGATGTACGGCGTTGATTATGGTGATCCATCACTGCTTTTTGGTGCTGAGGTGCTCTCCCATGATGCTGATGAACTACGCTTCGAAACCTAATCAGGCTTTCTTATGCAAATCTAGATAGCTCACGTTCAACCAATTCAAATACCTGCTGCGGTGGAATAACCTGCAGGCAGACATTATCACTACAAGGCGTTTTACGGTGGTTAGCAGCACTGACACAGGGCGAACAGGCCAACCCCGCATAGATGGGTGTACTGTTACCAAGCGAACCATAGAGAGCGGGTGTTTCTGGGCCAAAGATAACAAAACTGGGCATATCGGTGATCGATGAGAAGTGGCCTGGGCCAGAGTCATTGGTCACCATTAAGGTTGATAGCGTATAGAGCGTTGGCAACTCAGCAA
This sequence comes from Sedimenticola sp., assembly GCA_027068675.1. Classification (GTDB taxonomy): domain Bacteria; phylum Pseudomonadota; class Gammaproteobacteria; order Chromatiales; family Chromatiaceae; genus JAKITT01. The sequence continues at coordinate 3,193 of JAMOMH010000070.1, forward strand.
AGGTGACACCACCCGCGAAGTTGATACAACGTGCATTATTGACCTGCTCCTTTAACCCCTCCGCCTCCTCCCGCTCGGCTGGCGCACCGGTGATTAGAATCACCACATCTTCATGTGCCTCTAAAATCATCCGCATCAGTTGAACAAAGTGCGCAGGCATCCAGCGGCGTTGCGGCAGTAGGTCACTTGCATTCGGGTTGATCAGAACAAAACGTGGCTGATCGGGCACCGTTGATGAGCAGACCTGTTTAATCTTCTCTCGAACAGTTGCCAACTGTGCCTCACTCACCTCCGCCTTCGCCAGTATAATCTCATCATCCGTTACCAAGCTCTTTGAGTAAGGCAACTCCTCTTTTTTAGCCAATGCGGTGTTAACCAGTGCGATAAAGCTTTTAGCAATATGTTGATGCGGGTTGTAGGCAACTCGATGAGTCAACATCTCCCCACGGTATAGCCCTTCATTGTGGAATGCGTGGTATCCGATGCGTCGTTTTGCTCCGCTGAGGCCGGTTAGCAGCGCGGTGTAACGTGAAAATAGTTCCAAGTCGATGACGGTATCAATCTTGTGTTTCCGGCTCCAGAATAGGAATCGAAATGTGTCAATCGCAAGCGGCATTAAACCATCGATACTGATGGTGAAGATATTCTCTTCGGGTACGGTATTGAGAAGTTTGAGACTGCCGACATTGGAGTCAAAAATAAGGAAGTAAATCTCTGCACCTGAGTTTTTCATCTTCCGCATCGCTGGATCGACAATAATCGCACTGCCCATCTCAGAGAGCTCAATAAAGAGTACCTTTTTAGGTTCACTGCCCTGCTCTTTTGACATAAAAGGTGAGAGCAGGCGCAGCAGCCATGTCATCACAAAACAGAGTGGAACACCCGCCAGATAGTCAATACGCCGCATAGTATCGATTTTCACTTAGCTCTCCTCATTATGGGTGTTGGCAGTTAGATAGACATAAAGCCCCGGCAGTGAGGCGACCACAAGCACCAGACCATAGAGCAGCGACATTGAAAGCACCACTGTTTTATCGGCACCAATGAGGCCAAACAGTCCAATCATCGCCCCCTCTCGCACCCCCCAGCCCGCCAACGAAATGGGGATTAGCGTGAGCAGAATAACGGGTGGCACAATAATCAAAAAGGTGAGCAAGCTCTCCTCCATACCCACACTAAGGCCAATAAAAAATATCGCAATCATCGACAGAAGATGAATAGCGGTTGCCATGCCGCCTTGAATTAACCATTCGCTTAAGCGGTGGAAGATAGAGTTGAGCTGTCGTGATATTGAGGCGAGAAATGTTGTGATACGCCACCGCTCAAGGAAGCTGAAGTGATGGATAAAACTGAGCAGAACAAAACCACTAATGCCGGCAGCAACAATCAAATTGATCAGCCAGAAGATTTCTCGTGGTAGTAGGTTGGGGTTGAGCAGATTGGCAAATAGATTGACCAGTAGTAAGCCCGTCAAGCCAAGTAATCGGTCGATAAAGACACCACGAAAGGCATCACGTTTACGCCCACCCAACTTGGCCACATCCAACACACGAATAGCATCACCACCAATACTGGTCGGCAACCCTTGGTTGAAGAAGAAACCCTTGAAATAACTGCGCAGATAGAAGATTGGCTTTTGTTGCATGCCCAGCAGTTGTGAGACACGAGACCAACGCAGCCCAGCCAACAGAGTGCTAGCCAATTGAAACAGAATGCCCAGCAATAACAGTGAGAAGTTGAGGCCAATGATGGTCTCTGATACCGCTTTAAAATCAATGTTTTTAAAGATAAGAAAAAAGATAAAACCGGTAATCAACAAGCGAATAAAAGCACCGACCCAGCGTTTTTCAGCTGGAGATTGAGTTATTTCACCTAAGCTGTTCACTCGCTGCAACGGCTGGTGAGCAGCCGAGCTAAAGAGGTGTTTTAGACCCGAAAAAGCAAGCGGCAAAATAGCCAGAGCCAGAACAATCTCTAATGGCCGAGCATCAGGATAATCACCCCAATCACGAAATAGCAGTGTCAGTGCCACACCCAGTAACAGCAGAGCAAAGGGGCGCTGTACGCTCAGGCGAGTGCCCCAACGCCACCTATCGGCCAGGTATATGCCCACTATCGCTGAGAACCAGCCGGTAGCCATCCCCGCCAACACATCCTGTGGCCAATGCACACCGACAGCGATACGAGACAACCCAACCAACAGCGCACCAATAACAACGGCCACCTTGACCTTTGAAGGCACCCAGGACTGCAAGCTAACCAATCCTGCCAGAGTGAAGGCAGCCGTGGTATGGCCCGATGGAAAAGAGTACCAGCCGTGTGATTCACCAATCAGGATCATCTGCTCAGCATCCAGCACCGTGGGTGGACGTGGCATATTGAGGAAATGTTTGATCCCTTGAGAGAGCAGCGTGGCGATAACGGCACAAAGAATCAGCTGCCAGAGCAGACGAGGATGACGCCCCACCAACGGTAACATCAATGCAAACAGCACCAACATGTCACCAAAAGTGGTGATCCAACTCCAAACCATAGGGCCGGTATAGAGACTCAGAGTGTTGAGCTGTAAAAAGAGGGAGCGGTTGAGACCACTATAGAAGAGCAGCGCCAACAGCAGCAAAGCGGTCGTAGGCAGAAGCCAAACCCAGGTGTGCTGCCAGTTATAGTGGTCGTTGATATTACGCTGCATATTATTTTAAACCAACACAACGATAGAGTTCAAAGCGGTCAATGGTGGTTCCTCGTAACTGTTTTTCAATGGAATCAGCCAATTCACACGACTCAAATCGCTGCTGAAATTTTGTGCTCTTTTTTCTGGTCTGATTAGTGATGATAAGAATACCACTATCGCCTGTTTTTAACGGGCCACTCCAGAGATCAAATTGATCATACCGTTTGTCCAATACGGCAACATTGTGTGGTCTTGCATACCACATGATGCGGCTTGCTTGGCTCCAATTCCCAACGAAGAGGCGTGTTTCAGCCCCCTCTTCCTCAGCCATTTTTAGATTCAGTTCCGCTGCTTTAGTTGCTGCTTCATCCCAACCATGTAGATCATAAAGCGGGTAGCGGTTCTCCTCAAAGGGTATCCATGGTGTGTGGAGTTCAGCATGCAGTACCAGTGAAAGCAGTAATGCATAGGCGGCACATATACCCGCAACTATACGCACCCATTTACGGTGCCATTGAGATATCAACCAACCCGCCGCCAGTGGAGAAAGAAAAGCCCACCCCATTAGCGTCCAGTGTGGTAGTCCTTCATCAAGACCTGACCCCCAGCCAAATAACAGTAGGATTGGCAATGCAAATGCGAGCAAATATTGGTGGCCCACCGTACGGATATCACCCATTGCCCAAAAGAGGCCTACAATTCCAAGCAGATAGAGCGCAGGGCCATAGGTGAAGAGCTGTATCGCTTGGCTCTTAGCAAAACGAGCCAGTAACCAAGGCTCATCTGCAGGCACACCATGATCAAGCTGGTAGAGAAATGAGATCCAATCATGTGACCAGTTCCAACCGATGATGGGTAGGATCAATATGACCGTGAGTAGAACAGCCTGCCAAATACCGGCCCGAATCAAAACTGAGCAACGCCAGCGGATAAAGAGCAGCAATAGAATGCTCATCACCAGTGTGATAGCTGAGTATTTAGCCAGTGCTGCCAACCCCATGCCAAGGCCCAGCAACAACCACTTCTGGCGATTTTCACCCGTCTCAAGCAGCGAGTGCAGTACCAATGCCACCATTAGGCCAGCGGGGAGTAGAAGAGTATCGGGCACCAGCGCCAGCGCCATCAACTGAAAAATAACCGCTGATTGCAGCAAAATAACTGAGAGCGGTGCAAGTAGTGGTGAAGCCTCTGGGTAGAGCTGTTTTACCAACCGGTAGAGCAGAAAACAGGAGAGCAATGAGGAGAGAATAGCCCAAAAACGTAGCGCCCACGCCTCCTCAGAAACCATTAAGGCGATCGCTTGTAGCCAACCAATCAGCGGAGGGTGGTCAAAATAACTCCAATCTAAATGGAGACCATAGAGCGCGTAATGCGCCTCATCAACACCAAGAGCAAAGCGATTGATCACCAGCAGATTTAACAGCAGTATAGCCACGACAAAAGCTATCGCAACCCATCCTAGAGGGAACGGTTTTGCACGCGCTGGGGAGGTTGGAAGAGGATCGTTCAAAGATTGCAACTAATGGGTCGTCGTTATGGGTGCCGCATTATACCGAAACGCCCCCCTTAGGGTAGAGAAGCAGAGGCTAATCATTCGATAAAACGATGTTATCAATGCGAATGGTGGCCAGTGATGGCTCATTGATAAAAAAGAGGCCCACCTTTGAAATATTGTTCATGTTCATCTGGCGGCTAACCGGTGCTGCTTTAAGCTGCCGAAGATCAATCTGAAAACTGTTCCAACCAGGGCTGAGTGGCAGAGTGGTGTTATATCGATCATTGTAGTGCTGCATCTCACTCTCATCATGCATTTGATCATTAATGCGTAGATGCAGGCGCCACATTTGACCACCACTGTTGTAGACCTCAAATCGTAACAGAGAGTAACCACTCCAATTCGCAACTCTTGGCAATAAAGTTACCTCTTGATACTGGCCCACCGGCTTTAGATGGACAACTAACTGATTTGAACCACCCTGACTAACCTGTAAAGGAAACGTACTACTCCATCGTAATAACTCAAAAGGTGTTTCAAAGTCAGCGACAACAGGGTATTTGCTATAGGCAAAAGCACTATCTACGGTTATCAAGAGAAGCGGTACTAAACGCCAAAACAGCAACAGAAGAAGCATCCATAAAAGAGCTACCTTCTTGCCTCTCTGTTTCAGCCGCCTAAATTGGCAACGATAAAGGGCAAATAGACACCCCACCAAGTTATTGATCACATCATCAACAGAGGCCATACGGCCTACCATCAGTTGAATCATCTCAATAACCCCACTAAGCAGCAGCGTTATTAGAATTGAAACAATCAAACGAGATAGCGCTGATGAGAAGCTCCGTTCAATAATTGGAAAAAGTACTGAAATCAGCAGAAAAAAGTAGCCAATATGACCAAGATTCCAAATTTCAGACTGATAATCACTGAACCGCCCTGTAACTCCAGGAATAAAAAGTAGCGTTGTTGCAAAAAAAAGTGGGAAGAAGAGCCAATTATGTCGATTTATTTTCATTTCAACTCAAGATTTAGTGCTAACTGACCGATTCAGTATTAATAACAGATCACATAGGTTCAATTGAGATGCAGATAAGATGGCTCATATTGCTGTTGCTACCACTCTCTGCTCTGGGTGCTGGAAACCAAGTCTACATGACCGATATCCACCGCTCCGATTGGCGTTTTAGCGGTGACAAGCTCTCCTGCAAAATGAGCCATGAGATCAAAGATTATGGTGTTGCACACTTCGTACAGAAAGCGGGCGGTCAACTAAGCCTCTCTGTTGATGTCAAAAGAGCCGCTATCAAACAGAGTTCAGCAAAAATTTTGGAGACCCTTCCTGCTTGGGTGCCTGGCACACCTGATCCATTCTCAGAGCAGATCAAAACAGCAAAAGGCTCTCAGCCATTCAGACTCAACCATCAACAGTCCGCTTGGATGCTCAATACACTTGAAAATGGACGTTTTGGAAGCTTTGTCTATCAGGACTGGGATACCTCAAGATACCAAGTCCGAGTCTCTCTCAATGCGGTCAAGTTCCGCAATGCCTTTGGTGAGTTTCGCGCCTGCACCGACAGATTGTTAGAGTACACCTTTGCTGATATCAATCACCTCGAGATTCACTTTAAAAGTGATGCTTACCTATTAACTAAAAAATATCGTAAACGCCTAGACCGTATCACCGAATATCTCAAACTGAGTTCAGAGCCCATTAATATCAAAATTTATGGCCATACCGACAGCATCCACACTCGCCGTTACAACCACTTTCTCTCAAAACGACGAGCCAATGCCGTCTACCAATATTTTCTTAAGAGCGGCATACCCAAAAACCGTTTGAAAAAGCGGATCTACGGTGAGAAAAAACCGTTAGCAACTAACCGAACATTCGCAGGGAGAGCTAAAAATCGTCGAGTGGAGTTGCTACTTGAGTTAGGCTAAACGACAACCAATCAACGCCAAGCGGTGGGCACCAGCTCAACGGCCTGTTCATCACTGGTGATCCAGATAATCGCATCATGGATGGTCACCTGTAGGCGCATCGTTCGCTCAGCCAGTTGGGCCAATTTATCCACCATCTCATCAGCAAGATTGATCACCGTTAGGTTATGGAAACGGGTCAATTTATGCTCGATCTGTTGCCACCAGACCGTTGCACTACGCGAGTTATAGGTGTAGATGATGACATGCTCAGTATGGTGGCAAGCCTGCCGAATCCGCTTCTCATCAGGCTGCCCTAAATCTATCCACAGTTCCACCTCACCACTCAAACTCTTCTGCCACAGATCGGGTTCCTCCCCTCGACTCAACCCCTTTGCAAACTCCAACTGCTCACTAGCGTTCATAATAAAGGCTAACAATCGAATCATCATACGCCGATCAGTCTCAGAGGGGTGACGAGCAAGTGTTAGATGGTAGTTGTGGTAGTGGTTACGGTCTAGATCTGAGATCTGTAGTTCAGCTTTGAATACGGTTGATTTTAGGGCCATTGGATCATTTTCTTTTTTTAGCTCGTCCCCAGGTCAAACGGAGGCATTTGTTAAGTTAGTATACCCTTTAGCTCACCATTAGGTTTAGCCAACATGTCAGAAAAAGGCAAAACCCCTGCCACATTCCACAACTTCTAAACCTGCTACAACTGACCAACCAATACCTAAGCAACCTGGGCGTTGACCGAAAATGCCACACAAGCCTTGGAGATACTGGCAGAAGAGGATAAGCTGGATCTGTTATTCTTTGATGTGGTAGTACTCGGTGGAATAAATGGTCACGAGCTGGCACAACAGTGGCTTAGTCTAAAGGCATTGTTAACCTCTGCCTTTACATCAAAAACCATTACCCATCTTGGAAAAATGGAGCAATTTCAGGTGAAGGGATGCATCAACTTAAATCAGCTTTTCATGTTCTGCCATTCAGCCAGAGAGACCTATGCCTATACTAATGCTATGGGAGCCTCTGACTGTCACTATTTCTTATCAACAATGACTCTATTTTTAAGACAACGGCTTGTCTGTGGGGTGCTGTCACTAATACTGGGGTGTATGCTGATATTTGTTGCCCCTCCACACGCTCTGGCAGGTAACCTCAAAACTGAACAACCTCCGCTAATCCTGGGTGTGCATCCGTACAGGTCAGCAGTGACACTGATGGAGAGCTATAAGCCGCTCGCCTCCTATCTCTCCCGCAAAACAGGTCGGATTATTACAGTCAAGATCTCTAAGGATTATCGTACACATATCCGATTAATTGGTGAAGATAAGCTGGACATCGCTTTCATGGGGCCAGCCTCCTATGTGGAGATGGTGGCACACTACGGCAGAAAACCACTACTGGCACGTCAGGTAATTCAGGGCAGCCCCACCTTTCAGGGCAAGATGGTGGTGCGCCAGGAGAGCACCATCAGCTCACTGGCAGAGCTGGCGGGCAAACACTTTGCCTTTGGTGATGTTGCCTCCACCATGAGTCATCTGGTGCCACGCTATATGTTACGCAACGCAGGGGTAACGGTTGATCAACTGGCTGGCTATCGCTTTCTGGGTTCCCATGACAATGTGGCTCTTGCAGTATTGATGGGCGATTTTGATGCGGGTACAGTGAAAGAGTCCATATATAAAAAATATCAGCCCCGTGGCCTGAAGGTTTTGGCTACCACTCCCGCACTCTCTGAACACCTGTTTGTTACCCGAAGTACGCTTCCAGATGAGGTCAGGCAAGTCTTGAGCACATCCTTGTATGCACTCAAGGATGATCCACAGGGATCTGCCATCATGAATAGTATCGAACCCGGCATGACAGCATGGGTACCGGCAACTGATGCAGACTACAATAATTTGCGTACTATCCTAGATTCACTTGCCAAGGCGGGTATCCAGCCATGATTGCTCTCAGCAAATCTGAACAGCGCACTCTGTTACTTTTTCTGTTGATCCTGACCAGCTTCATCGCCATTGCCAGCAGTGTTATCTACAACTATGAGCGGGGAGAACACATAGCTATTACAACCCAGCATGCTGAACGTGAAATAGAGCTGATTGGCAAGCTGATCACCGAGGCTCTGATCAAGAATGACTATATCACTGTCGAGCAGTTTATCAGTCACTGGGCGCAGGAGCGTCCTGATTTGGTAGAGATAAAACTCACCACAAGCAACGGTTTTGTCCTGGCACACTACACCCGCACCCAATCTACACAGCATCACCTCTCCCTGAATCAACAACTCAACTACGGTGATCATCGTTCAATGAGCATGGATATGGTATGGGATATGGCACCGATCTATCACAGTCTTGATCGACTACTGATCATGCTGGCGGTCATACCACTGGTTCTGGTTGTTATCCTGCTACTGTTCCTATGGTGGGTATTACGGCGCACCTTGTTAAAGCCTTTACACAGCAAATTGGAGGTGAGCGAACAATATAACCGCATGTTGTTTGAGCAGTCACCCATTGGGCTGGTGTTGTGCCGCATGAACGGTGAGTTGGTTGACATCAACCCCGCCTTTGCCAAGATCATCGGCCACAGTGTCGAAGAGGCTCTACAACTGACCCACTGGGAGATCACCCCAAAAAGCTATGCCGCAGATGAGCAGCGATGGCTGGAGAGCCTAAAAAAGAACGGCCATTATGACGGCTATGAAAAAGAGTATATCCATAAGGATGGGCATCGGGTGCCGGTATACCTGCAAGGTCTGTTATTGGAGAAGGATGGGGAACAGTTGATTTGGTCCAGTGTTGAAAATATTACTGAACGTAAACGTACTGAAGAGAGTGTGCGCAACATCACCACAGGTGTATCAGCTAAAACGGGAGAGCTCTTTTTCCAATCACTGATGGTACACCTGGTAAAGCTATTTGATACAAAATACGCCTTTATTGGCCTGCTAAATGTGAAAAATCCAAACATAATCAACACCGTCACCCTCTGTATTCATGGGGAGATTGTTGACAACCTAAGTTATGAGCTGACAAACACCCCCTGTAAAGATGTCATGATGGGCTATAACGGCAGTATCCGAGCCTACCCTCGTGATATTCAACAGTTATTCCCCGAAGATTCTTTACTGGTTGAGATGGATGCACAAAGCTACGTTGGTGCACCACTGGTGGATAATAGTGGCAAGCCCATTGGCTTGATTGTCATTATGGATGATAAACCCATGGAAAGCTGCAAACAGGTGGAAACCATACTGCAGATTTTTGCTGCCAGGGCAGCGGCTGAATTGGAGCGGTTACAGTCTGAAGAGGCATTAAAGCAGAGTAAGCAGCGCCTATCTGAAGCACAACAGATGGTTCACATCGGCAATTGGGAGTTAGATTTGACGACTAACCAACTGCTATGGTCCGATGAGATCTACCGCATTTTTAAGATTGATCCCCAAGAGTTCAGTGCATCCTACGAGCATTTTTTGGAGATCATCCATCCAGATGACAGGGAACAGGTGAATACCACCTACACCGAGTCGGTCAAGAATAAAATACCCTATAGCATTGAACACCGTATAAAGGTATCAGATGGCACCATCAAGCATGTCCAGGAGCACGGCAAGACATTTTATAATACAGAGGGCCATCCAATACGCTCTGTAGGCACCGTGCAGGATATTACTGAGCGGGTAGACATGGAAGAGGCACTACGCCGTTCACAGAAGATGGATGCCATCGGTCAACTATCGGGTGGCATTGCACATGACTTTAACAACCAACTGGCGATCATCATTGGCTACCTGGATTTCCTGAGAAATCATTTTTCACAAGATGAAAAACCACGCCAGTGGATAGAGATTGCCACCAAATCCACCCTGCGCTGTATGGATTTAACCCGGCAACTGTTAACTTTTTCACGTCACCAGGCAAAAGAGAAGACGGTAGTGGATCTCAATGCCACACTCAACGAGATGAAGACCATGATTGCACGTTCAGTCACCCCTGAGGTCAGCGTGCAATATTTCCTGGCTAACAGCCTATGGCAAACTGAGATTGATCCTGGTGAATTTCAGGATGCAATCCTAAACCTAGTCATCAACGCCCGTGATGCCATGCCAGATGGCGGCAACCTCCTAATCGAGACCAGCAACAAATATCTCGATGCAGGCTATGTTGCCTGCAACCCTGGAGTAGAACCTGGAAGTTATGTGCAGTTAATGTTGAGTGATACCGGTATCGGCATGAGAAAGGAGACTCTGGAGCATATCTTTGAGCCATTTTTCACCACCAAACCTGAGGGCAAGGGCACCGGCCTTGGCATGGCTATGGTATACGGTTTTGCAAAACGCTACGGTGGTAATATCAAGATCTACTCAGAACCCGGTGTGGGTACGACAATGCGTCTCTATCTACCACGTAGCAAAGCATCTAAATCAGCAACTATTATTGAAGATACCCATGATGCCGAACTACCTACAGGCAATGAAATCATCCTGATCGTTGATGATGAAGTCGATCTACTGCAACTGGCTAATCAGTATCTGATTGACCTGGGTTACCGTACCCACCTTGCGGAGAACAGCAGGCAAGCATTGGCTATACTGCAGGGGGATGAACAGATCGATCTCTTATTTAGTGATGTGGTAATGCCCGGCGGGATAAATGGTTATGAACTGGCACAACAGGCAACACAACAAAGGCCTGAGCTGAAAGTGCTGTTAACCTCAGGCTTCACATCAAAAACCATTGCCCACAACGGCCTGGCTCGCTTTTCTGCCCATTTACTTTGCAAACCCTATCGTAAGGTCGATCTATCACAGCGGATCCGGCTTGTACTTGATGAGAAAAAAACAGCATGAACCAACCTTTACTGATAGTAATTGATGATGAACCTGATTTGGCAGGCTTCGTCTGCACTGTGGCGGAACAGGTCGGTTTTGATATTGAGCAGTTTAATAACGCAGCTCTTTTTAAAGATCAATATATCAGGGCGGATGTTATTGTTCTTGATCTCATCATGCCGGGGGTAGACGGCATTGAAGTGATCCGTTTTCTGGCTGAAAGTGGCTGTAATGCCCGATTAGTCCTGGTCAGTGGGTTTGACCCAACCGTTCTCCATTCAGCACAAAAGCTGGCAACAGAACAAGGGCTCAATGTTGCGGGCAGTTTGAGTAAACCTTTCCGTTATGATGATCTCTATCAATTGCTGAGTGGGCTCTCCATTACCCCCAAAAGCTCTACTCTCCATACACCCATCAAAGCCCCATCTGTAGAAGCACTACGTAAGGCATTGGCAAACAGTGAATTGGTACTCTATTACCAACCAAAAGTTGGTCTCAATAGCCATTATATTGTCGCCGTTGAAGCCCTGGTACGCTGGCAACACCCAACTCATGGTTTACTCAGTCCCGACCTGTTTATCTCTACAGCTGAGCAGCATGGCCTGATCAATGAGCTAACTTGGATTGTCTTAGAACAGGCCATGGCGCAGTGCT
>JAMOMH010000071.1 GCA_027068675.1 Sedimenticola sp.
GCGCTTTGGCTGTCTCGGTGATACGTGGGGTTAGTTTGGAGTCCTTCATCGGCCCTGGGGTCTCAGCCCGATAGAGCTGCATACCACCAATACCCAACATCGGCAGCACTGCAACGGCCAAAACGATGATTCCCATGCCACCCAACCACTGTAGCTGCTGGCGATAGAAACGGATCGATTCCGGTAGTTGATCAATACCAACAATTACCGTTGACCCTGTTGTTGTGAGGCCCGATATCGACTCAAAGACCGCATCGGTAATCGATAGCTGAGGGCTATCAAGCAGCAAAAATGGCACTGCTCCTGTCAAACCCAGTGTCGTCCAAAAGAGCACCACAACCAGGAAGCCATCACGGATTCGCAGGTCATGTTTTTTGAATCTAACGGGAAACCAGATGATCAGCCCTAAGCCAAGAATCAGCACAAAACCATCCAGAAAGGGGATTAATGCGCCATCGTCATACCAGAGAGAGACAGCCATCGGCGGCAGTAGCGCAAGGCTGAAGACCATGCACAAAATGCCGAGGATGCGTTGAACAATGAGTAAGTGCATAGTTTATAAAAAGTTGATGCCTACTTCGAACAACTTCTCAATCTCATTAATTCGGCGTTTATCAATCAGGAAGAGGATGACATGATCTTCACTCTTAATTTGGATGTCACGGTGAGCAATAATCACCTCATCACCCCGCACAATGGCACCAATGCTGGCCCCTTTGGGTAATTTGATCTCTTCAATGGTACGCCCCACCACTTTTGATGAGCGCTCATCACCATGAGCTACCGCCTCAATCGCCTCTGCTGCACCGCGCCGGAGTGAGTGAACCACCGCCACATCACCGCGTCGTACATGGGCCAATAGGCTGCCGATGGTGGCATGTTCAGGTGAGATGGCGATATCAATTAAGCTACTCTGTACTAGGTCAACATAGGCACCGCGATTGATCAGTGCCATCACCTTGCGTGCGCCAAGGCGCTTAGCCAGCATCGCTGATAAGATGTTGGCCTCATCATCATTGGTCACCGCACAGAAGACATCAGTATTCTCGATATTCTCCTCTAGCAGCAAATTCTCATCAGCCGTATCACCATGCAGCACAATGGTGTTATCCAGTTTTTCTGAGGTTTGTCGCGCACGCTCTTTATCCTGCTCAATCAGTTTGACGCGATAATCCTTCTCCAGTGCTCCCGCTAACCGCTGGCCAATATTTCCAGCACCGGCAAAGATGAGACGTTTAAACGGTTTCTCCAGCTTTCGCAGCTCGCTCATCATGGCGCGGATATCTTTTGGCGCAGCGATGAAGAAGACTTCATCATCCACTTCGATCAAGGTGTCGCCTTTTGGTTGGATCGCCTGCCCTTGTCGGTAGATGGCGGCTACACGCACTTCGATATTGGGCATGTGCTCATAGAGAGCACCCAGCATGCTGCCCACCAATGGGCCATCGTAATAGGCTTTAACCGCCACTAATTGTACCCGACCACCAGCAAAATCAAGCACTTGTAGCGCACCTGGGTGCTCAATCAAACGCAGGATATATTGGGTCACCAACTGCTCAGGGCTGATCAATACATCAACCGGCAGACTGCCTCGGGCAAAGATACGCGGATAATCGAGGTATCCCTGTGATCGCACACGAGCCACTTTGGTCGGGGTGTGGAAAAGGGTGTAGGCAATTTGGCAGGCGACCATGTTGGTCTCATCACTATTGGTCACCGCTAGGATCATATCGGCATCCTCGGCTCCCGCTTGGTAGAGCACCTCTGGATGAGCGGCATGACCCTGTACTGTGTTGATATCGAGTTTATCTTGCAGGTCACGTAGCACATCGGCATTCGTATCGACTACCGTAATGTCATTGGCCTCACTGGCCAGCGCATTGGCTACTGAAGTCCCGACCTGGCCCGCACCTAATACAATTATTTTCATTATTTACATAGCCGAAATCTATTTTCGATCTTTAATCTCAATGCCCACTGAGCGCAATTTACGGTAGAGATGGGTTCGTTCCATGCCCACCGCTTTGGCCATTTGGGTCACATTGCCACCATGTTGATCCAAATGATAGACCAGATAGCTACGCTCAAACTCTTCACGAGCTTGACGCAACGGCTGGTCAAAAGCGACATACTGCTCAAGCTCGCTAAAACCAGCACCTATAGAGCCTAGCGCCTGCTCTACCTCCTCTTGAACAATCTCATCACCTGTACCAAGAATCAATAGACGCTGCACCAAATTCTTTAGTTCACGCACATTGCCGTGCCAATGATGGTTACGCAAGTGATTCTGCGCACCAACACTGAAATGACGGTATGGAAGACGTTCATGAGTCACATAATAATCGGTGTAAAAATTGAGCAACTCTGGTACATCTTCATGGTGTTCACGTAAGGGCGGTACGCTGAGTGGCACCACATTGAGGTGATAGAAAAGCTCCTCTTTGAAACGGCCTGCAGCCACCTCATCTTCAAGGTTTTTCTCGGTGGCCGCAATGATTCGCACATTGATCTTGACCGGTTCTGTGCCACCAACACGTAGAAAAGAGTTGGTCTCTAGCGCGCCAAGCAGCTGAGACTGGGTCTCAAGATCCATATCAGCCACTTCATCAAGAAATAGGGTTCCGCCGCTTGCCTGCTCAAGTCGTCCATAGATAAGACGTCCATCAACCTCACTGCCAAATAGCTCACGGGCGGAGTTACCTTCGGTAATTGCCGCCACACTGAGATCGACAAAGGGGCGCTCACTACGTGGACTTTGTGAGTGGAGATAGCGAGCCAAGGTCTCTCGGCCACTACCCGGCTCACCACTGATCAACACCCAAGTGTCGTGCAGGGCGATACGTTTAACCTGCTCGCGCAGACGTTGCATGACAGGGCTTTTGCCGGTGGGTTCAAGGATGTGGGCGATGTGGTGGCGTAGGCCAACATTTTCACGGCGGAGTTTATCTGCCTCAAGTGCGCGCTCAATGGTCAGCAGCAATTTAGCCAGCGAGAGGGGTTTTTCAAGGAAATCGTAGGCACCCAGACGGGTCGCCTCAACAGCTGTTTCAACATTGCCATGGCCCGACATCACAATTACCGAACAGGGCAGACCATCACCCTCATTCCACTCTTTCAGCAGTGTGATGCCATCAACTTCTGGCATCCAGATATCGAGCAAAACCAAGTCGGGCCGATGCTCACGCAGGGCGATACGGGCAGTAGCACCGCTCTCAGCAGTTGCTACCTCATACCCTTCATCTTCAAGAATCTCCTTGACCAGATTGCGGATCTCTGGCTCATCATCAACAACCAGAATATAGGATGCACTCATCCCCGATTTTCCTCGATAGGTAGTTGCAGGGTCATTCGTGCGCCATTATCACTATTCTCAGCCCAAATGATACCGTTATGCTCCTCAATAATTTTCTTTACGATCGCCAGCCCTAAACCCGTTCCCTTCTTTTTTGAGGTGACGTAGGGTTCAAAAATCTGCGACAACATCTCTTCATCAAAACCAGGGCCATTATCCTCAACCACCATCTCAAAGAAGTGATGCTCCCCTTTGATCATTATGGCGCTCTGCAACAGCACCTCACCATCTGTCTGTCCATGAATAGCATCACGAGCATTGGTGACAAGATTATGGATCACTTGGCGCAGGCGTAGTGGGTCTGCAAATATCATTTGATTAGGCGCGGCAAGATCTCTCTTCAGCCATGTCGTCTCACCACTGGTGTGGTACAGCTCCAGCACCTCACCGATCAAACGGTCAATCTCGATCGGCTCCGCTTTCATCTTGGGTGGCCGTGCATACTCAGAGAAGGCGTTGACCATCTCTTTCATCGCCTCCACCTGCTGAACAATGGTATGGGTCGCCTTATCAAGCACCACGGAGTCCTCGGCAGGCATTTTATTGAGATAACGACGGCGCAACCGCTCGGCTGAGAGCTGGATCGGTGTTAGTGGGTTTTTAATCTCATGAGCCAGACGACGCGCCACCTCACCCCAAGCGGCATCTCGCTGTGCGCGAATTAGGGTGGTGATCTCATCAAATAGCAGTACATGACCACTCTGTCCATCAGGCTGGGCAAATGGGGTGAGGTGGCACATCAACACTTTAGACCCCTTACTACTAAAGAGTGACAGCTCCTGATTCCACTCTTGGTCACTCAGTAGCGGCTCTCGTAGCAGGTCAATAAATTGCGCTAGTGTCGAGGAGTGCTCCCTCAACTCCTCCAGGGTATAGTCAATTGAATCATCCAATTCACAATCGAGAATCGCCTGTGCTGCAGGGTTGACGGTACGCAGTTTAAGCTCAGCATCAAAGGTCATCAGACCCGAGGAGAGCCGCCCCATGACTGTCTCAAGATAGGCACGTTGCCCCTCTGCCAACTGCTGGCTTTTTAGCCGCTCATCATGAGCCAGTTCAATGCGTCGTGTCATGGTGTTAAATGACTCAACCAAAAAGCCAATCTCATCCTGTCGGCGCGGGACTGGCAGTTGCAGCGTGTAGTCACCCGCAGCGATTGCACGCGTTCCTTCAGCAATTCGGCTAATGGGAGCGACCAAGCGACGGGAGGTAAACAAGGCGACCCAGATGGCTGAGAAGAGGCTAAACAGCAGCACCAGTGAGAGTGCCAACATGAAGTTGGATTTTAATGATTGGCGTAGAAACGATAGCTCTTTGTAGCGGTTATAAGCAACCGCCAACTTACCCGATAGTTCACCAATACGCTCTGAAGTGGGGTAGAGGCCCTGTAGGATAATGGGCCGCCCAACAGGGTCATTGACCAGCACCCGAATCAGCAACTCATCATCACCCTTGGGCACCAGCCCCACTTGGTTTGACCCCTCTCGTAGCTGAGTGAGCAGCAGCGCATCAGGTTTGCTGGGAGCGAGTACTGTTGGATCAACATTACTGTAGACGATCACTTGGCCTGAGGTGTGCAGCAGTGCCAACTCAATCGCCCCCGATTGTTCGCGCAGCTCCTCCAGCGTAAAAGCGAGTGCTGTCTCAGACTCATCGACCACATCTTGCAGTAGGTTTTCAGTATATTTAAGCAGCATGCGTTGGTTAAGCACCAAAGAGGCCTTGCTTAGCTCAAGTGCATCCTCCATCGCCTGATCAATCTGCACATCAAACCAGCTATCGATACCGCCCCGCAGGAAATTTTGTGAGTAGTAATAGACAATAGAGACAGGTAGCAGAGAGATTATGGCGAACAGCACTACCAAGCGCACTGTCAGACGTGACCCTGCACGGTGCTTGAGATATTGCCGTATTAGGCTGGTTAAGTTAAAGCCGATCAGCAGCAGTAGAATAGCCAAGCCGACTAAGTTAATAATCAGCAGCGGTATGAAGTAGCGACTCAGCTCAGCAGAGTTCTGTACCGCACTGGTCATCAAATGTAGTGACCCGAGCAGCAGCAGCAATAGTAGGGCGACCGCCCACCCACCGCGTCTAAGGCGGTTTACTGTTCCAGTGGCCATTGGCTCCATCCACTTGAAAGTCTCCAGTCTGGCTGCAGATAGGCCATTGGCCGTAGTGGCAGCGGAAGTGACTCAATATCAAGTGCGGTATTAATGCGCACTTGATAGGTTTTATTCGGCTGCAACGCTTCTGCCTCAATCAGCTCAAATCCAGAGATTTCACCCAGCGCTGTGAGCAGGGCAGCTTGAGTGACAAAGTTAGTGGTCTGCTGGGTGCTATGTTCAAACAGCTGGTAACTCTCCGCCAATGAGTGGTAACGAATGGTATGGCGAATATGGGTGTCGAGCATATACTCTGGCCAGATCCAAGAGTCACCAAGTTCGATCAACTCAACCCGCAGGTCTAGCGTGATTGGTACACCATTTTCCAGTGCCTCCAGCGCTCTTTTGCTGAGCCGATACTCAATCCGAGCATCCATGAGGTAGCGTCCTTCTTTCAGATGCGTCTCCACCATCTCAACAATAAAATTAGCTGTCTCCCCTTTTGCACTGAAAGCAAACAGCAGAAGCAGAACTACCAGTGATACTCGAAAAGTCACTGTTTCTCCAAGGTAGCGTAGTAGAAGCCATCCATCATCGCTTCACCTGGTAGGGTCTGACGGCCAACCGTTTTAGCATGCCCCCATGTTGCATTGATGGGGCGCTCAGCCGCATCAGCAGTTCGGGCTAAAAACAGGCTAACCTGCTGCTCATTCTCATCAGGGAGCAGTGAGCAAGTAGCATAGAGCATCAACCCTCCCGGCTTCAGCAGAGGCCAGATGGCATCAAGAATTTGTGACTGTAGCTGAGCCAGTTGAGCAATATCCTCCTCTCGGCGTAACCACTTGATGTCAGGATGGCGACGAATAACGCCGGTGGCTGAACAAGGCACATCAAGCAAAATACGATCATACTGCTGTTCAGCCCACTCACCTTCTGGTTTAGCTGCATCCCCTATCACCAGCGTGGCATTGAGTTTGAGGCGCAGTAGATTCTCTTTCACTCGCTCAAGACGCCGTGCATCAATATCCATCGCGGTTAACGCTGCATCACTGGCCAGCTCTAGGATATGGCAGCTTTTGCCGCCTGGGGCTGCACAGGCATCGAGTATTCGCTGTCCTGGTTTTAGATCCAGTAGTGTTGCCGCCAGTTGGGCACCTGCATCTTGCACCGAAAAGTCACCTTCGACAAAACCAGGTAACAGCTGCACGGGCCTCGGCTTTTTCAGCACCACCGCTGAGGCTGGTTCAGGCACAATGTCAGCCTCAATCGATTGCTGTTGTAGCTGGAGTAAGTAGGTCTCTCGCGACAGATGAGTTTCATTAACACGCAGTGTCATCGGCGGGCGCTGATTGGCAGCATCGAGTAGCGTTTGCCATCTATCGGGCCAGCTATGTTGTACTCGTTGCAGTAGCCATTCTGGTGATGAAAAACGGGCTGTTTGTGATGCATCAGCCCGTTCTAACAGCGCCACATCACCCCGCTGAAAATTTCGTAACACGCCATTGATAAGACCCACCGCCCAGTTTTTACCCAGCTGTCGTGCTGATTCAGCCGTTTGTGAAACTGCGGCATGGTCAGCCAATCGCATGTAGATCAGCTGATAGAGGCCCAACAAAATCAGCAGTTGGATATCAAAATCTTTACGTTTGAGCTTTTTCTGTAACAGCTCTCCTGCAACGGCATCAAGGCGGGCAAACCAACGGGCCATTCCAAAGCAAAACTCTTGTAGTAGCGCCTGATCTTTTGGCTCTTCAAGGCGCTGTTGAGCAATAGGCAGGGTATCGCTCAATGAGCGGCCATCCTGCAAAAGCTGCTGCATCACCTCAATGGCGAGCAGGCGAGTGGTGACTGGCCGTTTTCGTTGTTTAGCCAAGCACCTTTCCATCCATAGTATGTGCATTGAGGAAATCAGCGACACTCATCACCCGCTTCCCTGGCAGCTGGAGCTGCAAAATACGCAGTAGACCATCAACCGTCGCCACATCAATGCCTGATGAGCCACTCGCAACTACACTGCCTGGTGCTTGAGTCGTTGGTGTAGTTAAAGCCTCTGCCTGCCAGAGTCGCAAAGGTTTGCCATCCATATCAGCCTGGGCGACTGGCCAAGGGTTGAATGCGTTAATTTGACGCGCTAACTCACTGGCCGATTTTGTCCAATCGATCTTTGACTCTGCTTTGGTCAATTTATGCGCATAGGTGGTCAATGAGTCATCTTGGGTCTCTGGTTGCAGTGAGCCATCAGCAATACCTGGTAGTGACTTAAGCAGCGCTTGTGCACCCAGTGCAGCTAATTTGTCATGTAGAGAACCCGCCGTCTCTTTTGCCTCAATGGGGCAACTCAATTTATAGAGCATCGCACCCGTATCAAGCCCTGCCTCCATCTGCATAATGGTGATACCCGTTTCACAATCACCCGCCAATATGGCTCGATGAATGGGTGCTGCACCGCGCCAACGAGGCAACAGGGAGGCGTGGATGTTGATGCAGTCAATCTTTGGTGCATCCAAAACCCGCTGTGGCAAAATTAAACCGTAGGCCGCAACGATCATCAGGTCAGCCTGTAGCGCCTCCAGTATTTTCAGATCCTCATCACCTTTTAGGTTTGCAGGTTGATAAACGGGCAGACCAAACTCAAGCGCCACCGCTTTAACAGGGCTGGCAGTTAGCTTTCGCCCGCGGCCTGCCGGACGATCTGGCTGGGTATAGACGGCAACAATTTGGTGCTCTGTCTTCAACAGTGCCTTCAGTGCTTCAGCAGCAAATTCGGGGGTACCTGCAAAAATTATCTTCAATGGCTGACTCATTAAAATCTCAATTTGGGAACGGTGTCTCAGTAAAATGGGGGCTGCTAGATAGACTCAAATAGATCGGCCATTACTCTCCAACGGCGCATCTTGGCGCTCCTCCTTCTCCAGTTTTTTACGTATACGCTGGCGTTTTAGGCTAGAGAGGTAATCAACAAAAAGTTTACCATCGAGATGATCTATTTCATGCTGAATACATATTGCCAACAGCGCCTCAGCATCCATCTCAAAAGGGCTGCCATCCCGATCCTGCGCCTTGATTCTAATACGTTCAGCTCGCTTTACCGTCTCGTGTACTCCCGGTACAGAGAGGCACCCCTCCTCATATTCATCACTGCCATTGCTCTCGATAATTTCAGGGTTAATCAGAACCAACGGCTGATTCTTCTCTTCGGAGAGATCCAGTACCACCAGACGTTTTGCAACATTAACTTGAGTCGCGGCAAGGCCAATACCCGGTGCTTGGTACATCGTCTCGAACATATCATCCACCAGACGCTGCAATGCAGCATCTACCTGCTCAACTGGCTTTGCTTTGTTACGAAGCCTCGGGTCAGGAAATCGAAGAATGTCGAGAATTGCCATGGGGTTTTCCAAATGTTATAGAATAAAAGTAAGAATCTACGCTAACATTATGATCATACTGAAAACTGGTGGGAATTTCCGCCAGTATTGGCGACTTGGTTAATAGGAAATATCATGTCCTACTCTTTTCAAAAATTTGCTGGTTTGCTACTTGGAGCACTTCTCGCCACAACGGCTTTTGCTGCACCAGTCGAACTCAACCCTGGCCACCCCGAGCGTTATACCGTCGTACGAGGCGATACGCTATGGGATATATCGGCCCGTTTTCTACGTGATCCGTGGCACTGGCCCGATATTTGGCAGGCCAATATGCAGATTGAGAACCCTCACCTGATCTATCCAGGTGATGTTATTGCCCTCTCGTTTATTAACGGAATACCTGTTCTTCAGGTGGAGCGCTCAGCGGCATCGGGTGACATTAAACTCTCACCAAAAATACGTGCCGAGCCACTCAGCCAAGCGATCCCAACTGTCCCTATTGATGCTATCGCCCAATTTTTGACACGCCCTTATGTCTTAAATGAGGGTGAGCTTGATGACGCACCTTATGTGGTTCACTTCTTGGGTGACCGCATCATTGGCGGAGCTGGCCACCAAGTCTATGTTCGCTCAATCATCGACCCTCCATCTTGGAAGTATGAGGTGGTTCGCCCTGGCAAAGCCTACAAAGACCCCCAAACAGGTGAAATTCTTGGTTACGAAGCGCTCTTTATCGGCAATGCCGACCTACAACGAACAGGCGACCCAGCCAAACTTCTACTGACTAAAACTGGTTTAGAGACAGTCATTGGTGACCGCCTGGTGCCTATTCTCAAAGATGAGCCACTGAGCAATTTTCAACCAACTGCTCCAAAAGAGTTGATTGATGGGCAGATTATTTCCGTTCTTAATGGCGTCTCTCAGATTGGCCAATTCAACACAGTTGTAATCAACCGAGGCAACAATGATGGGCTAGTACCAGGACATGTACTACGCATCTTGCAAGGTGGCAAAGAGATACGTGACACCGTTAGCCCGCTACGTGGCGAACGCGTTAAACTACCCCTTGAAGAGGCTGGCGTGTTGATGATTTTTCGCACCTTTGACCGTGTCAGCTTTGGGTTGGTGATGTATGCCACTAGCCCACTGCATCTCCACGATACTGTTCGCACCCCTGGATACTAAAATTACCGCCTTAATTCTCAAATAGAAAGCTGTCATGGATGACACTTTAGCGTGGCTAACACTAACGAATGCGCCGGGCATTGGTAGCCAAACTGCACGGCGCTTAATCGAGAAATTTGGAACACCACAAGCGATACTCTCTGCACCACAGTCGGCACTGACCGAATGCAAACTCAGTAGCCGCAGCCTTGAATATCTCGCTTCAGCCAAAAGCCAGTCATTTGATCAAACGCTTGAGTGGCTTGAGTATCCTTACCACCACATTGTGACATGGCATGATACTCGCTACCCCGCCATGCTGCGTGAGATCAGTGACCCCCCCATGCTGCTCTATATTCATGGTGATCCAGAGCTACTATCAACCCCTCAATTGGCCATCGTTGGCAGCCGTAACCCATCAACGGGCGGCAGCGACACCAGTCGTGAATTTGCACGATACCTTGCAGCTCACGGCTTCACGATCACTAGCGGTTTGGCAACGGGGATTGATGGCGCTGCTCACAGCGGTGCACTCAACCAAGGGCGCACCATCGCCATCACCGGCACGGGACTCGATCGGGTCTATCCAGCTCGCCATCGCCAACTGGCACATCAAATTGCAGAAAATGGAGCTTTAGTCTCTGAATTTCCACTCAATACCAAACCACATCCAGGCAATTTTCCACGTCGCAACCGCATCATCAGCGGTCTATCAGTTGGCACACTGATTGTTGAAGCGGCCATAAAAAGTGGTTCATTGGTCACCGCTAGATTGGCAATGGAGCAAGGGCGGGAGGTGTTTGCCATCCCTGGCTCAATCCACAATCCACTTGCCCGTGGTTGTCACAAGCTAATTCGCGAAGGGGCTAAATTGGTTGAGACAGCAGCTGATATCGTTGAAGAGTTAGCACCTCTACTTGGTCTCTTGCCTGAGCTGGAGCAACCTGCTGTTAGCAACACTGAGCCAACCGACAGCACCCAATTTGATGAGGAGTACCAGCACCTGCTGCACACCTTAGGCTATGACCCTCAGCCGATCGATTACCTCATACAAACAAGTGGATTGACCACTGAAGCAGTTTCCTCCATGCTGTTACGCTTAGAATTAGATGGGATCGTCGCATCAGCACCTGGTGGACGTTACTATCGAACGGACACTCCCTCTAAGGACACTGTTTGATGAATGAAAATGTTGTAGATATTTTGATCTACCTCTACGAAAACTACATGGATGGAGATCAGCCTCCACCGGATGATCAACACGCTCTACGTGATGATCTAGCTGAAGTGGGTTTTTCACAAAACGAAATTGATAAAGCCTTCTCCTGGCTTGATGAGCTGGCCAAACAGATCGGTCAGCCACCAGCGCCTGTACACCAAGCCAACGCCACTCGTATCTTCACTGAAGAGGAGAATAACCGTTTTGACGTTGATACTCGTGGCCTACTGATATTTCTTGAACAGAATGAGATCATCAACGCCACCGGCCGAGAGTTGGTCATTGAACGCGCATTGGCACTGGAGAGCCTCTACATCAATGTGGATGATCTGAAATGGATTGTCCTATTGGTACTGATGAATCAGCCAGGCCAGGAGAGCGCCTTTGTTCGCATGGAAAATTTGGTCTATAACGAAATGCCTCTCTATCTGCATTAACCTGTAGAGCTTCTGGCAAATCACTATCCACATACTTAATTTTAACCACTAACTAAAAAAATCGAAGCAAATGAATCTGGTCATTGTTGAATCACCCGCTAAATCAAAGACGATTGAAAAATACCTGGGCAAAGATTTCATGGTTTTGGCCTCCTACGGCCATGTGCGCGACTTAATACCCAAAGAGGGTGCTGTCGACACAGCCAATGACTTCAGCATGAAGTACCAGGTTATCGAACGCAACGAACGCCACGTACAGGCGATCGCCAAAGCGATTAAAAAGGCCGATGCCCTCTATCTTGCAACCGATCCAGATCGCGAGGGTGAAGCGATCTCATGGCATCTGTTGGAGCTGCTGAAACAGCGTAAATTACTGAAGGATAAGCAGGTTCATCGGGTGGTTTTCAACCAGATCACCAAACGTGCCGTGCAAGATGCCATCGCCAATCCGCGTGAAATATCTCTTGATTTAGTCAACGCCCAACAAGCACGACGTGCGCTCGACTACCTTGTCGGTTTCAATCTCTCTCCTCTGTTGTGGAAAAAGATACGCCGCGGCCTCTCAGCCGGTCGAGTACAAAGCCCCGCTCTGCGTATGATCGTCGAGCGCGAGGAGGAGATTGAGGCATTTAAATCACGTGAGTATTGGAGCATTGAGGCTGACCTCAACAAACAGAAGGCTAACTTCAGTGCCAGACTGACCTATCTGAATGGCGAAAAACAGAGCCAATTCAGCATCACTGATGGTGAAACAGCCGCTGCTGCCGAGCAGTCACTACTCGCAGCTGCCGCTGGCGAACTCACTATCGTTAAAGTGGAGCGCAAACAGCGTCGCCGCAATCCAGCCCCCCCTTTTACCACCTCAACCTTGCAACAGGAGGCGGCACGTAAGCTCGGTTTTACCACCCAGCGCACCATGCGTATCGCCCAACAGCTCTATGAAGGTGTTGATGTAGGCAGTGGCACCGCAGGTTTGATCACCTACATGCGTACCGATTCGGTCAATCTGGCCAGCGAAGCGATGGATGATATCCGCGAGCTGATCCAGCAGCGTTATGGCGCTGACCAATGTCCCGATAAACCACGCCTCTTCAAGACCAAAGCAAAGAATGCACAAGAGGCCCATGAGGCAATTCGCCCCACCTCTGCCAGACAAATTCCCGATGAGATTAAATCGGCACTGAGCGCTGAACAAGCTAAGCTCTATGAGCTGATTTGGAAACGCGCCATCGCTTGTCAGATGATCCATGCCACCATCAGCACCGTCGCCGCTGACATGAGCTGTGGTAAGGACAATACCTTCCGTGCCAATGGCTCAACCATCACTAAACCAGGCTTTATTGCCGTCTATATGGAAGGCAAAGATGACGCCAAAGCGGGTGATGGTGATGAGAAGATGCTGCCCCCACTTAAAGAGGGTGAGAAGATCAAACTGCTGGCCATTCGTCCTGAGCAGCATTTTACCGAACCACCCCCACGTTTCAGTGAAGCGAGTCTTGTTAAGACGCTGGAGGAGCATGATATTGGCCGCCCCTCCACCTACGCCTCTATCATCTCAACACTACAGGATCGTGAATATGTGGTGTTGGAAAAGAAGCGTTTCTCACCCACCGATGTGGGGCGCGTAGTTAAACGCTTTCTAACCGAATACTTCACCCAGTATGTCGATTACAACTTCACCGCCAAACTAGAAGATGAGCTGGATGCTGTATCACGCGGTGAAGAGGAGTGGGTGCCACTACTGCAAAAGTTCTGGGGCCCGTTCAAAGAGCGTATTGATCACACTGAGGCCAATGTTAAGCGCAGTGACGTCACACATGAACCGATGGATGAGAAGTGCCCAAAATGCAGCGAACCGCTCTCCATTAGGCTTGGCCGACATGGCCGTTTTATCGGCTGCAACAACTACCCCGAGTGCGATTACACCCGAAATTTGGGTGAAGATGGCGAGACCAAAGCTGAGCCACAAATTGTTGAGGGGCGTAAATGCCCTGAATGTGACTCTGACCTAATCTTCAAACAGGGGCGTTACGGCAAGTTTATCGGCTGCTCGGGTTACCCAAAATGCCGTCATATTGAGCCGATCGAGAAACCAACTGACACCGGCGTTGAGTGCCCAAAATGTAATAAAGGCACCATCATGCGGCGCAAATCTCGGCGCGGTAAGATCTTCTTCTCCTGCTCAAAATATCCCGATTGTGACTATGCGATCTGGAACGAGCCAACCGAAGGGCCATGCCCATCATGCGGCTGGCCAATCCTCAGCATCAAAACCACCAAACGCAAGGGAACCGAGCGAGTCTGCCCACAGAAAGAGTGCTCCTTCACAGAACCTTACGAAGAGAAACAGTAGATAGGTAGCTGCGAATAAACTGAAATGAACGCTTAATAATATTTGCGTTCATTTCAGTTTATTCGCAGCTATTTCATTCCGTGGCCCTCAGGCTACATGTTATCCTTACCCGCTTCCCCTTGACCGCTTAAACTGATCTCTGAATGAAATCTCATATCCAACACCTTCTCTCCCAGGCCTTGCAACAGCTGGCCAGTGATGACGTTATCCCAGCCGATGCTATCCCAATGCCAATGATTGAGCGTGCACGTGATCGCCAACATGGTGATTTCGCCTCCAATATCGCAATGGTGTTGGCAAAAACAGCCCGCTGCCGACCCCGTGATCTGGCAGAAAAACTGCTCGCAGCCATGCCAGAGTCATCGCTGGTGGTGAAGAGTGATATTGCCGGCCCTGGCTTCATCAACTTCACCCTCTCCGACAACGCCTATCACTCACTAATCCCTGAAATTTTACAGCAGGGAGATGCTTATGGCCGAAGCAGTTATGGTGAGAACAAGAGGGTTCTGGTTGAGTTTGTCTCCGCCAATCCAACTGGGCCACTGCATGTGGGGCATGGTCGTGGTGCCGCTTATGGAGCAACTGTTGCAGATCTACTTGAGGCGGTTGGTTTTGAGGTACACCGTGAATATTACGTCAATGACGCAGGGCGGCAGATGGATATCCTTGCCACCTCTGTTTGGCTGCGTTATCTCTCGCTCTGCAA